>CAVOBC010000433.1:0-3594 GCA_963693635.1 Gammaproteobacteria bacterium | reverse complement strand
ACCTTCTCTGACTAACCACCAAAAGTGAGGGGATAACCAGAAATTACAGAAAAGATGTTGCACAATCGGCGCTAGTGGCTGTTCGAGTTCGAACTCTACTATGCAAGACAGGTAAAACAAGCGAATGCGGTGAACCCCACGCATCCAACAACCAACGTTACCCAATCCGCCCCGAACAAATGCCGGTAATACCCGTGTATAGCCGACGGGCGCAGGGCGCAACAACATGCGGTCAACGCCTTCATTAATCGCGTGTGTTACCCGATTGATGCGCTCGAAGGGATCAGCCGCATTGGCACCGGGCGACAAGACCAGCACAGATGTGACCACCACCACGCGCAAGATGCATCTCTGAACGTTCAACGTGACGGAACTCCGAACCACCAACCAAGTCCGCGCAATCAACGCACGCCGGTTGGCCCGCCTCGAAAAATGCGGATTTCAGCCACGGCATGCACGGCTTGCGAAGCGACCGAGAAATCCGTGTATTGGTGTAGCAGGCCCGAGACTAGACAGTTCCTGTCCCAGAACTTCATTCTGGGGCGCGCACTGGCGTGGGTGCAGGGATGCACCGCCATTTTCCGCAGGCCTCTTTTCTGCAAGAACATGCGAGATTTGCTTGCAAACCGACTCCCAAGAATTGTCAGGATGGCAATTTTGGGACAAGAACTAGACAGGAACTCGCGCTGGGGGGACGGGCAAACCCGCAACGTCCGTGCGGACCCGATGGACCGCGCCGCCACGCTCTGACCCGGTACCCTCTGATCCAGACACGATATAGAGATCACGCAGGTCACCGCCACCAAAACACACGCTGGTGCACATGGGGGTTGGTATCCCGATGTGCTCCCGCAGTCGGCCACTCGCCTCGTACACGCCAACCCCGTCCCCGCCCGCAAGCGCCACCCAGACAGCGCCATCGACAGACACGACAAGGCCGTCAGGCGAGCCCCGTTCGGTCTCTACAAACAGACGTTTTTGACTCAGATCCCCCGCAGCATCCACGGTGTAACAAAAGACTGAACGCCGCCGTGAGTCCGCGTAGTAGAGCGTCTTGCCGTCGGGTGCGAAGCCAAGCCCGTTTGTAAGCTGGACATCCGCAGCAACCTGACGTGCCGAGCCATCAAGATCAATCAGGAAGAGGTTACCAGCAGTGGGCTCACGACCATCGTCGAAGATGGGGCTCGACCCGAGGGAGCCGCAATAGACACGCCCCGCGGCATCGGTTGTGATGTCGTTGTAGCCAACCAGATCATTGTCGACGTCCCGATCCAGCAACATTCGCGACTCGCCGCCTTGAAACGACTTGTACGAGATGTTGCGTCCACTGACGACGAGCCCGCCGTCCACGTGCGGGGACATCCCGCCAATCCCCCGCCGATGCCCAAAGACCGTGGAGACAACCCCATCGCCGTCGACGGCAAACACGCCACCGAAAACGACGTCACTGAATAGCAATCCACGTGCCTGATCCCAGACCGGCCCCTCGACCAGTCCGTAGCCCTTCGCCATCGTCTCCATCATTCAGGTCCCCCGTGTTAACCGGCGTCATGTCGTCCGAAACGCTGCTTTGCCGCCCCAGGCATCAGAGCGACTGATACTTCTGCCATTGCTTTCGAAGCCGCTTCCCCGAGACTGGCAGACTCGTCCCCAGATTCTGGGCAAAGAGCGACACCCTGAACTCTTCCAACATCCATCGATACTGCAGCAACTCCGCGGATGCATCTATCTGGTCGGTCATGCCATCGATTCTCTCTTGCGCCTCTTGCACTTCGCGCATTTGCGCAACGTCCCTGGCCGGATTCTCGTCGAGCTTTTGGACACGATTCGCAGCGGCCTTTATATACCTCGGCACGTGGCGCAGCCACGCAAACGGTAGGCTATTCAGGAATCCGGGCGACAGGAGCCGTTGTAGCTGCTCATTGACGTCCTGGTGCGCGGGCGTGGACTGATCCAGACCACGCCTGATTTCATGTGCACCCGCGACGGACTCAGCGACGATGTTGGTGACGCGATTCATCACATCGATGAGTTCGCCTCGCGCCTGCAGTCGTTCAGCGAAATCAGCCGCTGTCCTGACCAGCGCCTTGTCGTCGATGAAGGTGTAGCGAAAGATCGCCGCGGTCAATTCGTCGCGGAGGTCTGACTCGCGGCCGATGGTCGAGTAATGGAGCGCGATTCGCGTGAAGCCAGGCAGATTCTTGCGCACGTATCGCACCCGGTCAGGCAGCCGCCGCATGATTAGCGCCAGCGTTCCCTGCATCGTCGCACGCGCCGCTTTTGCCTTGTTGTCGAGGACTCGCAGCGACACCGTGTCTCCTTCGGCCTGGACGGTGGGATAGCCGTTGATCTCGACGCCCGCTTCGCGAAATGTGACCCGTTCCGGAAGCTCGAAGTCCCAGTCTGTGACACCCGTGCGCTCGAACGGATGTGCAACACTCCCGGTGGACTCGCCCGCACTTCCAAACTCGCCGATGAGCCGGTTGAGATCACGCCCAACGCCTACGATTTGACCCGCCTTGTCGAGCACCTTTACGTTCATCGCCAAATGATCATCAAGCGACGTCTCACCCCACGCGTCTTCGGGAATGCGAACGCCGGTTAATTGTCGCAGTCGTTCGCCCAGCGTGAGCTTCAAAACCCGACCGTCGTACTGCATGTTCTCAATCGCTCGATCAACGTAGTCCGGCGCGGGCACAAAGTTCTTGCGCAGATTTTTCGGCAAAGACTTTATAAGAGCGACACATTTGTCTCGCAAAAGACCCGGAATCAGCCAGTCCAATTGCGCTTTCGGCACCTGATGCAACACGGATGCGGGTACGCTGACACTCACGCCGTCGTCCTGATGCTGCGGATCAAAGTGATAGTTGAGCTTGAGGCGCATATCACGGACCTCGATCTCGTCTGGAAACTGCGCCTCTGACAAGACGACCTCATTTCTCATCAGATCTTCGCGCGTCATGCAGAGGATGCCGGAATCGTTCTTCTCGGCCTGATTGCGCCACTGGTCCAGTGCCTGTACCGACGACACATCCTGCGGTAAGCGCTCATCATAGAACTGGAAGATCGCCATGGGGCTGACCAGAATGTCGCGGCGACGCGTCTTCGATTCGAGCCGCTCGACAGCTTCGACCAGCTGTTTGTTGTGCACATAAAACCGCGCGTCTGAGCGCATTGCCTGCTCGACGAGCGCCATCTGCACGAACACGGCTCGCGCCTGTCCGGCATCCACGCCGGCAAAACTGACCGCGCGGCGCTTGACGATGACGAGACCGTAGAGGGTCACTTGTTCAAGGGCCATGACCTGACCGAGCGTCACGTCATAGTAGGGATCGTGGTGCGTGCGGGAAACCAGGTGACCGGCCAGCGGCTCGATCCACTCCGGGTCTATCCCCGCCACGGTCCTCGCAAAAAGGCGGGTCGTCTCCGTCAACTCGGCGGCCACGATCCAGCGCGGCTTGGGAGAAAATTGCGACGATCCCGGAAAGATGAAGTGGCGCCGGTTGCGGGTGCCAAGGTACTCGTTGTCCCCGCCCTTCTCGCCGATGTTTCCAAGTAGCCCCGATAGGATCGACCGATGGACTGACGGGTAGT
>CAVOBC010000432.1:0-3608 GCA_963693635.1 Gammaproteobacteria bacterium | reverse complement strand
GCGCGTGAAGCCGGTCTTTCACGCCGAGAGACCGGAGGCGGACCTTGGGGGCAGTGTTCTGCTCTATTTTGAACCCGCCTGACATCCTGCCGTGCTGGCAATGACTGGGCCTTGACGATCTGAATGTTGGTTCCTGAGGTCATTTTGATAACTGGCATTATGGCTGCGGGAAAGTCGACGGTGGCGGAAGCGTTGGCACGTCGGTTGCCGCGCAGCGTGCATCTGCGCGGTGATGTCTTTCGCAGAATGGTTGCCAATGGTTGTGAAGAGATGAGCGCGCAGCCAACGGATGAGGCACTCAGGCAACTTCGGCTTCGTTATCGGTTGGCGCAGGTTGCTGCGCGAGAGTATGTGGCGGCCGGGTTCACGGTGGTCG
Organism: Gammaproteobacteria bacterium; assembly: GCA_963693635.1. Classification (GTDB taxonomy): domain Bacteria; phylum Pseudomonadota; class Gammaproteobacteria; order Pseudomonadales; family Azotimanducaceae; genus CAVOBC01. The sequence goes on along the minus strand of CAVOBC010000432.1, from coordinate 3,232 downwards.
TCCAGGACATTGTCATCGGCGATTTACTACAAGAGGTAATCGAGAGCTATGCGGCGCTCGAGCTTCGCGTATTCGTGCTATGTCCGGACCCGGAGGTCGTGAGCAAGCGCGAAGCCGGGCGCACGAAGACAGGTTACGGCCCGGAGTTCGGGCCGCGCGAGTTGGACCGTGTGTTTCGGACTGACACGCCTCGGGCGAATGGATCGCTTCCTCGACGCTGGACGTCGAGGAGGCGGTCGATGCAATCCTCGCAGGCTGCTGATAGACCGATACGTGGATTTTCACGTTCACTTCGCGAGCGGGCTGGGGCCCGCGCCTCTGAACCCGCGCCTCTGAACCCGTGACTTTGAACCGGCGAGCTGAAAGGTGCAGAAAAGTACTCTTTCAGCACCCTGCAAACGGCTAGCGGATCTTCATGCCGGCAGCGAGGTACGCGGCGTCGACGATCCGCATCTGCTTGACGGCGTCGTCAGCGTCCGTCGGCATTGGCGTGCCATTCCTGATCGCGTCGACAAACGCGTCGAGCTGATAGGCGTAGCTAGGGCGCTTGCTTGCTTCCTCACGTGTCGTCTCGCCGTTGATTGTCACTTCGATCTTGTTGCCTGACTGAGGTGAGAGCGGATTGACGGCCAGCAGTCGGCCCGCATCGCCGGTGACCGTCAGGTCGGCGGTGAACCCCGGGTCGCACATCGAGCCAATTGTTGTTGCCGTGATGCCCCCGGCAAGTTCGTAGTGGACCTCAAGGCGAAGGTCGACGTTGGGATTGCCGATTTGTGCCTCCGCCGAGACGATGGTTGGCTCCTGGCGTGTCAGATGTCTCAGCCATGAAATGGGATAGCAGCCCATGTCCATGGTTGCTCCGCCGCCTGTCTCAAAATGCATGCGAATGTCTTTGGGCTTCGGCGTACCGACCAGGAAACGGGCCTCGATGTGCTGGATGTTACCGAGGTCGCCTGAGTCATAAATTTCCATCGCACGCGCGAACATCGGATGGTACCGGGAGTGAAATGCTTCCATTAGTACCAATCCGGTTTCATGGCCGACCGCCGCCATCTCTTCGGCTTCCCTCGCGTTCAGGCTGAACGCCTTTTCGCACAGCACATGCTTGCCAGTGCGCAGAGCCTTGATCGTGTACTCGTGGTGGTGGCTGATGGGAAGCGGGTTGTAGATGGCGTCCAGCGAGTTATCAGAGATCAGGTCATCGTAGGTTGCGTGCACGGTCTCGATGCCGTGTTTTTCCGCGAACTCGGCCGCGCGTGCCGGATCGCGGGCGGCGACGGCTGATACGACCACATCATCGTTGTCGGCGGCAGGACCGGTTAATGCGCCGGGTGTAATTCTGGCGGCACCGAGTGTGCCGATACGAAGTGGTTCGGGCATGGGGTTTCCTCCTGTATCTGGTTAGATCCGGCATGTAGTTCGACCGGATATTTAGTTTGATCGGGGCTAATTCACGCGGGTCGACTTGCGATCTGCCAGACGTTGTCAAACGGGTCTTGCAGCATGCAACGGTAGTCGTCGTAGGGTGTCAATGTGGGTGGCTCGATGGTGCTGCAACCGGCACCTAACGCCTGAGCATGGGTCCAATCGACGTCAGAAACATAGAGATAAAAGTATGCGGGCATGGCGGGTCGTGCGTGAGTGCCGCTTACCATCACCATCGACTCACCGAATCCGAGTTCGGTCGGTCGCCCGTTGCGAGTTCGCCCTCAGCGTCGAACACGTCTTTCAGAAATCCGACGAGTGCGGGAACGTCGGAGGCAAAGAGGTGAGTCGTCAGGGTCGGCCACTCAGGGAGTGCGGCGCTCATGAATTCACCCCGTTTGAAGTTCTGCTAATTGATAGTGGGTGCTATGGCAGGGAGTAATTCAGTCCGAAGTCGGTTGCGGTCTGGTTGAACCAGTCGACGACTTCACGGTGGTACGGAATGCCATCTTTCTTGCGTTTGATAACCTCCTCGTGTTCGATCAGTCCGGCGTAGAACACGCGCTCGTGGCCCCGTGCCGGTGTCATGGTCGAGAGCCGGGTCAGGAGCTTGTCCATGTCTTCCTTGAAAACCCCGGCGTCGGTAAAGGCCTCGATCTTGAGCGCCATCACGAACTGGGATTGTGCGAGGCCGCCGGCGATGAAGCCGGGACCGTTGCCAGAAAGAATGCCAGCCATGATATCGACGATAGTCGCAAAGCCGTAGCCCTTGTGGCCGCCGTTCTCGCGCGTGCCGCCAAAGGGCAACATGAAAAATCCGCCGTAGTCCGGCGAATCGACTGGTTCCAGAATGGGGTCGCCCTTCAGGTCCGTAATCCAGCCGGGCTCAAGTTTCGAGCCGATGCGGCGTGTCAGCATGAGTTTGTTAGCAGCGACCTGGGTCGTCGCCACGTCGAAGACAAACGGCGGTTGCGTCGCCGCAGGGGCACCCCAGGCGATGGGGTGGGTGCCGAACACCGGTTCAGAACCAAACACAGGAACCTGTAGCGAGCCGCCTGCAGAGACCATGCAGATTCCGATCATGTCATGTTCAAGTGCCATTAGAGGGTAGTAGGCCAGCATCCCCACGTGGCCACAGTTCTGGATTGCGACGGCGCCAATTCCGGTCGCTTCTGCCTTCTCGATGGCCATGCGCATGGCCCGGGGCCCGACCTGAATGCCCAGCCCGGAGTCTGCGTCGAGGGTTGCGCTGACCGGGGATTCGCGTAAGACCTTGATGTCAGGTTGCGGCTTCATCCGCTCTGCCTGGTACATGGCGATGTAGTTGCGCAGCATGTTAGAGACGCCATGGCTCTCGCAGCCACGAAGGTCAGACGTGATGAGGACATCGGCGGATTGGCTGGCATCCTCGTCGGTCATGCCCATCTTCACGAAGATGGCGTGGGTGGCAGCGCGCGCTGCTTGTTCGGAGACCAGAACCTGGTCGGCTTCGGGTACAAGGAATCGTTTCAGCATTAAAGGGTCCTCAAGGGATTACTGTTTTTCTTGGTTTTTTCTTTGCGACTAAGCCCTGCGAGGTCGGGTGACGCAGATGCTAACGAGTCTACCATCCAGTCCTGCCGGGATATCTCGCTGGTTCCTGTCAGGATTGTCATCCTGACAATTCTTGGGAGTCGGTTTTCAAACAAACCCCTTCTTGTAGAAAAGAGGCTTACAGAAAATGGCGGTGCATCCCTGCACCGCACGCCAGTGCGCGCCCCAGAACGGAATTCTGGGACAGGAACTCGCTAGTTGCGCAGCAGCAATC
>CAVOBC010000431.1:0-3620 GCA_963693635.1 Gammaproteobacteria bacterium | reverse complement strand
TCGAATGTGCCGCGACGTCGTCGCGCACCTCAACTGGCGCAAGCTGGGGCCAGGACCCACCCTGCCACCCGATGATCCCGTCTACGACCCGGATGATCTGCTAGGCATTGTCTCATCAGACCTGCGATCCCCGTTTGAGATGCGCGAAGTGATCGCGCGCATCGTCGACGGGTCCCGATTTGAAGACTTCAAGCCACGTTACGGTCCAACCCTTGTCTGCGGCTGGGCCTCCATCGACGGCTATCCCGTCGGCATCCTCGCCAATAATGGTCCGCTGATGAGCGAGTCCGCCGAGAAGGGCACGCAGTTCATTCTGCTATGCAATCAGATCGACGTTCCGCTGCTTTTCATCCACAACATCACAGGCTTCATCGTCGGCACGGACTTCGAGCAGGGCGGCATCACCAAGAACGGCTCGAAGATGATCAACGCGGTTTCAAACTCAACCGTGCCGCACATTTCTCTCATTCCCGCAGCCTCGTACGGTGCCGGCAACTACGGCATGAGCGGACGCGCCTTTGGCACCCGTTTCAGCTTCATCTGGCCTTCCGCGAAGATAGCTGTCATGGGGCCCAAACAAATGGCGGGCGTCATGAGCATCATCGGTCGCCAGGCGGCCGAGAGGCGTGGCCAGGCCTTTGACGAGGAGGCCGACGCCAAGCGCGTCGCTGCGGTCGAGGCGTCAGCAGAAGAAGGCTCGCTCGCCCTGCTCGCCACCGCAGCGATCTCGGATGACGGTCTGATCGATCCCCGCGACACCCGTGCGCACCTGGCTATCGCCTTGTCCGCATGCCACAACAATGTAGTAGAAGGCGCCAAAGGTTACGGCGTATGGCGGATGTAATCATGGCAAATACTATCGAAAGAATACTAATTGTTAACCGCGGCGAAATCGCTCGTCGCATCATGCGCTCTGCGCACAACATGGGCATTGGCACCGTTGCCATTTATGCCGACGGCGACGCCGGCGAACCTTTTGTCGCCGAGGCGGATCAGGCAGTTTCGCTGTCTGGCGTAACGTCGCTTGAGACCTACCTCGACGTTGACAAGGTCATTGCCGCCGCAAAGCGCACCGGGGCCGACGCCGTGCATCCGGGTTACGGATTCCTGTCGGAGAACACCGACTTCGCCGCCAGGGTCAAAGCGGCCGGGATGACCTGGATCGGGCCTTCGTCCGACGCCATCTCGCAAATGGGTGACAAGCTGTCGTCCAAAGAACTGATGTCGAATGCCAATGTCCCCACTCTGCCATCAGCCGAGGTTAAGCCAGGTGCCGACGCGGCCGCATTGGCAGCCGGCATCGGCTACCCGCTGCTGGTCAAAGCCTCCGCAGGCGGTGGCGGCAAGGGCATGCGCGTCGTTGAGACGGAGGCAGAACTCGCGGACGCCGTCGACGGCGCAAGGCGAGAGGCCGGCGCGTCGTTTGGCGACGACACGATCTTCCTCGAGCGCTGGCTCACATCGTCCCGACACGTTGAGATTCAGGTGCTGGGTGACGAACATGGCAATGCCGTCCACTGCTTTGAGCGCGAATGCTCGATCCAGCGTCGGCACCAAAAGATCATCGAGGAAGCCCCCTCGCCAGCGGTCACGCCGGAAATTCGGGAGAAGATGGGCGCTGCGGCCGTCGCGGCAGCGAAAACCATCGGCTACACCTCGGCCGGCACCGTGGAGTTCCTGCTCGAAGCGAGCGGCGATTTCTGGTTCCTGGAGATGAATACCCGCCTGCAGGTGGAGCACCCGATCACTGAGGAGATTACGGGACTGGACCTTGTCCGCGAGCAAATCCTGATCGCGCAGGGCGAAGCGCTGTCGTTCACGCAGGACGACCTCACCATCGACGGGCACGCGATTGAGGCGCGCATCTACGGTGAAGACCCGGACAGTGACTTCCTGCCAACCGCAGGGCCGGTCCTGCTGTTTGAACGGTCACGCGTGGCGGACGCTCGTTATGATTCCGGCATCGAGACCGGCAGCACGGTCGGCACGCAGTTCGACCCGATGCTCGCGAAAGTCATCGTGCACGCACCGACCCGCCGGGAGGCATCGCTGCGACTGGCACGCGTACTTGAAACGACACGAATCCAGGGGCTGAAGACGAATCGCGATTTCCTCGTATCCGTGCTGCGCAACAAGTCCTTCCTGGACGGCGACACCACCACCGACTTCATCGAGCGCGTAAATCCCGCGCGCAGCAAGCCGGCGAACCGTGGCGAGAAGATCGAAACAGCAATCGCGGTCGCGATGTTCAGTCAGTACACGCGCCGCAAGGGTGCGGGCACGCTAAAGCGCATTCGCAGCGGCTGGCGCAATTCTGTCATGCCGCCCGAGTTGTACGAGTTTGTGATTGGCGCGGACGAGGACCTGCTACTTGAGTACCAATCGCAGCGCGATGGCAATTTCAAAGCGATGGCCGATGATCTTGAGCTTGCCGTCGTAGTCGTCGACTGCAACGGCAGCAACATTGACCTTGAGATCGAGGGGCGCCGCCTCTCGTTCACAGTGACCGGCATCGATGATCGCTGGCTGGTGCACGGCCCTGCTGGACAGGTGGAACTCGTGCAGAAGCCACGCTTTCCAGACCTCGATCGCGCCGGCCTCAAAGGTGGTCTCACGGCGCCGATGCCGGGTAATGTCGTTGACACCTTCGTCACTGCGGGTGACGAGGTTGAGGAAGGCCAACTCCTGCTCATTCTGGAGGGAATGAAGATGGAGCACCGCATCACGGCACCCGAGGCGGGTTCGGTGAAAGAACTGCTCGTCGCCAAGGGCGACCAGGTCGACAATGGTCAGGTTCTGGTCGTCGTCTCTGATGGGGAAGACGAAGAAGACGCCGCGTAGCCGAGATGAGCAGGGGCGAATGCCCCTGCTCTCGCTTAAACGCGACGCCATGCCGATGGAATCCACCTCCGGGATAAATTGGTTTCATGCCCCTAATCCCCCTAATCCCCCCTAATCCCCGATCCGGGCTGAAGAAGCTCCACCACGTTTCCGGACGGGTCCTCGCACAACACCTGGCGCCCGCCGAGACCTGCAAGTACCTCGTTCCTGAATACCACGCCCTGCGCCTGCAACGACTTAGAAACCTCTTCAATATCATCCACCGTGAGGACAAACTGGCCCCACCCACCGGGCTCAGGTTTGCAGCCGTCGGGCATCGGTTTCGACGCTGACGCGGCCGGCCCGGCGACCCACAGGCGCAGATCACCGCACGCCAATGTCGCCATCGCCGGACCGTACTGCTCGACCAGCGAGAACCCCAGCTTCTCGTAGAACGCGATCGACGTCTCAACGTCCGTCACGATGTATCTGACCTGTGCCATATCGGCACCTCCTGACTTTCTGCCGCACGCCCACCCCGCCACGCGCGGACTCCGATTCCTGCCCGCTGCAAATCGTGCGTGATCCCACCGGTCACGTGGTAACGCAGCGGTGATCTTCCGGCATCACTCTCCATACGCTCCATGCCTTCCCATGCCCTCCATGCCAGCGGCCCGCTGCCATCGCCCGCGACCATCGACCCTTCGCTAACGTCAGGAACACGCGTCGCAATCGCTGTAGAGTACGGCAATCCGATCTCGGCGAGGACAACATGAAGGCGGCATTTCCTAAACTCTATG
>CAVOBC010000430.1:0-3641 GCA_963693635.1 Gammaproteobacteria bacterium | reverse complement strand
AGAATCTGCGGAAAGGCGAATTCCCGAGCCACGCCCAATCATTGCGCCGTATGCGCCAGCACCGCCACCGCGTCGGCGGCCATATCGGACAACGTATAAGTGGGCTCACCGACCGGATAGGTCGTCGTACCGCCAGCGTCGCGGTTGTCGAAGCGAACGGCCTAGTGTCCGCCCGCAACGAGGCGGTCCACCAATTCGTCATCCCAGCAACATCAAAGCACCGGCGCCGATAATGAGCAGCGGCGCCGGGTCCCTCCGATCACCAAAGGCCTACGCGCAGACCTTCACTCCGTTGGCGTTAATCACTCGTTCGCTCAAATCACTCCCCTTTTTTCTCGTAACGCCCGAGACGAAGTCTAAATCGATGGCATGCCACTTTATCCTGCGCTTTGCCCGCTACGAATGAGGTCCAACAACGGCTCGAGCACCTCTCCCGTGACGCTGAAATGCCCGTGCTCGGGAAGTGTCCGCAGCTCTGCCTGCGTCACAATCTCTGCCGTGTGGCGCGCATGGGCAACCGGCACGACGGTGTCTTGCTCACCGTGAATCACGATCACCGGACACGTGACGTCTGCGATATCAAAGCTGGACCAGCCGTTGTAATGCGCATCCGCCATACGATCATCGACGTAGCCATAGACACCCTGCTTGAACGGCGCGTCATTCATGACACCCCCCTGCTCCGCTGCGGCCGCGAGGAAGGCGAGGCCAGGCGCGGATAACACAAGATCACCATCATCAGTTGCCAGCATCTTCTCGCCGTCCTCACCGAAGCTTTCGATCACAATCGCTTTTACCGCCTCCCGGTCGCGCGTACTCGAGACGGCGACGTTACCTTCCATCATCGCGTGGTCAACCGCCCAGGCCATATCGGTCATGCCGCAGCAAACGAGGACGCCACTGACGCGCTGGGACTCGAGCGCGGCGGTCGCAAGCGCGTAGGCACCGCCCGTCGACACACCGACCAGGAAAAATCGAGTGAGCCCCCGGGCATCGGCAACCAGGATCGCATCGGCCACCCAACCGCCAATGCTGCGGCCGGGCTGCGGCGACGACTCGCCGTAACCGGGTCGGTCGATGCCGATTGGTCGAATTCCAGCATCCCTGGCGCGTGCAACAATGGCTTCTGGCACATGCCGCGAACCGGGTCCACCGTGACACCAGATAACGGGCACGTCTGCGGGTTCACCGAAGTCGGCATAACTGACGGTTCTGCCGTCGGCCGCGGTAATGGTGTGGTCGGTAATGGTGTGCTCCACTTTCGTTACTGGTCGATGCTCGACGCTAACAGCGTTTCACGGTGCCGGATTACCGCGCTGTCGCGCAGGAAACTTTCCCCAGCGTATTGCTTTAGTTGCATGCAAGGATGCCGAGAATACCGGACCCGCACGATTTGGGGCATTACGCTCGGGAACGCGCACTGCATATGCCTCCGTCGTCCTCAACCTAAATCGGCGCACCCGGCGGCGTCGCCGCCACACTTTTACGCCTCTCGAACGGTTCACGCTCGGCCTTGTCAATCAGTTGCCACAAGTAGTTGGCGTGTGGCTCGCGCCGTTTTCGCTTGAGATGGGCTTTGAGTTTATCAAGGCGCGCCATCACCTCGGCGACCACTTCCGGCACCTGGGCCTGGCCGTGCGTTATCGACAACAATGCTTCAACAACAACCAGGTTCACCCGCTTGCGGACCTCACCCGCGAGGCCGGCCGGCATGTCCTTGCGGACGGTCGCGCCCAGCAACTGATCGAGGATGGCCTTGACAGATGGCACAGAGGGATCGATCGCGTGCTGCTGGCTGACGCGCGCAAGCCGCTGCGGATTGAACAACAATTGTAGCGACGCCTCGGCCGCCGCTTCGGCCATCGTAACCAGGTCCATGAGCGGGCCGGTATGCGCTGGCGGACTCTCCCGGTCACGTCCATATCCCGTTGGATAGGGCGGAATCAGCGCGAGAACGGCCCCGGGCAACGTCAAAACGCCTTCATCGACCGTCGCTATCTCCGAGTCGATCGCCTGCTGTTGTCGCGCCGGCGCCACTGGCTCCACTTGTGGGACCGACCCATCGCCTTTGTGGGATCAGACGTATCGAACGCCACCAATCAGCTTTACCGCCGCCTCTACCTGATAGCGATGCAGATAGTAGATCGGCACCAGCACTCGCTCCAACTCGGCGAACGGTGTGCTATGTGCGACCGCACCCCCGTCGAAATTAGCAAGCGCGACCTCACGCACGTTAAGGATGTCGCGCAACGCGCTCACCGTGTCCCACAAGTGGGCCGACGGATGTACGCCGCCCGCTGCCCTGGCATCCCGATCGGACGCAAAGACCAGCCCTGCGCTGCTCCCGGCTTTCACATGGCTGGCAAGAAAACGGGCTTCGTCGGACTCATCAACCCGCTTGTATCCGTAGGTGATTGCGTGCGTGTCCCATACGCCCATACCCCGGTCATACGCTTTTGACAGATCTATTCGTCCATCCACAACCGAGAGCATCGCGTGCGGGTAGTCCATCACCGAACCCTATGCGTAGGTGCTGGCGCTGAAGTTATGCACAAGACCCAGTGTGTGGCCGACCTCGTGGGCCGCAAGTTGCCGTATGCGATCGAGTGCCATCGCTCTGATCGGCCTCGTCACCCGCCACCGCTGATTCGGACGCTTTAGCGCTGCGCTAGGGCGAGAGCAAGCCACGAGCAATCATCAGATCCTGGCGAACCCGAAGTGATCCGAGCGTCACCTGGCCCTTAATGATCTCGCCGGTCCGGGGATCAACGACGGACATGCCGTAGGACCATCCCCGCGTTTCGCGGTGGACCCACTGAATCACGTTGTATCTGACATCGAGCGGGTGCGCATCTTTCGGCAGGAGTGCGACTTTGAGCGCATCGGGAAAGCCTGCCGCCGCAAACGCGTCTCGCCACCACCGGGCACCTTCAAGGAGCGCACTCCTGACGGGTTCAGGCGCGCCCCGATCGAGGTAATAGGTGATGGATCCACCGGGCGCAAGTCGATGACGACGGATGAAGCGCTGCTTGATGTCCGCATCGATTGGCGAGGCATAGTCAGCATAGATGAACGGCATGAAGCCGCTCTCGCGGTGATACCGGCGCATCGCAAAACCGTCGGCCAGCAAGCGTATGAACGAGCGGTGAATGTGTACTGTGAAAGCCCGCGCATCCGGCGACACGGACTTCAGCTCCGATCCGATGGTGGGCTACCTGTCAGACCGCACCGGCCACCAGATGGGACGTCGCCGGATCTGGCTGCTCGGCAGCATCATCCCCATCGGCGCCATCTTCATCATGGTGTTCTCGCCGCCCGCGGCGCTAACCGGCACCGCGTTGATCGTCTGGATGGCCGTTGGCGTCATCGGTTTCTACTCGGCTACGACACTCTTTATGGTCCCGCACATGTCCCTCGGTGCAGAGCTGACACCCAATTACCATGAGCGCAGCCGCCTGTACGGTCTGCGTCACGCGGCGTTCACGACGGGCTCGATCCTTGCCCTTGTCAGCATGCAACTCTTCATCAACGCAGAACAGGAAGGCGAAGCGGCGATACGCAAAACTGCCTTCGAACTCAGCGTGGTCGCCGCCTTCGTGACCCCCGGCCTCATCATCTACGCCGTCATCAGACTGCGAGAA
>CAVOBC010000429.1:0-3664 GCA_963693635.1 Gammaproteobacteria bacterium | reverse complement strand
ACAAACGGGCCTTTCTTCAAGCTGCGTGGCACTGTGCTCTCCCTTAAATCGTCTAACGTCGCGCGCCGCGACGGCGGACGATCATCTTGTCTGTTCGTTTGTTCTTGCGGGTCTTGAATCCCTTCGTCGGCACGCCCCATGGCGTCACCGGATGACGACCGCCCGAAGTCTTGCCTTCTCCGCCGCCATGCGGGTGATCGACCGGGTTCATGACGACACCGCGAACTGTCGGCCGCACACCGCGCCAGCGCTTGGCGCCAGCCTTGCCGAGCGACTCGAGGTTGTGCTCCGAGTTGCTCACTTCACCCAACACCGCCCGGCACTCCGATAGCACTTTTCGCATCTCGCCGGATCGCAGTCTCAGCGTGACATAGGCACCATCTTTGGCAACCAACTGCGCTGATGTACCCGCGCTGCGAACCATCTGGGCACCTTTGCCGGGCTTCAGCTCTACACAGTGGATCTGGCTGCCCATCGGAATGTTGCGCAGCGGCAGGCAGTTGCCAGCTTGAATCGGTGCGTCGTTGCCAGACTGGATGCGGTCACCGCTGGTGAGACCTTTGGGAGCGATGATGTAACGGCGTTCGCCGTCTTCGTAACGGATGAGGGCTATGTTGGCGGTGCGGTTGGGGTCGTACTCAAGGCGTTCTACGACTGCTTTTATGCCGTCTTTGTTACGCTTGAAGTCTATGCGACGGTATTTCTGTTTATGCCCGCCACCGATGTGGCGCGTGGTAATTCGACCTTTATTGTTACGACCGCCAGTCCGTGATTTGGGCTCAAGCAAGGGCTTATACGGTTCTCCTCGATGGAGTTCCGGATTGACCACCTTGACGACAAAGCGCCGTCCGGCGGAAGTTGGTTTTGCTTTTACAACTGGCATAGTTTCTTACCTTTGCGCTTCGCGTCGGTCAGAGGCGAGCAGGCCCTCAAGCCCTGAATTCGGCTCAAGCCCCAAAGTCGATGTCCTGGCCCGCTTGCAAGCGGACGTAGGCTTTCTTCCAATCTGGTCGACGTGATGTCCCGCGAACGTTGCGCTTGACCTTGCCCTTGACGTTAACAACCCTCACGCTCAACACGTTCACGCTGTAAATCTTCTCGATTGCGGCCTTGATCTGCGGCCGCGATGCCGAGCGTGCCACCTTGAAGGAAACCTGATTTGAGGCATCCGCAATGTTAGTGGTCTTCTCTGAGATGTGAGCGCCGAGCAGGACGCTATATAGGTCAGCTTCGTTCACGCGAGCGACTCCTCGATGGCCTTCAACGCGCCAACCGTCACGACGACTGACTCGTAGGCAAGCAGGTCCACTGGGTTGATGCCCTGTGGGTCTGTGATTTCGACGCCCTTGACGTTGCGTCCGCCGAGATAGAGATTGCGGTCAACGTCTTCAACGATGACGAGGCCCTTCTCAAGATTCAGCGACTTCATCCGGGCGATGAACTCACGTGTCTTCGGCGTATCCAGGGCAAAGGACTCGACGACGACAAGCCGCTCCTGGCGCACGAGTTCTGACAGAATCGCCTGCATCGCGCCCCGGAACATCTTGCGATTTACCTTCTGCCCAAAGTCGCGCGGCTTGGCCGCAAACGCTTTGCCGCCACCGCGCCAGATTGGCGAACGGATGGTACCTGCTCGCGCCCGACCTGTCCCCTTCTGGCGATACGGCTTTCTGCCACCACCGCGAACTTCTGAGCGGGTCTTCTGCGCCTTGCTGCCTTGACGGCCTCCGGCGAGATAGGCGACGACGACCTGGTGGACCAGCGCTTCGTTGAATTGCCGCGCAAAGGTCGCTTCGGAAACTTCAACGTTTTCGCCAGAAAAGCCCTTGCCGGGTTCATATATGTTGAGATTCATGGCTCCGCTCCAACTCAGCCTTTGACTGCCGGCCGTACGACCACTTCGCCGCCGCGAGGGCCCGGAACCGCGCCCTTTATCAGCAACAGATTGTTGTCCGCATCAACGCGTACAACTTCCAACGTTTGTACAGTCACATTGGCAGCGCCCATGTGGCCCGCCATTTTCTTGCCCTTAAAAACTCGCCCCGGGGACTGGCATTGACCAATCGAACCCGGGGCGCGGTGTGAGACGGAGTTGCCGTGGGTGGTGTCTTGCGTGTGGAAGTTATAGCGCTTGATCACACCCTGGAACCCTTTGCCTTTCGACTTGCCGGATACATCCACCTTCTGGCCTTGCTCAAATGCCGACACCAGGAGTTCATCACCGACCGCCGACGCGTCTTCGGCGTCTATCCGGAATTCCCAGAGACCGCGACCGGCTTCAACATTCGCTTTGCGAAAATGGCCGCCACGCGCGCGATTGACCTTCTTTGCCTTAACCGTACCCGCCGTCACCTGAATGGCATCGTAGCCGTCTGTGTCGGCTGTCTTGCGCTGCGTGACGCGGTTGGGCTGCGCTTCGACGACAGTGACTGGGATTGACTCGCCCTCTTCAGTGAAGATGCGGGTCATTCCTTGTTTGGTCCCGATGATTCCGATGGTCATTGTTCTTCCCCAGCCGCTCGTAACTCTTGGCGACTAACACTTCTTTACGTACGATTGCCGAATTTACCTACGATTGCCGAACTTGCCTACGATTGCCAATCCCTGCGTACTCGCAGGCCGGCGTCCAGATCGCTTGCCCCTTGCGGCTCTCTATTCGTAATGTGTATCTGTTCTGCGCTTGCGCCTTTGCTCAACCCAACTTGATCTGGAAATCCACACCAGCAGCGAGGTCCAGCTTTGTGAGCGCATCGACCGTCTTTTCAGTTGGATCGATGATGTCAAGAAGCCGCTTGTGCGTGCGAATCTCGTACTGATCGCGCGCATCTTTGTCAACGTGGGGCGAGACCAAAATCGTGAATCGCTCGGTGCGCGTCGGCAGCGGGATCGGGCCCCTGACCTGCGCCCCGGTGCGCTTGGCCGTGTTAACAATTTCCTGAGTCGACAGGTCGATAAGGCGATGATCGAATGCCTTGAGTCGAATCCGGATTCTCTGATTGTCCAATGAGTGCTCCTCGAATGCGGCCTGTTTTGTATACCGGATCGGTGCCCTGCGACCCAGGAGTTGGCATCAACTCACTGCTTCACATGGTTAGATGGGGTACGTGCCTCAAAGAGCGAGGCAAAGGCCATCCCCGAAATCGGGGAAGCGGCATATTAATGACCGACCTACCCCAAGTCAACGAATTTCACGGCGTCAAGGGCACCAACCGAGCCCAGCAGTCGCTGGCTCCGTCAAGCACCCTGGTCGGCTCGCTCATCCATCGATGAAGGGCCGACAAACCACCCAAGGCCTCCTATCGAGGCCATTTTGTTTCCGAACCCGGTTTCCAGGATCGCTATCGATCCAGGACCCTGGTTCTGGGCCGGCTCACCTGCCCTTGAGCAGCAGCCGTTGTGGGCAACCCTTGCCCACTAACGCCTCTATCGCCCGCACTCAGTGCGGTGGCGCGCAAATACTCCGATCAATGCCGAAATCGGTCTTTGGACTGCCTCCTCCGTTAGTTGTCGTCCCAAAATTGTCGTCCTGACAATGCTTGGGACAGGAACTCTAGCTACTCGTCGATCTTGGTGACGACACCCGCGCCGACGGTGCGACCACCTTCACGAATCGCAAAACGCAGACCTTCTTCCATCGCGATCGGCGCCATCAAATCAACCTTCA
>CAVOBC010000428.1:0-3676 GCA_963693635.1 Gammaproteobacteria bacterium | reverse complement strand
GTGCGTCCGGGCGCGATAGCATTGATCGTCGCAATGGACGCTGCATTGACCGGCGCAGGCCGCGTGCCGGATACCGCGACCCCGGTTCCGAGCTGTATCGTTGAAGTCTTGTCGGCGGCGAGCGCCAACGCCGCATAACAATCGGACCATAGCATCTGGCTGTCCGCCATCCATGCATGGCTAAACCCTAGTTCCTCCGCTCTGACGACATAGCCTGTATCACCGACATGTGATGGCACACAGATCCCAATATCCACAGTTCGTCTCCTTGTCTGGTTGTAGCCTGGGTTGTTCTTCACCGGGTTTGTTCCGGGTCGATGGGTGAACCTCACCCATCCCAGACATCATGACAGAGGTTTGCCCACCGGCGGGGACCGGTCAAGGTCGCCACACCCCTTCAAAGTCAAGATCGGGGAAAGGGACGTCCGCCTCGACCCGCTCCCTTCTGCCGAGCATGAACCGCGCCGGAAACCAATCGAGATCGTTGAGATCAAGAAACGTGTGAATGACGCCATAAAGACTCATCTCACGCACCGCCAGAAACCCCGCAAGCTGTGACATCAGCGCCGGAGGAACGTCCGTCTGGCGTGCCACCCGTCCAGAAACGGAACCAGAAACCCCGCCGCATCACGGCTCCGCTGTCCATCGTCGATCGCGCTCCACGGCTGCTGCATCGCGCCGAACAAAACCGTTGCGATACATAGGCATACCAGCAATAGCAGGCATCGTCAAAGTCGAAGAAGGTGAGATGGTCGCCTCGGCCAAAGGCTTCGTCCGAGACGTCGACAAGAAAGTTACCAAGATGCGCATCGGAGTGAATGAGGCCGAAGTGCCGTGGACTCTCGTCCAGCGTCAGCAGCCATCGGCGGCGTGCCCTGGCAAGCTCGATCACCCGGGTCTGGTCCGCTGGAATTCGCGCCGCAAGATCGAGGTTGTCATCCGTTAACCAGTAGCTGCGCCGATAGTGCTCGCGCGTCGGCGCGAAATCTCGACCTGCCTGATGCAGCGCACCGAGGCCGGCGCCCCAGGCAGCGAACAGCGACCGCCCCCAATCCGCTTCCTCAATCGTTCTGCCGCGCGCACGTTCAAAGCAGCAAGCCGTGAAGTTATCGACGCGCGTCGTGAGCCCGTCTGCAAGCGGCAACGGCGCGCAGACGGCCGCACCCCTTGACTTCAGATCGGTGAGCCATTCGAGCTCGCCAAGAATCTGATCCTCGGAGCGGTGGCTGTCGTGAGTCAGGCGAATAATCCTGTCCCCAACTTCAAAGATGTGACTCTCAAAGCCGCCAAGATCGACAAAGCCGTCGTCAATGCTGAGACGCGACAGAACATGCGCACTACCCAGGCGTTCCAGTTCTGCTGCCGCGTCCGGGGTCAAACACGCCTCCGTTAATCCTCCGGCCTGCGATTGGACCCGTACCACTGCGGCCTGTTCGCCGGGTGCGCCTATCGCTTTTCTTCATGTGCGCAGCCATGATATCCGTTTACACCCGGCGACCCCGCAGCTTCTAACCCCTCAACTTCTAACCCCCAACGTTTACCCCAACTTCTACCCCAACAATAAAAGGATCGCGCTATGAAATTCGCTCTGTTTGGAATTGGATCAGGACCGTGCACGGACCCATCGGTCGCGCGCGCCGTCGCTGTCGCCGCCGAAGATGCTGGCTTCGAGTCGCTCTGGACCGGCGAACACGTGGTCCTGCCAGACCCGCAAGCGCCGCCGTCGCCCGCTCCCCCGCTCTTCCCCATGCTCCACCCGTCCACTTCGCTCGCGTTCGTTGCGGGCGTCACCTCAAAGATTCGCATCGGCACGGGTATCGCGCTGATCGCACAGCGCAACGCGGTTGTTCTCGCCAAGGAGATGGCGTCACTTGACGTCGTCTCACAGGGGCGACTGATCTTCGGCGTTGGTGCGGGCTACCTGAAGGCCGAATTCGACGCCATCGGCGTTCCTTTCAAAGAGCGCGGTGCCCGTACCGACGAATACATCGACGCCATGCGCGAACTCTGGACGAGCGAATCGCCTGCGTTCAGCGGTCGCTTTGTCAATTACAGCGGCGTGCAATGCCGCCCACAGCCCGTCCAGGCTGGCGGCCCGCCGATCGTCGTCGGCGGCACAAGCCAGGCCGCCCTCACGCGCGCAGTGACCCGATGCCAGGGCTGGTACGGCTTCGCGCTCAATCACGACAGCACAGAAGCCGCGCTTTCCGGGTTACGGGACGCTGCGGCAAACAACGAACGCCCTGCCGGGCTTGGCGACCTTGAGATTAGTGTCACACCCGGCATGCAGCTGACTGAAGACGCGGTCAAACGCTTCGAGGATATGGGCGTTGATCGGCTAATCCTGCTGCAGCGCGGACAAGATCAGGCCGCGCTGCTGCAAGAGGTCGAGGACGTGGCGAATAACTACATTCGCTAATTCCGTTGCCCTCGGGCCTTTCTGACCTGCTGGAGGAATGCATGACCGCGACAACAATCGGCCTCATCAATCCGGGCGCCATGGGTGCCTCGGTCGGGGCGGCGGCCGGGACCAGCGGTGCCAGGGTCATCTGGGCGGGCGACCGACGATCTGCGGACACTCGTGCCCGTGCCGAACGTGCGGAACTGATTGACTGCGGCACGACCGCGAAGCTCGCTGACGAGGCCGACATCATCCTGTCAGTCTGCCCCCCACACGCTGCCGAGGACGTCGCGGTCGAGATCGCCGAGCGCGGCTTCCGCGGTATCTATGTTGAGGGCAACGCCATTGCCCCACCGCGCACGCGCTCGATCGCCTCACGCATCACCGCCGCTGGCTCAACCTTCGTAGACGGCGGCATCATCGGCGGTCCGGCGTGGCACGCAGACGCGGGGACGCGGTTCTATCTCTCCGGGCCGTCAGCGCCCGAGATAGCACGCCTCTTCAGCGGATCACCCCTCGAGGCGGTTGTCATCAGCGACGAGATCGGTGCCGCGTCAGCCCTTAAGATGTGTTTTGCGGCGTACACCAAAGGCTCGACCGCGCTGCTGTCCGCGATCCTCGGACTGGCTGATCATCAGGGGGTGCGCGCAGACCTCGAACGCCAGTGGGGCGACGCGTTTACGACAAAAACCCACGCACAGGTCGCAGCAAATACGGCAAAAGCCTGGCGGTTCGCCGGGGAAATGCGAGAGATTGCTGCGACGTTCGCATCCGCCGACATGCCTGATGGGTTTCACCTTGCCGCAGCGGAGATCTTCGAACGGCTCTCAGGCTTCAAGGATCAGGACGCACCACCGGCAATCGATCAGGTACTCGAGGCGTTGCGCAGGTCCGAGTGAAGCATCAAAGGTAGGGACGGGAGCGCGGCCGCCATGTCAGCAATGCGGACCGGCTTCGATACAAAGTCGCTCATGCCTGCGTCCTCGCACGCGGCGCGGTCGTCCGCCATCGCATTCGCGGTCATGGCAATGATGTAAGGCCGTGCCGACGGCGTGCCACCCCGGATCAACCGGGTCGCGGCGAGGCCATCCAACTCCGGCATCTGCACGTCCATGAAAATCACATCGAAATCGCCCTCTCGGCACGTTCGACCGCAACCCGCCCGTCCTCAGCAGCACCGCATCACAGTCGAGACGGCTCATCATCTGCAAAGCCACCTTTTGCTTGACGAGGTTGTCCTCGGCAAGCAGCACCCGCAGGCGGGTGACGGCTTCC
>CAVOBC010000427.1:0-3708 GCA_963693635.1 Gammaproteobacteria bacterium | reverse complement strand
GGCTGAACGTGGACGGCGGCGGGCCCGTGGTCGCGGTGCTTGCCGAATACGACGCCTTGCCCGGAATCGGCCACTCGTGCGGGCACAATCTCATTGCGACCGCAGCGCTGGGGGCAGCGCTCGGGCTGCAGGCGGTGAGTGACCAATTGCCGGGTCGGATTCGGTTGATCGGTACGCCGGCCGAAGAGCGGGGCGGTGGCAAGGAACTAATGGCGCGAGCGGGTGCGTTCGACGGCGTCGACGCGGCGATGATGATTCATCCTGCGGGCACCAATCTCGCGTCTATGCCGTGCATCTGTGTCGCCGAGGTAGAAGTGGTCTACCACGGCAAATCCGCCCACGCTTCAGCCATGCCGCATCGGGGCATCAACGCGCTGGACGGCTTGTTACTGGCGTATCAGGCGATATCAAACCTGCGTCAGCACATCCGGGGTACGGAGCGGATCCACGGTATTGTTACCGACGGTGGGCAGGCACCAAACATTGTTCCGGACCGCTCGCAGGGTGAATTCTACGTGCGTGCGGCAAACGAAGTGGACCTCGCCAGGCTGAAACCGCGTGTTGCGGCCTGCTTTGAAGCAGGCGCAGTCGGCAGTGGTTGCGAGGTGGAGATCAACTGGGCCAATGTGGATTACCTTGATCTCAACACGAACTGGCCGATGGCCAACAGATTTCAGGCGCACGCGGAGACGCTGGGTCGCGAGTTTGTGCCCTTTGAAACGGCGAGCAAGTACGGCGCAGGCAGCACGGACATGGGCAATGTAAGTTATCGCGTGCCCTCGATTCACCCCATGCTGGCAGCGGCACCACCCGGCGTTGTAATCCACAATCCAGAGTTTGCCAAATGGGCGGGCTCGGAAATGGGCGATGCGGCGGCGATCGATGGCGCCAAGGCGCTGGCAATGACCGCGGCCGAATTCCTGCTTGAACCCGGATTGCAGGCGGAAGTGAAAAAGGCGTTTGACGTGGCCGAGGGTCTGGGGTGATCGAATGTGCAGGTCTTGCACGGCGCCAGCGTTTCTCGAGCGCTGACAAGTTTCCAGACAAGCCCATATCGGACAGATAAGGGTCACAGGCATCTCGCTGCCTGAGGACTCGTCGCGGAGGTGACATGAGGCTTTGGATCGGTACGGAGCGAGGGCTCTATCACGGCATGGACCACGGTTGCTGCGCTCGGCGAGGCACGTGTTCGCTATCTTATGGCGGACGGTGATGTTGTCTGGGCGGCGACCGACGATGCCATCTGGTGCGCCCAATCGTTGCCCTCGGATGACGGCACAGAGTGGCGCGAGGTCGCGAAATTGCCTGACGGCGCGCGAGCGCGCTGCCTCGTATCGTCGGCCAACGGCGTCCTGGTTGGCACCTCAGGCGCACAGGTGTACCGACTGATGGATCACGATCTGGCGTGCGACGCCGCGTTTGCTGAGCTTGCAACGCGTCCGCGCTGGCACACGCCGTGGGGAGGTCCGCCGTCGATCTGGACCATGTGTCGCGGCCCGGGCTCGGACCTTTGGGTCAACGTCCATGTGGGCGGACTCGTGCGCTCATCGGATGGTGGTCGATCCTGGGCCCAGACGGGGCTCGACATCGACGTCGATGTACATCAGATCTGTTGGGATGCCCGCGACTCTGCGTTCCTCGTCGCGTCGGCGCAGGGCTTTGCGCGCAGCGAGGACGGCGAATCCTGGGCGTTCGACAACGAGGGCCTGCACGCCCACTACCTGCGGGCGGTTGCGGCGACAGACAATCATGTCGTCGTCTGTGCGTCACGCGGCCCACGGAGCGACGAAGTGGGTGTTTATCGCCGCCCGCGCGGCGAGAGAGCCTTCGAACGCTGCGCACCCGCCGATGGTTGGGCCGAGGGATGGTTGGCGAGCAACATCGACGCGCCCGCACTTGGCGTTGCTGGCGGCGAGATCGCATTCGGCACGGCCGATGGCAGGGCGTTTGCGTCGGCCGATGAAGGGGGGTGCTGGACAGAAGTCGCGTCCGGCCTGCCACCCATACAGAGCGTGCTAATCGCGCACTAACAGGCTGCTGAAAAAGCAGCCCGTTAGACCGATACATGGATTTCACGTTCGCTTCGCGAGCGGGCTGAGGCCCGCGACTCTGAAAAAGTGCAGGAAAGCACTTTTTCAGCACCCTGCTAATGCACTTCTCCATCTGCGACGGACGTGACGGCCTCATCGATGCAGCGGGCAATTGATCGGGTGCTGTCTGTGATGAGAAACGTGCCATCCGGACGCTGCATGTCACGATCCCACTCAGCAAAGACCTCGTGGGCATCCCGAGGCGGCCCTTCGCCCCGAACCTGGAGGGGCTCGTTGAGAGATCGAATCTGGCTTGGTTTCCTCAGGCGCCCTTCGAGTCGCGCGTTCAGTACATTGAGGTCGTCGACCGGACACTCGATGTATCGGTACGGGATCTTGAATTCCTGAGCCAGGGTCTGTCCGTACCTGAGGAGATCGATGTGCAGACACGGGCTGTCGATGATGACGGTCTGGTCGCCGGAAACGTAGCGACGCGCGAGGGCCTTGATGACGTTGTAGGAGGCCTGTCCTGCGAGATCATTGGCGATGCCGGTCGCCATGATCACGGACTTCGTGTCGTCGTGGTCAAGCACGATCGCATTCCAGTGCGGCGCAATGGCCCGGGCGAGGGTTGATTTTCCTGTCCCCGGTACACCGGACATCTGAATGAAGTAGTTGGCGCATATTCGGAATGTGGACGGATGATCCGTGTTGTAGTCCATATTTGGAAAAAAACGTCGGCTAGTTTACGGATTCGTAATTCTGGGCCTTCTTGTTTCTATAAATTACTGAGTATTATGAATAATATTACGTTGGCACCGAATGGCGAGCGTTCTACGAGCCGGCCTCAGGTAACTCTGGCCACCCACACTTGAACCGCAATAGAACCATGGGTTTCCTGCAGGATTGCGGGGCGGACACGTCTATGCGAATCGGCGACCCCGGCGAGCCATCGACGATTATTGAGTTTGCGAGGTCGCGCGACAAACCTGCGCTCGCGGACTGGCTTGCCGCATATGTCCACCGAACCGCACGCTAAGCTGCTCATTGGCAACCTGTTGCTGTCAACCTGTTAAGAGAGAGTAGAATCAGGACAACATCACCTTGCCAATGACCTTGCGATCGACGATGAGCTGATAGGCGTCGACGGCCTGCTCCATCGGCAGGCGGTGGGAGATGTAAGGATGTATGCGGCCGTTGGCGAGCCAGTCGAGCAGCGTTTTGTGGTTCTGTCGCGCGAGCGCTGGACGGTGTTTGGCGAAGCCGCCAATGGTGTAGCCAATGACCTCGGCATCCTTCACTAACAAGTGATTGGTTTTGGCAAGCGCAGGGCGCCCGCCGGTGAAGCCAACGATCAGGATGCGGCCGTAAGGCGCGATGCAGCGCATCGATTCGTCAAACGTGTCACCACCCACGGGGTCGTAAATGACGTCAGCGCCGCGACCACCCGTCAGGGCTTTGACCTCGTCGCGGAAGCCGTTGGAGTAGTTGATGATGTGATCGGCGCCCATCTCACTGACCACCTTTAGTTTCTCGTCGGAACTCGCGGTGCCGATGACGGTTGCCCCGAACAACTTGCCGATATCGACGGCCGCGAGCCCCATGCCGCCGGCAGCGCCGTGGACCAGGAGCACCTCCCCGGGCTGCAGTCGGCCTCGTTGCATGCCGAGGTAGGCGG
>CAVOBC010000426.1:0-3714 GCA_963693635.1 Gammaproteobacteria bacterium | reverse complement strand
ATTTGAATGTCATCGAGTCGCAGGGCCCCAATTCGCGCGTTTGCTTCCCGTTCAGGAGAATCGAGCGACTCCGCGACGTGGCGCAGCAAGACCGATCGCTCAGTCGCATGGTGACCCTGGTCAACCAGATCTTTCCCTTCGCTTCGGTGGTTCGCCTCTCTGATCACTACAGCGTGAGCTTCGCAGAACCCGAGTCGCCCACCCGAACCCGATACTTCAATTACAAGCTGAGCCTGTCGAGCCCGGAGGGGAGGCATCCCACGGACGCCGAATTGGCGAAGGCAAAAAAGGACGTGGCTTTTCTGTCAGATAGTGGCAACAAAGAGGATGCAAAGGTTGTGGGCGACATTCAGGCCGCCATCGGCTCGGGTGCTAACACGCACTACACTTTTGGGCGTTTCGAGTCTGCGATCGTGCACCTGCACAAGAACCTGGCGAAATATCTCGATCGGCTGGATCAGTGCGAGAGTGATGTCGTGAAGATCGACGATTGAGTGAATCGCACTATTGAGAAGGATGCGTTCAAGCATGGCGCATCAGATGACCTTTCTGTGAAAACCGGGGTGCGCCATAGCGCTGCACCTCGAGCCCGGCCTTCGGCTCAAGCCGATCTCCAATCGTCTCGGTGGCCCGGTGTCGTGGCGAAATCCGCAGCGATAGGAACCCACCGGCACTATGGCGGCGGGCCTCGAAGACCGTGCCGCTCGCAGAGCAGGACGATCTCCCGGTCCATCAATTCGACCCAACCGGATGCGCCAATCGTCGCCCACTCGTCAATGGCGGACTGGCGGGCATGGCGATAGCCGTCATCGTCACCGGTCATGATCGCAATTTGTGCACGAAGTTCGTGTACGCGTGGGGCCATTGACGCATCTTCCGTGGTGGAGTCGGCGGTGACGCATGCTGTCAGCAGGTCTCGGGCCTCGGCGATGCCCGCCTTACCATTGGCTAACAGCACAGTTCGGGCTCACTGCAGCAGGGCAGGGTGCCTGGTGTATCGCGTGAACGTCCGCGCTGGGATCGATCCGATCTGCATGGGCCCGGCCTCGAAATCGGTCGACAGATGGGCCGACGCCTCGTCGCGTGCGATGGCGACCAGAGTGGTAGAGAACTCATTGCCCCGGCAAAGGTCGAGGTAGTGCAGAATTCGTGCAGGTCCTCCCGGGGCGATTGAAAGGCGAGTGTCGACGAACGCCTGACAAAGGCCATTGCGGCAAGCTGGCTGCCGGCCTTGCCGAGCATTGCCCACAGGGCGTCAGCCCAGGCGGCTGCTTCCTGCAGTCTTCCCAGGAGCAGGAACCAGCCTGTGCCACCGCGGTCGCTAGATCCAGGTTGTCGAGCGCGCTGCCGACGTGATTTCTGCGGTCGCGCTAGGTATTGATCGTCGGCAGGTGTCGGCAGGTGGATGGCATCAGCGAGGGCGGTGTCGCTCGACATTACCGCCGTCGGTAGGGGATCGTTGCGCGCGTAGGCGAATCGCCTCACGCACGAGGCTTAGTGCTTCGTGCGGGCGGCCAAGTTGGACGAGCGCGAAAGCGCCACCGGCGAGACACCGGGTATGGCGTGCCCGACGCTCGCGGTTCTGCCCGGATGGACGCCTCGCCGCTTTCTCAGTCGTCACTCGGAGCCGGGGCCGCTGCAACACGGGCGTTGAAGTCCAGATCGTAGGCTCGCCCGGGCTCGCGGCGTACTGCCTCGTCGAGCGCCACTGCATCCGGTCCAACCAGGATGCGCCACTCACCGTCCCGCACGCCGTCCAAAATGATGGTGGCCGCCTGGTCAGGCGTCAGACCGCCCTGGTCCCAGTTCGCCATCCGTGCACGCCACAGTTTGCGAACCTCGTCCGCGCTTGCGCTGGGGTCGGTGATGATACCGTCGCGGACCCATTGTTCGCGCCTTAGCTCGATCTCGGCGTCGCTGAGCGAGACGACGTCGTCGCCGAGGATTTCGAGGGTGTTCTTAACGATGCCCGAGCCGACGTAGCCGGGCATTACTACGGATGCGTGCAGGTGCGGTGCATTGAAGCGGAAGTCGTTGATGAGCGCTTCAGTGAATCCTTTGACGGCGAACTTGGCGGAACTGTAGGCCGTGTGGGGAAAGGTCCCGAGAGTTGCGTGAAAACCGTTCACACTGCTCGTGTTAATCACGTGGCCTTCATCGCTCGCGAGTAGCAGAGGCAGGAAGTGCCGGGTCATGAGGTAGACGCCGTTCCAGCAGATGTTGAACGTACGTTCCCACACGGCTCTGGGCGCGTTGACGAAGCTGCCGCCACCGGCGATTCCGGCGTTGTTGAAGAGAAGATTGATGTGGTCGCGTTCATGCTCGATGGCCACAGCATCACGGAAGGCGATGATGTCGGTTTCTTCCGCCACGTCGCAGCGATGTGCGGTGATGCGCACGCCTTGTGCGGCCTCGGCGCGACATAGTTTGAGTGACTGTTCGAGGTTGGCATCGATGATGTCGCACATCGCGACGTCACAGCCGAGCGCCGTAAGTTGCTGCGCGAGGGCCCGACCCATTCCGGTGCCACCGCCTGTGATGACAGCTAGTTTGCCACTGAAGTCCTGCATTAGTTATATCCTGTGGTTAGCGTGCCCTGGCCCGACAAAAACACTCCGGCGTGAGCATGATACCAGTGACGTCCTGCTTACGCGTGCACTGACCAACTGCACGAAACCGTTAGACGCCTTGCAGGCACTTGAAGATGCGATGCACCGGCACCCACCGCTTGGATAATAGCCCCACGGGCGAAGTTCGCGTTGGCAGGACTTGACTCCAACCGACAACCAATCGTTGAATGCACCGAGCGTGGTTTCGGCCATTCCAACATTGAGCACGTCCAGAGCGCCGATCGACGAAACATATGGCACCACCACCGACGCCAGTCCGATGGACATTGGCGACTTTAAGCAGTTGAGTATCGGCGTACGGATCAATTTAGTGATTCAGGTTTTACGCGAACGTTACGCCGACACCTGGCAGACGGGTTTTATTGCCGTGCTGATGTGCAGGTAGCCCAGCCTAAGGCGTTTGCGGTTGTCGAGAGTGTGATTCCGTCCGTAGCAGGTATGGGTTGCTCGTCATGACGATATGTGGCCTCGCGAGTTTGTCCGGGTAGCTAAGCTCGTAACTGCACCAGGCGAGGCCGCCATCTTCATGCCTACGATGATATCAAGTCTGCCAGGAAGTCATTGAAACGTTACTTTACATTTTACAATGGAGAGAGAAAACACCAGTCGTTAGGATATCAAACACCCGATCAGGTGTACTATGATCAGGCGGAACGGATGGCCGCATAAATAAACCGGGAAGCACTTATAACGCTGTCCAAGTTTTGGGGGCCATTACTGATGAACGTTGGCTCTTCGGCCAGTATGACGGTCACCGCAGACACGAATGATGTTGATTTGCCTGTAACGATAGGCGTATGTGAGACAGATCCTTTAACTGCAGTTTGCATCAACCCCGTGGTGCCCACTTTGGGAAGTGTGGAAACATACGTCGAGTCGGCTGCAACTCCCACATTCGGCGTTTTTGTATCGTCGACTGAATACATGCCTCTCGATCCTGCACGCGCGCGAGTGTTTCTCAGGTTTCGTGACGCTGACGGAGAGATCCGAGGTTCTACTAGTGTCGCGATTCAGAGTGACTGACTGGTTCCAACAACTTGCATCGGTCTGGCAATCTATGGCGGTCTATGCCGATCATCTGGCC
>CAVOBC010000425.1:0-3718 GCA_963693635.1 Gammaproteobacteria bacterium | reverse complement strand
CATGAGCCGCGATACTTCGATCAGTATCAAAGGTGGGGGATCCACGGCCTTGCCACCACCGCGACGATACCCGGTCGTCGGGGTCCTGCAGATCGTCGTCGTCGTTGGGATGATTTGCGCCGCCTTCGCTTATTCCCGCGCACCGGACCCACAACCCGAGGTCGCTAACTCGGAACGGATCGCTGCGCGCGACACAAAACCGCTCGTTGCAACGTTGCTACCTCGCGCCGCCATACACCAGTTGTCTGTCCGCGCGACAGGTAGCGTTGTCGTGCGCGGCCACGTTGCGTTGACACCCGAGGTCACGGGTCGGATAACCTGGATATCTCCGGCACTGCGTCCTGGCGGTAGTTTTTCAGCAGGCGAGGCGCTTCTGCGCCTGGCAACCGAGGACTTTGATCTCGCCATCGACCAGGCTCGGGCCGAAGTCGCATCAGCCCGGGCAGGCGCGTTGCTGGTCGAAGCGCAGAGTGAAGCTGCGCGGACGAACTACGCATTGATCCATCCCGAACAGCCGGTGCCGAGCCTTGTCGCAAAACTACCGCAAATCGAACAGGCCAGAGCCCAGTTGGACGCCTCTCAGGCGCGTCTCGACATCGCCCTGCTCGAACGTGATCGAACCACGTTTTCGCTTCCATTTGACGGGCGTGTCACGGAGACCTCAGCGCAGACAGGACAGATGCTCTCGCGCGGGCAGACCTTTGGTCAGGCCTTTGCACTGGACGCTGTTGAGGCAATCGTACCGCTGGCTGCCGGGGACCTGATAGCGCTGGAACCGATCGTCGGACGTCGCGCAATTCTTACCACGCGTGATGGAACGGTGACGGCAACCGTAGAGCGGATGTCGGCAGCACTCAACGACCGTACCCGCTTTGCCAGGGCATATCTTGTGTTCCAACCCCATGGCAGATTTATTCCGGGTACCTTCATCGAAGCGGCTTTCGAAGGCCCCGCCCTCGCCAACACGTTTACGCTACCCGAAGCTGCTGCGCAGGACCTCGGGACAGTCTGGGTAGTTCGCAATGGCTTGCTGCAACGACAGGTTCTCGAAGTGCGCGGCAGGAACAGTCGAGGCCTGATCGTCACCGCCTTCGACTCAGGCGAAGGAATAGTTCTCGGCCCGGTGCCCGGAGCGGCGGCAGGACAGGCTGTGGCGCTTGCCAGCAATAGACCGGCGCTGCTCGCAGGCAAGACCCTCAAAGTCATGACCCCGGGAGCTGAGATGTGATCAGTCCGGACACTAATCCCGGCCCTGCCAATGCCCACGGGCTTATACGCTTTTTCGCCAGCAACCCGGTTGCCGCCAACCTGATGATGACCCTGATGTTGGTCGGCGGGTTGATCGTCGGCCTGGGACTCACCGCACAGGTATTCCCGACCATCGACCCGGGCATCATAACCATCAGCGTGCCCTATCCAGGCGCGACCCCGGCCGAAGTGGAAGAGGGGATCACCCGCCGTGCAGAAGAGGCAATCATGGGTATCGAAGGTGTTAAAGAAGTGACCTCAACCGCCTCTGAGAATGTCGGTACAGTTACCGTCGAACTGAAAGACTACGTCGACGCCGACCGTGTCCGCGATGACGTTGAGGCGGCGATTGCGCAACTTGCCGAGTTCCCCCCACTCGATGCCGAGCAACCCGATATCACCCTCGGTCGCAACCTGAGCGACGTCTTGACTCTGGTTGTGTCATCCGACCGATCCGAACGGGAACTGCGCCGCGCGGCAGAATTTCTCGAAGAAGCGCTGTTGGCACTGCCGAGTGTTTCGATGGTCTCGCTGATGGGCGCAAGAGATTACGAGATCAGCATCGAGGTCGGCGAAGATTCTCTGCGCAAGTACCGCATGAGCATGTCGCAAATCGCGGCGGCGATTCGGGCCTCTTCGCTGAACCTTGCCGCCGGCGAACTCCGCACCGACGCCGGCGACGCGCTGTTGCGGACCAACAATCGCCGCTTCAACGGCGAAGAGTTCGCTGACATCGTCCTGCTTGCCTCACCTGACGGATCCTTCGTCCGCCTGCGAGACGTTGCGACGATCCGCGACGGATTTGCAGAGGCCGACCTGATCAACCGTTACAACGGGCGTCCAAGCGTTTTTCTGCGTGTCCAGAAGTCCGATTCGGAAGACGCGCTGACCATAGCGGCTGAAATCAAAAAGATGTTAGGTGGATACAAGCCCGCGCCCGATATTGAAATCTCGATCTGGGACGATCAAACCCAGGTGCTGGAAGATCGACTCAGCCTCCTGGTACGTAACGGCGTCCTCGGTTTTACGCTGGTGTTTTTGTTTCTTGTCATCATGCTGGACCTGCGGCTTGCGACGTGGGTCGCAATGGGCGTACCCATCGCGTTTCTCGGGGCGTTCATGTTCTTTGACGTGTTGGGTGTAAATCTCAACATGGTTTCATTGTTTGCGTTGATCATCGTGCTCGGAATTGTCGTCGACGATGCCGTCATCGTGGGCGAGAACATCATCGCCGAACAGGAGTCGGGCCACGGCGGCGTAGACGGCGCGATCAGGGGTGTGGCGGGCGTCATGGGACCGGTCATGGTCGGTGTACTAACCACCATGGCTGCGTTCGCCCCGTTGCTACTGGTGACCGGTACTTTTGGTCAAATCATGGGTGTGGTTCCTGTTGTCGTCATCGCGGTGCTAACCATGTCGCTGGTTGAGGCCTACTTCATTCTCCCTGCCCATCTCGCCCACGGTGGCAACTGGAGCCGCTGGCCGCTCGACTATGTGCAGGCAACTGTAGCCGGTGCTGTTAAACACTTTCGGGACACTTGGCTCGTGCCCGCGATCCGATCGGCCGTGACCCGACCCTGGCTGACCGTCATCGCGGCAGTCGGCACTCTGGTCCTTGCGATAGGTCTGGTAGCAGGCGGTGCGGTGCGGTTTGTTTTCTTCCCCTCGCTTGAATCGAATACGATGCGGGCCAATCTTTCTTTCCCTGTCGGCACGCCATTTGCCGTGACACGGAGCGCCGCCGAGCAAATTGTTGAAGCTGCGCACCGGGTCAACGAAGAAGTCGGGGCAACCTCATTTACATCCATGAGCGTAACCATCGGCGGACAGAGCAGGACCGGCGGCGGGCCCGGCGGCGGTGGCCGCATGTCCGTGGCCTCTCACATTGCCTCCGTGCAAATCATGCTTGCCTCAGAGCCCAGGCGCGTGCTCTCTGCCCAGGCGCTTGAAACCAGATGGCGCAACGAGGTGGGGCAGATTCAGGGCGTTGAACGACTCAGCTATGTTTCCGAGTTTTTTGCCGGTGGCTCAAATGTCGAATACCAGCTTGCACACCAAAACGACGTGGTTCTGATGCAGGCTGTCGAGGAGCTGAAATCGGAATATCACAAGATTCCGGGGCTTGTCGAAGTCACCGACTCCGTCAACATTGGCAAACGTCAATACGAAATCGAATTGACCCCGACCGGCGAGGCGGCCGGACTGACCTCCAATGCAATCGCGCGTCAGCTTCGGGCCAACTTCTTTGGCGAGGAAGTCCAGCGTATCCAGAGGGGCCGATCCGAACTGAAAGTCATGGTGCGTCTGCCCGCCGCAGAGCGACGCTCGCAGAGTGACCTCCTTAATACCCGAATACGGCTTGCAGACGGCGCAGAAGCCCCGCTTTCGGCTGTTGCTCAAGTTACCGAGTCTCGCAGTCTTTCATCAATCGATCGCGTAAACGGGCTACGCATCATTTCGGTGTCCGCCA
>CAVOBC010000424.1:0-3719 GCA_963693635.1 Gammaproteobacteria bacterium | reverse complement strand
AGTCCGGGCCGGGAAAAGCAGCGGCGGCCGGTCTTGCTGGTGACGAGATAAATGAGCAGCGACAGCGGCACGATAGCAAACCGATAGTGTACGAAGAAGCCGGCGCCAACGAGCAGTCCCGTCAGGCCCCAGGCGCGGATGTGATCGCGTCGGACCGCCCGGTCGAATGAATAAACCGCCAGAATGCCGATGAGTGTCAGGAGCGCGTCTGGAATGGCGAGAAGACCGACGCCCAGCGACATCGGCAGGAGCATCGCGAACCATGCGGCAAGGCGTGCGCTCGGCGCATCAACGCGCGCGCGAGTCCAGTGGTAGATGACGACAGGAATGAGCGTTGATGCGACAAGGAACGGCAGTCGAACGAACACCGCGCTATCGCCGAAAAGGCCGGTTGCCAGCCGGATGGCGGCCTGGGTTGCGCCCGGCAAGTCACTGTATGCGAGTGCGAGGTGTTGACCTTCCCACCAGTACCAGGCCTCGTCGCCGAAGAGGTCAAGTGTGGTCGTCAGGGTTGTGCGGATCCCTGCGAGGACGACGCCAGCAAGCAACAGGACCCGTGTGTGCGGCGACCTCATAGGGCGCACGAGCGGTCGCGCAGGTTCACGCGCCGTCGGTTCGCTCCTGCCACCAGGCGGCGAGCGGCACGTCCTCCTCGCTGGGGGAGGTATAGCCAAAGCCGCCTGTGTGGGACACGCCGAGCAATTGTTGCCGAATCGGGCCGCAATCGGGCAGGTAGTGCGCCACAGTCATATCGTCGCGGGGCCGCAGCCATCGATAACTGTAGCCGTAGAAGATCGCCTTGCGTGTGATGTTGCTGCCGTTGTTGCCTGCCGCATGCCACAGCCGCCGGTCGAAGAAAACCGCCGCCCCGGCGCTTGCCTGAACCGGTAGTGAATCCGGGTGGTCTATCGATTTGTCCGCAGGAAAGCGCAGGCGATTGTCGAGATGGCTGCCGGGCACGACGTGGAAGTTGCCCTTGTCGGTAGCACCCGCCGTGTCGGTGAGCAAAAATCCGACCTTGATCGATACCCGGGGGCGCGGGTTGGTTTCAAGGTCCGCGTTCAGTCGGCCCGAGTCCTGGTGCCAGCCAAGTCGGGGCGCGGGTGGTGTGCTGTCCGGTGGTGTCGTCACGAGGTGGGAATGATAGAGCTGGATGTACGGGCCCAGGATATCTACGACTCGCCCGAAGGTCTGGGGCAAGTCCAGCAGCGCCAGCAGCAGGGGATCCTCTCCGATGACATCAAGAATACTCAGGCGCTTGTCGGCGGTGATGTCTCGATCTTTTCGGTACTGCGCATCGATGCGATCGACAATTTGAATGAGTTGGCTGACCGTCTCCGGTCCCAGAACATCCGGAAGGATCAGGAAACCGTCGCGGTCGAACGCAATACGTTCCTCGGGGATCAGTCGATGGTGCAGACACTCCTCGGGAATATCGCGCGTCGTGGGTGACATCGATTGTGGCATGCGGGTTCCTCCTGAATCACTAACCTGAGTTTACTTGGCTTGCCAGTCGGGGGACACTTCGCCGCACATGCGCTGCTGGACGATAAATAATGAGTCACGTTTTCAAGGGTGAATCGTCGGCGGGCGACCATTGAAGCGTCGAGGATCCCATATTGATCGTGACAAAATTGGCGTGTTGTCGTTTGCGGGGCTGGGGCAACTCGCGGCCAGCCCGCTGACGCGTGACGTGCAATCGATTCGACTTCGGGACCATGACCTGGTTGAGATCATGGTCGATCATGCGGGCATCCGCAGGCTGGGTGCCGGTTCTCGTGACCTCGCCGTCGCAGAAGACCTCTTTTTGATGATTGGTGGCGGACCGATGGCGACGCGCCGTGATCTTGCCAATTTGCGCGTCAGCCGGGATGGGGTGCTGCGGGGTATCGAACTGCGCAACCGGCTGTTTCCTGGGCCGCGGCCGCGAAAGGTGGCGTTTAACACCTTTGTTAAACAGGACCAGGACCAGCGTATCCACCGTCGAGAAATCGCGAGTCGCGTCAATGGCGAAATCTTTGATCTCTTCCCTGGCTGGCGGATCAGTGACCCGGCCTCGCTCGAGGTGTGGTGTTTTTTTGTTGATGCCCGGGTCAGGCTGGGGTTGCGGTTGACTGACGAACGCTATCGATATCGAGGCCGGCAGCCGATCGAGCGTCCTGGTGCCTTGCGGCCGACGATCGCGGCCGCCATGGTCGCCCTGGCTGATTTGTCCGCCGGAATTCGCGTGCTGGACCCCATGTGCGGCGGTGGCACCTTGCTGGCAGAAGCCGCGCGGGTTGATGGCGTCCATGTGCGCGGCGGTGACCTGGACGGCGAGGCGGTCAGGATCGCGCGAAGCCGTGATCCCGACATCCAGGTCGACAAATGGGACGCAACCGCGCTTGCCGGGCACGTCGCTGCCGGTCAGGTGGATCGCGTCATCTGTAATCTGCCGTTTGGTCGGCAATACAGCCACGGTGCCGACATGGCGCAACTATATGAATCGTTGATCGGACATTGGCGGGGACTCATGGCAACGGGCGGCCGACTGATACTGCTGTCCGCCGACGACGCGGCGATGAAACGTGCGCTCGGTCGCCTGCACCTGCGCCGACAGCGCGAGGAGCGGGTGAAGGTGCTGGGGCTGTGGTCCACGATTTCCGTAGTCGCGGCTGGGCCCCGGCCACAAGCGCCGGATGCTGTTTCGGCCTTCGGCGAGCAACAGGACGAATAGCTGACAAGCTTGCTACAATCGCGGCTTTTCGCGCAGAGAGGAATGCCCAATGGCTACCCAGAAAATCGGTACCACGACTTATGATGGCGCGTCCGGCACCAGCTATGAATTCAGTGTCTACAAGAAGGGTTTCCGGTTCAACGACTTCATACCGGGCGTCTTCTATCTTGTGCGACAGGACGACGATGCGGAAACCGGCGTTTTTATCGGCGAATCTGACAATGTGGATCCGGCGATGGTGCACAACGAGAATGCCGCGTGTTTTGAAGAGAACAACTACAACACGATCTGTTTCCATCGTGTTGCCAATCCGTCGAAACGCAAGGCCGCATTTGAGGATCTGAGCCGCGCGCTGACAACGACCTGCAACTAACAGCATCTCACGGTGCCGGATTACCGCGCTGTCGCGCAGGGAACACCCCGCATATTGCTTTAGTTCCATGAAAGGCAGCTGGAGGGTCGCCTGCCAGTCCGTTAGATGGGTTCAGGTTGAACCTCGCAGTCGCTGAATTCTGGTGCGACCCTGACGCGAATCACTGGGCGTTAACATTGTTGGATCTTTGTTCAGCCCGCTGGGCCAATTGTTCCTGTTGCTGCTCGGTCAACTCGAAGACATCGCAAGATGTCGTACAGCCGTCCCGGATGGTGACAACCCGCCGTGATGCGAGCGTCATTGGGTTCATGCTCAATTCCCGCGTGAGCGAAACCGGGGCATCAAAGTCAGTGTTGGCGAGGCGCCAGAAGACCTGGGTCATGGCAGCCTGCAGATTTTCGGGATGGGCAAGACCGCGTGCCCAGTCAAGCGCGCCGTCCGGGTCGGGCCCGCTCATGACGCTCGCGACCGATGCTGAGGATTTCGGCAGTGCTAACTCATTTCCGCGGCCATCGCCGCCCGCAATAATCGTTATCACGACATCCGTATGTTCCTGTGCCCAGCGACCGAGCAGGGCTTCCTGCAGCGCCGGAAGGTTCTCATCGTTGCAGAACTCGTCCATGGCCCAGT
>CAVOBC010000423.1:0-3720 GCA_963693635.1 Gammaproteobacteria bacterium | reverse complement strand
GACCCGGCTTGTGTGAAGGCATGTCCGACCGAAGCGATTACATACATCAACGCCGATCAGACCGGTTTTGAGCGCATGCGTGCCTGGGCGGCCAAGACAGATAATGCGCCGCAGGCAAGTGCGTAACCACATTTAGGAGAAAAGACATGGCGTGGGCTAACAACGTACTACGGGTCAACCTGACCGAGGGGACCTGCACGAGCGAGCCGCTCAACATGGGGTGGGCGGCGGAGTATATTGGCCAGCGTGGTCTGGCGACGCGTTACATGGTCGAAGAGGTCGACCCGACCTGTGACCCACTGGGACCGAAGAACAAGATGATCTTTGCGACTGGCCCGCTGACGGGCACGATGGCTTCCACTGGTGGTCGCTATTCAGTCATCACCAAGAGCCCGTTGACTGGAGCAATCGCCTGTTCCAATTCTGGTGGATTTATTGGTGCCGAACTTAAATCGGCCGGTTGGGACATGATCATCTTCGAAGGCAAATCGCCCAGCCCGGTTTACCTATATCTGGAGAATGACCAGGCACAACTGCTTTCGGCCGATGAGATCTGGGGTAAATCGGTTTGGGAGACCGATGAGATACTGCACAAGATTCACCACGACCCCCAGCTCAGGATTGCAGCCTGCGGTCGATCGGCCGAAGCCGGATGCCTCTACGCAGCGATAGTGAATGACCTGCACCGGGCTGCCGGGCGTTCTGGGGTCGGTACGGTCATGGCGTCGAAGAACCTTAAGGCGATCGCAGTGATTGGCACCCAGGGTGTTGGGAACATCAAGGATCCGGCACGGTTCATGCAAACGGTCGCCGAGCAGAAACAGGTGCTGGCTGATCACGCTGTCACCGGTCAGGGATTGCCAACTCTCGGCACCCAGGTGCTGATGAACGTCATCAACGAATCCGGTGCTTTGCCGACGCGTAATATGCGGGAAGTGAAGTTCGAGGGCGCGAGTAATATCTCCGGTGAGCAGATGCTTGAACCACGTAAGAGTGATGGCAAGCCCAATCTGACGACCAATGCAGCCTGTTTTGGCTGCACCATTGCTTGTGGCCGAATCTCGACAGTAGATCAAGGCCATTTCACGGTAGAAAATAAGCCCCAGTACTGGGGCAATTCCGGGGGCCTGGAATACGAAGCTGCCTGGGCGCTAGGGGCTGATACCGGGGTTGATGATCTGGATGCCATGACCTATGCCAACTTCGTGTGCAATGAGGATGGCTTTGATCCGATCACGTTTGGCGCGACGGTTGCCGCAGCAATGGAACTTTATGATCTCGGGGTAATCACTCAGGAACATACCGGTGGTATGGCACTCAAGTTCGGTTCCGCCGAAGCTCTGGCCTGGTGTGCTGAACAGGTCGCGACAGGCAAGGGATTCGGTGCTGAACTTGGACTCGGCTCCAAGCGGCTGTGCGAAAAGTACGGTCACCCGGAACTCTCGATGACGGTCAAGGGGCAGGAGTTTCCGGCCTATGACCCGAGGGCAATACAGGGCATGGGCCTGGCCTACGCCACGTCGAACCGGGGCGCTTGTCATTTGCGCGGCTATACGGTTTCGTCCGAGATTCTTGGGATGCCTGAGAAGACCGACCCACTCGCCACCGACGGTAAAGCGGGGCTGGTCAAGGCGTTCCAGGATGTAACAGCGGCGTGGGACTCGACAGGCCTTTGCCTGTTTGCCAGCTTTGCCTGGTCTTTGGAGAATGTTGCACCGCAATTGGATGCTGCTTGTGAGGGGGACTGGAGTGCCGACCGGCTGATGGAAACCGGTGAAAGAATCTGGAATCTCGAGCGCGATTTCAACATGAAGGCGGGTCTGACCGCAGCAGATGACACCCTGCCCAAGCGATTGCTTGAGGAAGGTGCCAACACCGGTCCGGCCGAGGGCAAAGTCTGCGGTCTTAGTGAGATGCTTCCCGAGTATTACGAGCTCCGCGGCTGGACAGCCGACGGGCAGCTCACTGACGAGACCCGTTCACGCCTGGGTGTGCCCAACTGAGACTTTACACATTCAATTGGTAGACCGACAGGGCGGCCATCTGGCCGCCCTGTCAGCCTGCGGGAGGAGTCATCATGCGCCACGTGATTATCGGCGCCGGTCCAGCCGGTGTCGTTGCAGCCGAAACTCTACGCGGACTGGATTCGCAGTCGGCCATTACCTTGATTGGCAATGAACCGGAACCGCCTTACTCAAGGATGGCGATCCCCTATTGTCTGAACGATATGATCGGCGAAGCGGGGACGTATTTACGTAAGACCGAGGGTCATTACGACAGCCTTAATATTGAGGTAGTCCAGGATCGGGTGACCGCACTGTCGACGCAGGACAAAACCCTGACTCTGGTTTCCGGTGGCAGTCAGACTTACGACCATTTACTGATTGCTAGCGGATCCACGCCAACCGCGCCGCCGATCGACGGGATTGATCTGCCAGGTGTTCATGCGTGCTGGACCCTGGACGATTACCGGCGAATCATTGAACGCGCCAAGCCTGGTTCGAGCATCGTTCTGATGGGTGCGGGATTCATCGGCTGCATTATCTTGGAAGCGCTGGCTGCCCGCGGGGTCAACCTGACTGTGGTGGAGTTGGAGAACCGTATGGTGCCCCGAATGATGAACGAGGCCTCTGGGGGACTGATCAAACGCTGGTGCGAGGACAAAGGCGTTCGGGTGCTGACGTCGACCCGAGTTGAGGGCATTGAATCCGATTCGCCAAACGACATGTTGAAGGTCAGTCTGTCTGACGGTGAGACACTGGATGCTGATCTTGTGATCTCCGCGACCGGTGTTGCACCGAATACGGCTTTTCTTGAAGGCAGCGGTATTGAAGTGGATCACGGCATACTGGTGAATGATCGTCTGCAAACTAATCTCGATGCTGTTTATGCGGCTGGTGACGTGGCGCAGGGGCGCAACTTTTCCACCGGCGAATACAGTGTCCAGGCGATTCAGCCGACTGCAGTTGAACATGCCCGGATAGCCGCAATAAACATGTCGGATGGCCACGAATTGAAGCATCAGGGCAGCTTAAATCTCAACGTTCTGTCAACCATGGGCCTCATTTCGGCATCGTTTGGTGCGTGGGAGGGTGTTGATGGTGGTGATTCAGCCGAGTTGTCTGATCCGGGCCGTTACTGGTACCTGAACCTGCAATTTGAAGAGGATGTACTGATCGGCGCTCATTCATTGGGACTGACTGCGCAGGTGGGGATTCTTCGAGGGATGATCCAGACTGGGCTGCATCTTGGGGTCTGGAAGGATCGGCTCATGCGCAACCCGCTTAACCTGACTGAAGCCTACGTGGCTGCCACTCAGGGAGTGGGTCTGGCAGCCAAGGCTATCGGGTAGTTACCGCTCACCGTGATGGCTTTGACGTGCAGGTAACGTTCAAGCTTTTTGCCGGGCTCGCGGAATTTCTGCCGCCTGGCGCGGTGCAGAGTGCGGTACAACTTGAATTACCGGAAGATGGGACTGTGAATTCTTTGATCGAACGCTATCACCTGCCACCGCAGTTGGTCCACCTGGTCTTGGTGAACGGCGTTTATCAAGACAAGAGTGCGCGTGAATTGACCCATTTACGAGAGGGGGACACTGTCGCAATGTGGCCGCCTGTGGCCGGGGGTTAGGGTTCGCGGTGTGAAAGTCGACAGCTATGAATCGATCACAGTATCCAGAGATATGGGTTTCAGCCACAATGAGTTCTTCCGTGCTTTTGC
>CAVOBC010000422.1:0-3724 GCA_963693635.1 Gammaproteobacteria bacterium | reverse complement strand
CCGGACCGCCGCCGAAATTTCGTCACGCGCATCTTCGCGCTCGCTCGCTGGCGCGCCCTTATCTCGGTCGGCATGACCACTGCACGCCTCGCCGACTTCCACCACCGGCACAGGTTTCTGCTGCTGGCCCACGACGAAACGACTTATCGCAACCTCGAGGCGGTCGTTTCCTCTGCCCTAGACAGCATCATCGAGACCACTGCCAGGACCTTACCTTCCGCAGTTCATGGCCGGACTCAGCCGGCCCACGACGCCGAAATCAAACGCGCACACGCTGCGGCGGATACGGGGATTGGTTAGCGATCATTTTTCAACGCGGGAGCAAGACGACCTCACCCCACTCATCGATCAACACCAGTCTGGCCGCGTTGGAGTCGACGCGCCCATCGCCCATCTGAATCATCTCCTGACATTGCATCCGTCGGCAGCTTTGCAGGAGCAGTTGTTTCTGGACCCGCCGCCCAGTGAACTCGCTCTGTACTGAGCGGCATGAAGTTGTGGGCGAATGCCATCGTTTGATGGCCTCGCGATTGCTGACCGGACGTCCTTTCGCTGATTCGCGCCAGGTCATCCGGACTAACCCTTGAACATTGGCCCCTTCAGGATGGCGGACGGACGGCGGCCCTCGCGCTCGACGAATGCGTCCGCATTGTCGACCTGCAACGCCATCATGTTCTCAAAACGCTCTCGCACAATCGCGAGGCCATCAAACGGCGAATCATGATCCACGTAAGGTCGCACGTTGTCGGTGATCAGATAGAAGTGGCCCGCTGCAATCAGGTCGAACACCTGCTCCGCATGGCGCTCGGTCGTCATGCTGAGCCCATTGTCGCCAAAGTCCGGCGCATGCACCTCGTCTGCCGAACGCGCGCCAGCGGCGACCTGCACATTCACCTGACTCGTCGCGCCAAGCGCTGACTGAACGATACAGGGGCACAGCACATGCACATGAATCCACGGCGCATTGCGTGCGAGCTCAAAGGACAGCGACTCGCTGAGCGCAACCACTGCGTGCTTGCTCGCCTGATAGGCGCCGCCACCCCCGTCGCCACGTACCAGTCCTCCAATCGAGGCCGTGTTGACGACCAAACATTCAGTCCCTTGTTCTCGCAATCTTGGCGCGAAGTGGCGCAACGTATTGACCACGCCAAGAACATTGACGTTGAGGGTCGTTGCCCACTCATCGAGGGTCGACTTCAATATCGTTCTGTTAAAGATAACCCCGGCATTCGCGAAGACGGCCCCGATGTTGCGCGGCTCGCTCGCACCGCCGCTGGCGCCGTTGAAATGAGCGTCGATCAGCTCAAGGCTTCGCGCCATATCTGACTCAACTGTGACATCACACTGGACCCCAATAACATCGACTTCGGGAAACTCATCCCTCAGCCGCAACGCAGCGTCATCCACCAGACCTTGATGCAGGTCGATCATAACGACATGCATGCCGAGCGACGCCGCATGCCTGCTGATGCCCCAACCTATGCCACCATTTCCTGAACCCGTGACGATTGCGATCTGACCCCGCAGCGTCGAGAGGTCAATCGGTTGCTGTTGTCTGCTCATAAGAATCTCCGAGATTACGTCCGCCGGGTATCTTGCCAGTCGCGCGCGACGGCTCAGGAATTTTATCACCACGCCGCCCCTGACATAACGACCCGGACGGTCGCAAACATGCGGGCCACCTGACCGCACGAGGAGCCAGACAGGATGCGGACGAACGCTCCGGGGCGGGCATTCGGCGGCGAAGGCTCCAGAGCAAAAGTGCCACGCGCCAGTTCTGTTCCGAACCCGGTTTCATCCGTATAGTCGAACTAATCCGAAACTGAAGCCAACGCCCATGGAATTTGCCAACCCCAGATACCTTGTTGACACCGACTGGCTCGAGGACAACCTCGCCAACGTTCGCATCCTGGACGTGACCGCCATGCTGACCTCCAAACTCATCAACCGGGCCGAGGTCGAGGTGTTCGCCAAGTCGCACATCCCGGGCGCCATCTTCTTTGATGTGCCGTCCGGCAAGGGATGCCTGTCAGATCCTGACGCGAATCTGCCCTGGACATGGCCAAAGCCGGAGGACTTCGTTGCAACGATGGCCAGGTACGGCATCGACAATCAGACACGCGTCGTCATCGTCGCCACGACACCGCGGGAGGGACTCGACAACGGCACCATGTGGTGCACACGCGCATGGTGGACCCTGCATCACTTCGGCGTCGACTGCGCAATTCTTGATGGTGGTGTGGAGAAGTGGCGCGCCGAGGGCCGCGCGCTGACCCAGGAAGTCACCATGCCGCCTGCGGCCGCCCCCTTTGTCATCGATGACAACTGGCGCCGCGGCCTTGCCGGCAAGAACGATGTGCTCGCAGCCCTCGCGTCAGCCACAACCTGTGTTGTCGACACCCTGGCCGAATCCAGCTTCTCCGGCGAATCTGCTGGATACGGTGCGCGCAAAGGCCACATAACGGGTGCCATCAATGTCCCCATAGGACGGTTCACCATCGCTGGCACCGCGAAATTCCGTTCAGCCGCTGAGATTCATGAAGCACTTGCCGCCAGTGACCTGCTGGCAACCGAAAAGGTCGTCACCTACTGCGGGGGCGCCATCGCCGCGACGGTCGACGCATTTGCGCTTGCGCTCTTTGGGCACGCCGATGTCGCCGTGTATGACGGCAGCCTCATGGAGTGGACCGCAGACTCCGAGCTGCCCATGACGGACCCTTCGCCACCCGCGACCTCCTCTGACGACACGTCGGCTGCCTGATCATGAGGCGAAACCAACCGCACCCGACGACACTCCACGCCGTCGTCATCCAACGCCTGAGCGTACTCTCACTAACCGCGGCTCTCGCGCTTTCGAGCGCCGCGAGTGCTGAGGTGGGCACCTACCATGACATCGCCCGCCGTCATCCAGACTCCGCGCTCGACACAGCCGACGTTGCCCACGCGCGCCTGCAGGAAGAGTGCCTGGGGGGCCTCAAAGAACTGAACTTTCGCGCACGGAACGAATTTGATGCGGTTGCCGAGTGGTCTAATCTGCGCACGATTTCACTCTTGCAGCAGTTCCCGCCCTGCGACGTTCTGATCATGATCGAGGTAGCGCAGCAACAGATTCGGGCGGACCAGGCACGCGAGCAGAAAACCGTCACCCAGGACGCGAAAAGACGATGATGAACAAACTGGATCAACTGAAGGCAATGACCGACGTTGTCGCCGACACCGGCGACATTGACGCCATTGCAAAGTATCGCCCGCTCGATGCAACCACCAATCCGTCGCTGCTCCTGAAGGCTGCCGCGATGCCTGGTTACCAGCACCTGGTCGACGCCGCAAAATCCTGGGCAGCGTCCCAACCGGGCACGGAACATGAGCAGCTTGCTCACTGCACCGACAAACTCGCCGTACTCATCGGGCTCGAGATTCTGAAGATCATACCGGGCCGTGTGTCAACCGAAGCCGATGCGCGGCTTTCGTTCGACACCCGCGCCACCATCGCCAAAGCGCGACGTCTGATCAGCTTGTACGATGCAGCTGGCGTTAGCCCGGACCGGGTGCTCATCAAGATCGCGTCCACGTGGGAAGGGATCGAAGCGGCCCGACAGTTGGAGCAGGAAGGCATCAACTGCAATCTCACACTGCTCTTCAGCTTCACTCAGGCCGCCGCCTGCGCAGACGCCGGGACCTTTCTGATCTCGCCGTTTGTCGGCCGAATCCTCGACTGGTTTAA
>CAVOBC010000421.1:0-3726 GCA_963693635.1 Gammaproteobacteria bacterium | reverse complement strand
TTGTCATCATGATCGTCCTGGTCGCGGGTGGGACGCTGTTCGACATTGTCCATAAGAAGAGCGCCAAATACTTCTTCGACAATTGGCGGAACGCGAAGGCCAAGGGCTCGCAGGACGTTGGCGGTGGGGAAATGGTGTCACTGGCGATCCAGACCGCTGCGGTCGACGTCTTGACGTCTGGTGAATTCTGCGGTGCGCGGCGCCGAATTGCTCACCTCCTCACAATGTACGGTTTCCTTGCTTACGTGATCACAACCGTCATCATGGTTTTCTGGTATCCGACCCCCGCCACCCCTGCGCCCGCCATCCTGCCGCAGCTGTGGTACCTCGGGGCCCTGTTGGTTTGCCTGGGCGGCTACTGGTTTTGGTTCTTCATTCGAGTCGACGTTGCCGCCGAGGGCAATTCGCCGTTCCGCATTGTGCGCGCCGATCTGTTCGTCCTCTCGCTCCTCGCTAGCGTGACGCTGGGCCTGATATGGGCCTATCTGCAGGCGGCGGACAGCTCGTGGACAACTGTATTCCTGGGTTTGTACCTCTTAGCCACAACCGTGCTGTTCGGATCGGTGCCGTGGTCCAAATTTTCACATATGTTCTTCAAGCCCGCTGCGGCATTCGAGAAACGGGTGTCAGCAGCGAACGGTTCGCGGAGCAACCTACCGGCTCCCGCCGACAAACCCGAAATCTTTGGCAGCGCCCGCCGCCAGCCCCGACACTACTAATCAGCCTTACTAATAAGCCCACTGGTGTTCGATACAGGAGCGTACGGAAATTATGCCGACATTTGTTTACATGACGCGCTGCGACGGCTGCGGACACTGCGTCGATATCTGCCCGTCCGACATCATGCACATCGATAAAACCACCCGCCGTGCCTACAACATCGAACCCAATATGTGCTGGGAGTGCTACTCCTGTGTGAAGGCGTGTCCGCAAAACGCGATTGACTGCCGCGGCTACGCCGACTTCGCTCCCCTGGGCCATAGCGTCCGCGTGCTCAGGGAAGAGGCGAAAGGTACCATTTCTTGGAAGGTCAAGTTCCGGGATGGCCGCGAGAAGAATTTTGAGTCCCCGATCAGGACCACGCCCTGGGGATCGATCAAGTCAGCGTCCGATTACGATGCGCCCAACCCCGCGGCTATGAAATCGCAGGAACTCGCGCACGAACCGGATGCACTCAACATCGATAAGCTGCCCGCGTTGCGGCCGGATCAACTCAAGCTGGGAGTGGTCTAGTGGGTTTGTTCTCACGCAGGAAAACGGTGTTTGTGGAGTCGGATATCCTCGTCGTTGGCGGTGGCATGGCCGGCTGCGGTGCGACCTACGAATCCAGGTATTGGGGGCGCGACAAAAACGTTGTCGTCGTCGAGAAGGCGAACATCGAGCGCAGCGGCGCCGTTGCGCAAGGCCTGTATGCGATCAACTGCTACATGGGCATGCAGTGGGATGAGAACCAGCCCGAGGACCATGTCCGCTACGCCCGCAACGACCTCATGGGTCTCGTGCGGGAGGATCTCGGCTACGATATCGCTAGGCACGTTGACTCCACGGTGCACAAGTTCGAGGAGTGGGGCCTGCCGATCATGAAGGACCCGGAAACCGGGCGGTATCTGCGCGAAGGCAAATGGCAGATCATGATCCACGGCGAAAGCTACAAGCCGATCGTCGCCGAGGCCGCCCGCAAGGCCGCCACCAAGGTCTACAACCGGATCATGGTGACTCACCTGCTGATGGATGAGACCAAGCCCAATCGAGTCGCCGGGGCTGTCGGTTTCAACGTCCGCACAGGGGATTTTTACGTGTTCCGCGCCAAGGCCGTCATCGTCGCCGCCGGGGGTGCGTCGCACATCTTTAAGCCCCGTGCGGTCGGTGAAGGGATGGGGCGGACCTGGTACGCCCCCTGGAGCAGCGCCTCTGCCTATGCCTTGCCAATCCTCGCGGGCGCCAAGATGACGCAGATGGAGAACCGGATCGTCCTCACCCGTTTCAAGGATGGCTATGGTCCGGTCGGCGCCTATTTCCTCCATCTCAAGACCTACACCGAAAACGCGTATGGCAACGAGTACGAGTCCACCTGGTATGAGCACACCAAGGAATTGGTCGGCGATTACATTGATCGGCACCCGGTACCGACCTGCCTGCGAAACCACGCCATGCTCGAGGAGCTTAAAGCCGGCCGTGGCCCGATCCGCATGGTCACTAAGGAGGCCTTCCAGGATCCGCACTTGGAGCAAGTTGGCTGGGAGAACTTCCTTGGCATGACGATCGGGCAAGCGGTTGTCTGGGCGTCGCAGAACATCGATCCCAAGCATACCAATCCCGAGCTGACTACGTCCGAGCCTTACGTCATGGGCTCCCACGCCACCTGCTCCGGCGCCTGGGCGAGCGGACCAGAAGACTACGCGCCGGCGGAATACCAGTGGGGATACAACCGGATGATGACCATCGAGGGTCTCTTCGGCGCCGGCGATACAATCGGCGGCACCGCCCACAAATTCTCGTCGGGATCGTTCACGGAAGGCCGGATCGCGGGGAAAGCGGCGGTCAATTACGTTAACGACCTGGGTAGTAACGAGCCGCAGGTCAGTGAGGCCGAGTATGAAGGTCTCAAGAAGGTGATCTTCCAGCCTCTGGAGACCTACGAGGTCGGCCGCAACGAGATCACCGCGGGCACCGTTTCGCCGAGCTATCTTTTACCCATTCATGGGCTTCAGCGCCTTGAGAAGATCATGGACGAATATGTCGGTGGTATCAGCGCCCACTATACGACCAACGAACCCCTACTCACCCGCGGGCTGGAGTTGCTGGACATGCTGAAAGAAGATCTCGCCTATCTCGGGGCTGAGGACCTGCACCAGCTACAGCGGGCGTGGGAGCTTCAGCACCGGGTCTTGGCCTCGGAGTGTGTGACGCAACACACGATGTACCGGACGGAAACGCGGTGGCCGGGCTATTACTATCGGGCCGATCATCCGAAGCTGGATGATAGCGATTGGCACTGCTTCACCCTATCCCGCTATGACCGGGAATCCGGTGAATGGGAGATGGAAAAGGCGCCGGTCTACCACATCATCGATTAGACGGTGTTCGAGATTCCTTTTCTCGACAGCATGCCGTTTGGTCTGAGTAGAGAATTTGTAGCGCGCCACATTGTTTGATCAACGGCGCCACATGGTTTGATAAAAAGTGACAACCCCATTTATTGCTCTTTTTAGGTCAGTTTAGGGGTCGAAACCGGTCGTTATCTGCGACCTCCTGCAACGGCAGATTTTGACCCAAGGCCGACGTGGCTGGTTCTCCAATTGTGCCCATCTGCGTGTTATTTGTGCAGGCTAAAATGCCGGAAACGAGAGGTTCGGAATGGCTATTCCCGTCGTCGAGAAAGTTAAAATTCAGGCCCAGGTCCTGGTTCCGCTGGTGAAGGCTCTGCAGGAAGAATCGGGCGAAGAGCAAGCCAATTCTTTCGTTCGACGGGTATTGGGTGACATCTATCGTCGGTACGGCGAGGAGTATCAGCGGGCGCACAACGATGAGAGTCTTGGAAACGTGATGGCCTCGGCTTTCACTGATTACGCTCGTGGCGACGCCCTCGACTATCAGGTGCGAGCGCAAACAGATGAGGCGTTTGAAATCGATGTCACAGGATGTCGGTACGCTGAGTGCTACAATCAATTGGGTGAGCCCGATCTTGGGTTCTTGCTTGTTTGCAGCGCAGACTTCGCGGTGGCG
>CAVOBC010000420.1:0-3731 GCA_963693635.1 Gammaproteobacteria bacterium | reverse complement strand
GTGGGCGTAGACACAAACTCGGTCGCTAAACTGCGCGTCATCGTTTGCGCCTCGCGCGTCACCCCTGCCAGGAAAGTCGCCTGCTGTCCCGAAACCTATCTGCTATCCCGAAAGCGCGCTTCGGGAAGTCGCAAGGACGACCTCCTTGAGTTTTTTGGCGGTCATCTGCAGGAGAACGAGACGCCATGGGAAGGTCTGATGCGCGAACTGCACGAAGAGGACACGAGCGGGACGCTGGCGGCACTCACGCGCAAGGCAGCGCCTGCCCCAATCGCACGCAACATCGGTACTGCACCGCACTATCTCTTTACGGTGACGGTCGCAGCAGACGACGTGCAATCGGTCACCCCTGCCACTGATGAGAGCTATGGCGTCGAGTTCCGCGACGTCGCGGCGGTGCACCGCGGCGACCTGGACGACCAATTGACGCCTCGGACGCGC
Source organism: Gammaproteobacteria bacterium (assembly GCA_963693635.1). Lineage (GTDB taxonomy): Bacteria > Pseudomonadota > Gammaproteobacteria > Pseudomonadales > Azotimanducaceae > CAVOBC01. The sequence goes on along the minus strand of CAVOBC010000420.1, from coordinate 3,290 downwards.
GCAATACTCAAAACCTACGGCGCGCCCTCGGCGGAAGCGATCAGACACGCGCAGTAAAAACGAGTGCGATGCTCTGACCGCCGGCATCGTCGGCAGTGCGCCGGTTCCCGGTCACTCTCGCTCCGGCTGACCTTTTTTGAACCTTCTCAGTCCTCAACCGGGGTCCAGGTTTCCCCGTTCTAAACTTCCTCGGTTCTAGACCTCCCGGCCCTAGACTTCCTCGGTCAGCACCGGCGTGCGCGAGAAGCGGCCCTTGATGCTACCGATGACACCGTCGCGCCATATGGCGACCACAGAGGGCACCATCAGGAGTGCCGGCGTGACAATCAGGGTCAGAATAGTGGCGAAGGAGAGACCGGAGACAATCGCTCCGGCAAGCTGGATCCAGAACGAGGCGACGGGTCCACCCACCTCGACCTCTCTGCCCAGCAGATCAACCGACATGCCAAGCGCCATTGGTGCCAGCCCGAAACCCGTCGTGAACGTTGTCAGAAATACCGGGCGCAGGCGCAAGCAGCCGGTTTGCACGATCACGCGGGCAATGTCCCACGTCGGGTTTTCCCGGTGCAGGTAATTGAACGTGTCGATCAGCACAATGTTGTTGTTCACGATGATACCCGCGAGCGCAACGATGCCGACGCCCGTCATGATGGCACTGAACGGCTGGTCCATGACGAGCAACCCCAGCAGCACGCCGACCGTCGACATGATGACCGACGACAAGATCATGATCGCCTGATAAAAACTGTTGAACTGGGTCACCAGCAGGATGCCCATCAAAGCGAGCGAAAACGCAAACGCCGTCATGATGAAGCTCAACGAATCTGCCTGCTCTTCGTTTGCCCCCCTGAAAACCACGGTCAGGCTGGGGTCGATGTCGGCTTCATCCAGCCAGCCCTGGATCTCCTGCACCTTGTCGTCTGGCAGTACCCCGGGCATTGTGTTGGCGCGAACGTACATGATGCGTTCGCCGTTCTCGCGGAAGATCGTGTCCACTTTGTGCTTGCCTTCGCGCGTGACGAAGCTGCTGATCGGGACCTGCCCCTGGGGTGTGGAAACCCGCAGCAGATCAAGCTGGGACACGCCGCGGTATTTCTCGGGATAGCGAACGCGGATGTCCACCTCATCATCCACGTCATCCGGACGATACTTGCCCACCAGGATGCCGTTTGTCACCAACTGGACCGCTGCGCCCACCGACGTGACATCAGCCCCCAACATTGCCGCTTTCGCCCGGTCGACCGTGATTTCCCATTCGATACCCGGCACCGGGGTCGTGTCATCCACCGCGATCAGCCCGGGCACGGTGCGCAGGTGATCCGCTATGCGACGCGCCTCGCGCGTCAGCACGTCGAGGTCGAGCCCCGAGATCGCAACCTGAATGTCCTTGCCGACGGGAGGCCCGGGGTCCTGATTCTGGATCTCGGCACGAACCCCGGGGATGTCTTTCAGGACCTCACGGTACGCTTCAACCACCTCGGTTCCGGACAAGTCCCGATCACGCCGGTCGCTTAGTTCGATCAGCAACCGACCCACTTGATCAGGTACGGTGCCGCCTGAGCCAAAACTGAGTCCGCTACTACCTGTGCGGGTATAGATGCTCTCAAGATTGCCGCTCGTCATCACCCTATTCTCGACATCCTTCACAATCTCGCGGTGGTCGGCGGGAGAAAAGTTGCCTCGCGTGCTAACGATAACACCGGTTAGCTGCGGCTCGACCTCGGTGAAGAACTGCATGCCCCGACCGTACGTGCCATAAAGGGCCGTGATGCCATAGAGCCCGATCAGCGTCAGACCCATCACGGCGAACGGATGGCGGGTGACAAACCCAAGCAACGACGCATAGGCGCGCAACACACCCGTCAACTCGCTGAAGCGCCCCTCATCGACCATCTGCTGGTTGTGCGGAACGCCGCCCTTTATCTTTCGGCCGCGGTTGATGAGTGCCCCGATCACCGGGGCGAACAACAGCGCATACGCGAGCGACCCCGTCAGCACCGCAAACACGGTCACCGGCAGATAACGCATGAAACCGCCCGTGACCCCGGGCCAGAACATCAGCGGAAGGAAGGCAGCAAGTGTGGTCGCCGTGGATGCGACCACGGGCCAGAACATGCGCTTGATCGCGTAGACGTAGGCGTCAGCGGACTCGGCACCTTCGGCCATCCGCCTTTCCGCGAGTTCAGCCACAACAATGGCACCATCGATGAGCATGCCAAGCCCCAGCAACATGCCGAACATCACCATGAAGTTGTAGGTGAAGCCGATCAGATTGACGATGATGAACGCAAACAGGAAAGAGAACGGAATGCCGAGGGCGACGAGGATACCGGACCGCAGGCCAACGGCACCGACCACAACGGTCAGCACCAGCATCATGGCGGTCAGGATGTTGCCCTGCAGGGTATTGATCTGCTCGATAGTCTCGGGCGCCTGATCCGCCATGTAGCTGACCGACACGCTTGCGGGAAAGGTCTTCTTGAGCGCCTCAACACGTTCTTTAACTTTGGCGACCGTCGCGACCAGGCTCGTACCACTGCGCTTGGACACGTCAACCGCAACCGATGGCACGCCGTTGGCGGACGTAAAGCTAAGCGCGTCTTTAAAGGTGCGCCTGACGGTCGTCACATCGGCGAGCGTGACAACGCCGTCCGCGTTAGCCGTCACGGGTATGGAAAGCACATCCTGCGCGGTTTCGATAACGCTCGGAATCTTGATGCTGAAGCTGCCCTGACCGGTATCAACCGCACCGGCGGCGATCAGGCGGTTATTGCGCCCTATCGCACCGATTAATTGTTCAATACTGATGCCATACGCTTCGAGCCTCGACGGATCGATCACCGCTTCGAGCAACTCTTCACGTTCGCCGGAAAGCACCGCCTCAAACACCTCGGGAATGCCTTCAAGATCATCCTTGAGATCGCGCGCGAGTCGGTACAGCACCCGGTCCGGCACCCCCTCGCCACCCAGCGTGATGGTGATGACCGGGAAGCTCGCCGCAACGACCTCATTGATGATGGGTTCTTCTGCGGTCGAGGGAATCTTGGCCTTGGCCCGGTCCACCGCCTCGCGGACGTCAATCAGCGCCTGGTCCGCCTCGAAACTAAAGTCGAACTGGACGACAACGGTCGCGCTCCCTTCGCGGGAATACGACGAGATCTCCTCGACGCCCTGAATGGTTTTGAGTTCAACTTCCAGCGGCCGCGCCAGCAAACGCTCCGCGTCGTTGGGCGAGATCCCTTCATGCGGAACCATGATGGTGACAACCGGCACCGACACATCCGGGTTCG
>CAVOBC010000419.1:0-3765 GCA_963693635.1 Gammaproteobacteria bacterium | reverse complement strand
CGCGATCGCGCGCGGGCCGTGCAGATCGGTCTCTGAGATATGACTGCCATACGCAACCGGCCCCGTGCCACCATTGCCAGCAAAGGTCGTGATCACGCCCGTGGCGAGGTCAAGCCGACGAATCCGGTGGTTGCCGATATCCGCGATCAGCAGATTATCATCGCCGTCCAGTTCAATACTGTGCGGCTGGGCAAACCGGGCGCTGGTGCCCGGGCCTTCATCGCCCGAGAAGCCCGGCGCGCCGGACCCGGCGAGCGTCGAAATGATACCGGTTTCAGCATCCACCCGGCGCACCACATGCGCCTTCATATCGACAAAGAAGAGATTCCCCACCGCATCAAAGCGCAACTCGTAAGGCTCGAATATCCGCGCTGCAAGCGCCGGGCCGCCGTCACCGTCGTTGCCCAGTTCACCGCAACCGACGCGGGTCTCAACCAACCCGGTCGCCACGTCTGACCGGCAGATGCGATGGTTGTTGAGGTCCGTGAACCAGACCGCACCATCCGGTGCGAGTACAACCCCAAACGGTTCGTTGAGCCGGGTCGTGCTGCCGTCACCGTCGCCATCGAAACCTGGCTCGCCGGTACCAGCAAGCGTGCGGGTCGCGCCATAAGCCATGTGAGTTACTCCTGCTGGTCGGTTGGGATCGTTCCCCAGTAACCGTACCATCGGTGACCAGGCGGCGCGAACGGGCCGAAAGAGGGTCGAAAGAAACGTTGGGTCTGGACGCAACTGCTAATATTCGCTCTTTTCGAGACGCGGCCCATGGCTCCGTGGCGACAGCCGCTGGTACATTTTTTGATCCTCGGTGCAGGTCTCTTCGCCCTCGTCGTTTGGACCGGATCACGGACCGAAGAGCGCGCGAGCAAACGAATCATTGTCGACCGCGAACTGGTGCTTGCGTACCTGCAGAATCAGTCCAACGCATTTGACCCCACGCATTTCAGCGCGGTGCTGGACGGACTTGACCAGAGCCGCAGAGACGCGCTCATCCGCGAGGTTGTTCGGGAGGAAGCCCTGCACCGCCGCGCGCTCGAACTGGGGCTCGACAAGGACGATTACAACATCCGGCGACGCCTGGTCGAACAGCTTGAGTTCATCACGCAGGGCAACACCAATAAGGAACCACCGACCGGCTTTGTAGCGGCCTACTTCAAGGCTAACCCCGGCGACTACATGCAACCCCCGCAAATGACCTTCACCCACGTCTTCTTCCGGACGCAAGGCCGTGGTGCCGTGTCTGCACGTCGCCTTGCCGCAGAGGCCGTAGCAAACCTGAACCGCGACAAGGTTCCATTCGCCGATGCCGTCCGCCACACAGAGCGCTTTCTTTATCACGTCAATTACGTGGCGCGTACCGAGGATTTCATCAAAAGCCACTTCGGCGTCGATTTCGCCGCGGGCATGTTCGCGTTGTCTGCTGGCGCCACATGGCAGGGTCCGATTGACTCAGCCTACGGCGCCCATGCCGTCCTGATCGCGTCAAGGCGCCCGCGCGCGCAACCTGACCTTGCCGATGTCTACGACAAGGTCGCCGAGGACGCCCGGCGGCAACATGCCATCAATACGATGCAAATGGCGATTGATGAGATTGTCGATAGCTACAGCGTAGACGTGCTGATCGATGAACCGATCGATAAAGAATGATCGAAGAAAGTCTCGACGAGGCGCTCGATCGATGAAACGAACGGCCGACTCGCACTACACCCGGCGCATCACGGTCACTTTCGCCACGATCCTCGCCCTTGCGTCGTTAGCCTCGGTGCCAGCGATCGCCGATGACTCGCGACCCATCCTCATCGACATCATCGAAGTGGACACGTCGAACGTCCCCGCGACCTATTCAGGCACGGTCAAGGTCGCGACCACGGTCGGTCGGAGTCTGATGCCGTCCCTCGTTTTTCCCCGTGGATGCAGCGCCGGCCCGCCGCGGCCAGCACAGACGAGCGACGCGATCATCATCAGCCGCAACTACGCGTGCGCGGCACCGATTGCCGGTGAGTCGATCAGCCTCGACTACCCCGGCACGCCCCCTGCCCTCGCCGTCATCTTTCGGGTGGGTCGCGAGGGCGGAGCAACCCACCCGAAGGTCATGGCTCCGGGCACGCTCGCCCTTGCGCTGCCCGCCGAGGCAACTCCGGGGAATGTGATCGCTGAGTACACCTGGCTCGGCATGACGCACATCTGGCTCGGCGTGGACCATCTGCTCTTTGTCACATGTCTGCTGTTTATAGCGCGCACGCCACGCAGAATCTTCGTAACGATCACCGGCTTCACGGTTGCGCACTCCATCACGCTTGCCCTCGCCGCCCTCTCGCTGGTGCGCCTGCCCGTTGCCGCGGTCGAGGCCGTGATCGCACTCTCTATCCTGTTTCTCGCGCTCGAAATCGCGCGGCCAAACCCGGACTCGTGGACGCTTCGCTATCCCGTCTCCGTGTCCGCCAGCTTCGGGCTGTTGCACGGATTCGGCTTCGCCTCTGCGTTGCAGGACGTCGGTCTGCCAGAACATGAGGTCGCGGCCTCGCTCCTCTTCTTCAACGTCGGCGTCGAGATTGGCCAGGTCCTCTTTATCGGTATCCTCCTTGTGTTGGCGATTGCGGGACACACCATCGACGCGCGCCTGCCCACGCTTGTTGGGCCCGTCGCGACGCCCGTCAGCCGTTCATTTGTACCTGTTGCCACCTACGCTATCGGCGGCGTCGCTAGCTTTTGGCTGATCAACCGCGTTGCGGCCTTCTGGTTCTGAGGATGGTATTCTCGGCAGCTTGCGGGAAAACCGCCTGACAGACCCAACAGAGAGAGGAGCAAGCATATGGGACCCCTAAGCGGACTCAAAGTCGTCGAACTACAGGGCATTGGACCCGGTCCCTTCTGCGGCATGATGCTTGCGGACATGGGTGCAGAGATCATCCGCATCGATCGCGCTGCCAACGCGGGCCGTGGTGCGCCCGGCACCGACATCCTTGCACGGGGCCGCAAGAGCATCGCCGTCGATCTCAAGAACGCCGACGGCGTGGAGACAGTTCTGCGGCTTATCGAGGACGCCGATGCCCTTATCGAAGGTTTTCGCCCAGGCGTGACCGAGCGCCTGGGAATCGGGCCCGATGTCTGTCTGGAGCGCAACCCGGGCCTCGTTTACGGTCGCATGACCGGCTGGGGGCAGACCGGCTCCATGTCGCAGGCTGCGGGACATGACATCAATTACATCTCGCTCTCCGGCGCACTACACGCGATCGGCGAAGATGGTGGCAAACCGGTACCACCCCTCAATCTGGTCGGCGACTTCGGTGGCGGCGGCATGTTGCTCGCCTTCGGCATCGCAGCGGCACTGGTTGAGCGTGCGTCCTCCGGCAAGGGCCAGGTTGTCGACGCGGCCATGACCGAGGGCTCAGCGCTCCTCATGAACGGCATCTTCGGCATGATGCACTCCGGCGCCTGGAACGATCGCGGCAAGAACATGCTCGACACCGGTGCCCACTTTTACAACACGTATGAAACAAGCGACAACAAATACATCTCGATCGGCTCGATTGAGCCCCAGTTCTACTCAATCCTGCTGGAGAAGTCCGGACTCGGCAACCAGGAACTGCCGCCCCAGATGAGCCGCGATAATTGGCCAAAGCTGAAGGAATCACTCACCGCAATCTTCAAGGCCAAGACCCGCGACGAGTGGGATCAGATCATGCTGGGTACGGATATCTGTTACGCGCCGGTACTGAGCTTCGCCGAAGCGCGTGAACACCCGCACAACGTCGAACGGCAGGC
>CAVOBC010000418.1:0-3766 GCA_963693635.1 Gammaproteobacteria bacterium | reverse complement strand
ACGAGACGACCCGAGCCGTATTCGACGGGCCCCGCAAGCGTCGCCGGCGACCGTCTGCCCCGCATGATTCTGCACTGGGTCACCTCCTGATGCAGGGAGACTATGCGAGTCTCAGTGTCGCAATCGGCAGGGCCGCGGCAGTGGTTCAACTGTCACGCATCAAAGCGTTGCGCGAACGTCAGCTTTACGCGCGCCGGATTTTGCTGCATATGGGGTATGGCCATCTCGAAGACGAAATTGGCCGGTTGTCGCGGTCATCTGATGGCCGGGCACGGGACACATCAGAGCGATTGGGTGAGGCGGCGCACTACTTGTCGGAGCAGGTCCGCGAGTATGTGGAGGATCAGTATTTGCTGTTAGTTGATGCGAGCGGCAATCGATTCATCGCCCAGGCGGCCGCAGCGGCGCAGCTGACGTCGATGCAGGTGCATTATTTCGACCACATTCGCGAAGCCGTCCGCAAGCTCGCACACAAGTTGGCCAAGCGCCATGCGCGCCGTCGCCGCATCGCCAATCGGGGGCATCTGGATCTTCGGCGGACTTTGCGGCGCAACCTCGCCTATGACGGCACTCCCTTTGATCTGCAGTGGCGAACGGTTCGTTTGCAGCGACCGCGGGTGTTTGTGCTCTGCGACGTCAGTGGCAGTGTGCGTAATGTTGCGCGCTTCCTGCTGACGTTCCTGTACAGCTTGCATGAGGTGTTGCCGCGGGTTCGTGCGTTTGCGTTCTCGAACCAACTCGGCGAGATCAGCGAGTACTTTACTCAGCACCCCCTGACGGACGCCATCGAGATGAGTCTCGATGACTACGGCAAAGGCTCAACCGACTACGGGGTCGCCTTCCGGCGTTTGGTTGAACTTGCTATCGCAGACATGGATTCGCGCTCGACCCTGATTATTCTGGGTGACGCGCGTAACAACTATTTCGAAACCGGCGAGAAGGAGTTGCGCCGGCTTGCGTCACGCTGCCGTCAGGTGATCTGGCTAAATCCCGAATCTGAGGAGCGCTGGGGTGAAGGCGATTCCGAGATGCGTAAGTATCGTCGACACTGCGATGTCGCCGACGTCTGCAACTCGCTCACCGACCTTGAGCGCATTGTCAGCCGCGTCCTTCGGACTGGACAGTAACCGGTTCCTCATCATCTTTGGGCGCCCATTTCAGTATGGCGTCCAACAGCAACTGCTTACCAATCGGCTTGTTCAGGAACTCATCCATCCCGACCTCGAATGAGCGGGCACGGTCTTCCGGCAGGCTGTTGGCGGTCAGCCGATGATCGGCGTGCGATCGCCCGTCTTTTCAAGCCGACGTATCTCATGCGTTGCCACGAAGCCGTCCATATTCGGCATCTGGCAATCCATAAAGACCAGGTCGTAGAGTTGTTCCTGGAACATCTCGATGGCGTCGCGGCCATCGTTGGCGATCGCGACCTCGCAGCCCAACTTCTCGAGCAGCCGTGCGGCGAGCTTCTGGTTGACCACGTTGTCCTCGACCAGCAGGACGCGAATGTAGTCACGCAGGGCGCCCGACAGCGGTGGCTTGACGACCGGAGGTTGCACCGGAACGACGACTTCGGGTTCGGCGATCGGAAAGTTCAGCATGAATGAAAACATCGAGCGAGACCCGGTTTGCTCGTAACACGGATCTCGCCGCCCATCAAAGCGACCCGTTGTTTGCAGATCGCGAGGCCAAGGCCCATGCCCTGGTACTCCCGTGTCTGGGAGCCGTCTCCTTGCTGGAAGAGGTTAAACGCGTGTTTCGGCAACGCCTCGTCCATGCCGATACCGGTGTCCACCACCGAGAATTTGACGGTCGCCTCGGTGTCGGTGAGGTTGTGACAATAGGCGTCGACGGTGATGCGTCCGCTGCTGGTGAACTTGATGGCGTTCGCGAGCAGGTTATGCAGAATCTGACCGACCCGTTCCCCATCCGCGAGTACGCAGGACGGGATGTCGGGTGACAGCAGCAATTCGACGACAAGTCCCTTGTCACCTGCACTTTCGCGGTACTGCTCGACGGTGCCGTCGAGAATCGCGCGCAGATCCGCGCGTTCGGTCACGAGCTCGGTATCCCCCGACTCGGTCCGCGAATACTCCAGAATGTCGCTCACCATCGGCAACAAAGTGCCCGACGATGTCGACAACGTGTCCACGTAGTCGACCTGCTCCTCATTGAGGTCGCTCTCGCCGAGGAGTGAGGCGGCGCCGATGATGCCGTTCAGGGGTGTCAGAATCTCATGGCTCATGTTGGTCAGAAACTGGGACTTTGCGCGCAGGCTTTGGCAGGCAACCCGGTTGGCACGCTCAAGGTCGATGGTGCGTTTGGATACCTTGGAAGCGAGCCGCTGGCTGTTGCGGACATTGGTCAGGATGTTGCCGAGAATCTGGCAGAAGATTGACAGGAGCTTAGGGTGGTTGCCGTCGAGCGATGCTGTGTGGGCGGTCAACATGCCCATCCGTTCAGTCCGGTAGGTGATGGGCATGCTGTAGTAGATGCCGTCGGCGGATTCGCGTCTGACCAGTTCGGCAGGCGTTGTGTTGGTCCCCTGGCACTCAGCTTGCGTCTTCTTCGGTGATCAGGTGTGACTCAAGGATGGATTGGGCAGAAACGGCAACGGCCAGGCGCAGGGGCTCGTCGCCGTCGCCCTCAGCCTCTCGATTGAGGTAAATCGTGCAGTATCCGAAGCTGTGATTGTTGAGAATAATCGTTGCGGCGAACTTGAGAAGCTGAATTTCTTCGTCGAAGTTGAGGCCGTCGGTGACCAGTTCCATGACCGTTGACAGAACCCGGTTGAGCCCCAGGAACTGACGTCGGAGGACAGTCAGAGTCTCTTGTAACATCGCTCGCTCCTGGGTGCGGGTCGCATCCGTAAAAAGGTAAAATTGGTGAAACGGGTGAAATCGGTGAAGAAGCCGTGCGTGGGTCGCGACGGCTCGCAGCGATCACGCGTTTCCCTGCCCCGCCAGGTGATTGCCCAGGGCGCGCAACTCATCGTGCATGTCTGGAATGATCCCGAGGATTCGATTGAGCTCGGCTTCGCCCACGCCCAGGGCGCGGATCAGGCGCGCGCACGGCTCGGGGCGCCCGCTTTCCATCATGCGTACGTACCGCAGGATGTACCCGACCAAGAGCACAAGTTCCCAATGATCGCCGGTGTAGTGCTCATTGTTCGCGTTCTGCATGACGCACCTTGGAATCCCTGGCAGATGCCAGCGTAGTGCGACGAGTCCGGCGGCCTCCCATTCGTGGATGCCGACCCGCCTCGATTGTTCGCAGATCTGCTCGTCGAAGTCCGCGATCCGGATGATGTCATCCATGTCGGCGGGGAAGTTGTGCCCGAGCGCAAGTTTTCCGAAGTTTGCGAGCATACCGCTCAGGTAAACGCTGTCCGGATCGTAGCAGAGCCCCACCGCTGTTTCTTTGCAGTCCGGGCGAGACTGATTGCGTCACTCCCGTAGACCGTCGGATCGAAACCCGGGCATTCGGACGGGTCCATCGAACGACCAATGATGACGCTGAAAGCGATGCTCCGAACAACGCGGATGCCGAGAACCTTGATGATGGCGTCATGGACCCGAACGACGGGTCTCGGCGAAGCATGGAAGGCGGAATTGGCAAGCCCGGTAATGAGGCCGGACAGGCTCGGGTTCTCTTCGATGACCGCCGCGAGTTCGGCGATATTCACGTTGTCGTCGCTAACTTTCTCAAGGGTCAGCCGGTCCACCGCAGAGCAGTTGGGAATGTCGTCAACTGACAGTGAGACGGGCGC
>CAVOBC010000417.1:0-3792 GCA_963693635.1 Gammaproteobacteria bacterium | reverse complement strand
TACCGTTGATGCGCTGAGTGGCCTTGGCGAACACCCGCAGGGAGAATACCGGCTCACCACACCGGGTGGGGTCATTGGCGATCTGATCGTGATCGGCGGTGCCATTGCCGACAATCTCAAAACCACCGTACCGGGTGGCGTGGTCCGCGCGTACGATCTGAACACCGGCGCGTTGGCCTGGTACTGGGATCCGATCCCGCCAGATCAGGAGCCTGTGTTGGACGGTGGCGAGCAGAAGTATCAGCGGGGGACCAGCAATGTGTGGTCCTTTATCTCGACAGACGAAGAGCTTGGGCTGGTGTACGCACCCACCGGGAATACCTCGCCGGATTACTATGGCGGGCATCGCGATGGGCTCGATTACTATTCCAGCTCCATCGTTGCGCTGGACGCAAAAACCGGTAAAGTGCGGTGGCACTTTCAGACGGTGCACCACGACATTTGGGATTACGACCTGCCCGCACAGCCGACCCTGTTCGACGTCGAAATTGACGGCAAGATGGTCAAAGCCCTCGCCCAGACTACCAAGATGGGCCACATCTTTATCCTCGATCGAGCTACCGGCGAGCCTATCCACGGCGTGGAGGAACGTGCCGTTCCGCAAGGTGCAGTCGCGGGTGATTTCACTGTACCGACGCAGCCATTCCCGGTGCGCCCGCCTGGTCTGGTGGACACTGACTTCAGCGCCGAGGATGTATGGGGGTTTACCCCATGGGACCGCGGCGCATGCCGGGACATGATGGCCAGCATCCGCTCGGATGGCTTGTTCACACCCCCGACACTCGAGGGCTCGATACACTATCCGAGTGCGGTCGGCGGCCAGAATTGGGGTGGCCCTGCCGTAGATCGTGGGCGCGGTTTGCTGGTGGTCAACACACTACACATGGCAAGCATCATCCAACTCGTACCGCGTGGCCAGTGCGAAGCAACCAAGGTTCGGCTCGCCGAAGATTCATTGGGTGCCAAATATGCGATGGTCGAGGCGAGCGAGGGCACACCGTACTGTGACGTTCGCTGGATGGGCTTCTTCTCACCGCTTGAAGTGCCGTGCACGCCGCCGCCGTGGGGGACGCTCGCGGGCATCGATCTCAAATCCGGAGAGATTGCGTGGCAGGTGCCGTTGGGCACCACCCGGGATCTCGCGCCGTTCCCGTTCTGGTTCATCGATGGGGTGCCCAACATCGGCGGACCCATCACGACCGCTGCCGGCCTGACCTTCATAGCCGCGACCAGCGATTTCTTTCTGCGCGCCTTCGACAGCGAAACCGGCCAGGAGCTGTGGAAAGGGCGGTTGCCCACCGGTGGTCAGGCCACCCCCATGACCTATCGAACCGGTCCCGATGATCAGCAGTACGTGGTGATAGCGGCGGGCGGCCATTGGGCGTTGGGTACACCCGCGAGCGACCACATCATCGCGTTCGCGTTGCCGGAAGGCTAGGCCCCGCGAGATCGTCGATCTCGGCAAGGTACCCCTGCAGGTGATGGAACTCCCATGTCTCCTCATCGCCGCATCGGGTTATGTATCGTACGGAAGGTCACGATTCCGGTGGACAGGGTTCGTCCCGAAGACTGCGTGAACTTCCAAGCGGCACGACGCAACGCGTTCTGGGTTGGCGATCTCACGTAGGCGGCTATCTGGCGTGGCTTTGTGCCCCAAATCAATAAAATAGTGGCTCTTTTTTTGAAAGTCTCATCTTGATTGTCGTGCGTCTCTCATCCTGATTGTCGCTGTGCAGTCTTACAGCGCGAGTCAACAGCGTCAGACGCATTGACGACGGCGGGTCGCAACCCATTTCTTCCGGCATGTCTTCCAACACCCCCACACCGACGTTCACAGGTACGCCCTGATCTCCATCCCATTCACTGCCGTCCCTTTATCTCCTATCGGGAACGAAGGCTGGGCCCGGCAGAAGATCAGATGTTTCTGATCGCTATTGTCGAGCAACGCGGTAAGTTCGTTAATGCGGGCGAGATCGGCGGGTCGAGGCAATTCGTTCAGAATCTGTCGCACGTCTCGTTCAAGGTAAGTTGCAAGATAGCCGCGATAGAAGCCGGCAGAGAGCATTTGGGGGTCTTTCCACAACTGCGGCATGAATCCCCGGGACAACAGCGCTGCAAATCCTGTCGCAGAGACGAATCGCTCAGCGGTTGAGCCCAACTCCGCCCATGTCAGTCCTTCCAACTCCAGCACGCCACATCGGCCGGCCAGTGAATCGGAGATTTCCTTCATCCGGGTGAATTTCTGTGACCCGGACAGTATGAACTGACCATGCATGTCGCGATCGCGGTCGACCGCAACCTTGATGTGACGAAACAGACCAGGCGCATATTGCACCTCATCGACCAGCAAGGGCGGAGGGTAATGGCGCAGGAACTCGGAGGGGTCCTCCTCGGCGAGCGCGGCATCAGCCGGTAGATCGAGACTAACGTAGGTGTGCGTCGGGAATAGCTGCCGCAATAACGTGGTTTTGCCCGTCTGGCGGGCACCGGTCAGGACCAACACAGGAAAGTGCCGAACCAGACGCTCCACGGAAGTTAAAATTTCCCTTATAAATCAGTTAGTTGACAACTTTATAAGTCATACATCGGATATTCAGTACCTAAGGTTATGAATCGAGATAAACCATGTCAAACGAGCCGTCAGATCTTTGAGAAATGCTCGGCTGCAGCCGCCAGCGTATCGATGGCAACCAAGCCGCAGCAAGCTCTCGCAAGGCGTGCTGCAGGGATTAGTCTTGTCGCCTGTGCGCCGCTAATTCCTCCGCTCCGGGTTGCTGCCCCCAGGCTATCTATGTCACGAGGTCCGGCAGCAGGGAGGCAGTCAACGCTGAGACGTGTCTCGCATCTGACGGCCGGTTGTCCGAATCCGGCAGTCAATGCTGACGCTCATCCGATCCGTCTCACGGCTCGCATTCAATCCCCGCGCGCATCAATCCGCGCAAACGCAGCCCGGGTAGCGCGCATTCCGTCAACCGCTCGCGGAAAGCCGATGTAGAGACAAAGGTGGGTCATGATCTCCTCGATCTCGACGCGTGTGAGGTCGTGATTCAGGCCGGCGGGGACATGGAACGCGAGTTCCGCCTCCTGTCCCAGTGCCGCAAGGATTGAGATGACAACCAGCGAACGGTCCCGCCGGGAGAGTTGTTCCCGGGACCAGATTTCACCAAAGGCCCATTTCATTGCCCAGTCGCCGACACCCCCGAGCGCGTCCTGCATTGCGGCAAGATCCGCCGTGGGATCCGCATTAGCTTTTCCCCTGGTCAGCGAACGGCGCACATCCGCCGCGCGTTCCAGGCGCTGGGCGTCAGCCAGATGCTCCGCGCCAGTACGATCCGCAAGGCGTTCGACCCCTTCGGCTGTGCGAAATGCGTCGTCGATGCGCCGTTGCGCGGCCATCGCGGCGGGGAAGCCAGCGTAGGCGGCGATGTGCAGGTTGATCTCCTCGATCTCAGTGCGGGTAAGGCCGTGGCGAAGGCCAATACCAGCGTGCAAAACCAATTCTTCGTCGCGTGCCTGGGCCGCGAGAACCGAGATGATCATCAGGCTGCGGTCGCGGCGGCTCAACTGCGGGCGGTCCCACATTTCGCCGACCGCGGTAAAGGCAAACGTACCGAGTGCGCCGTAGCGTTTCTCCATGGACGCAAGCACCTGTGCGGGCTCGGTCCCCGGCACGAATCGCGAATACGTTTCACTTGCATGTTTCACTCGATCTTCCCAGCTGTCATTGTCGGCCATATCGATTCCTCCGGTATTTGGGCTGATCGTACGCGCAGGTAGATCTCCCTGCCATGA
>CAVOBC010000416.1:0-3833 GCA_963693635.1 Gammaproteobacteria bacterium | reverse complement strand
CTGCTTTGCAGGTTAACTGAGCTCCTATCAGCAAGCAGCAAACAGGTAGTACCGATGCGAGTCTTCGTACCGATCAATGATCAAGTGAACAGCCAGGTTCTGGCGGGCAATGTTGCCCGGGACCGGCTCGTCCCCTTCAATCCCGTATTCCTGTCCGCGGGTCTGCAGGCTGAGGCGAAAAAGCCGTCCAACTGGATAGGCGAGCCCGATTTTCAGTCGGCACATCGTCGCCTCTGGGCGCGCTCACGCTAGCAGTCGCCGAAAGCAGTTGGCCGAAAGCGCACTTGGCACCTGCGCGGTATTTAACGCCCGCAAGCCCAGGCGCCTTGTCGAGGATCGGCGATGACCCGCAACGGGTCGAGTCAGCTCCGGAGGTCTGTCGATGACGCGCCCGATTGGCCTTGCACTTCTCTGCGTCCTTTTTGCGCTAACCCTTTGACTTCGTTATCCTTTCTTCAAACTCGTGTCTTCAAACTTGTGCCTGCAGGCCTGCCGCGACCCGGCTGGTCCGTCGCGCGTAGGACCAGCCGGAGCGCAAACGCGACCAGCATCATGCCCATGATGGTCGCCGCGGCGTTGGGCGATATGACAGCGATAACAAGCGGGGCCAGGACGGCGCGTGAGATCGCCCGGAGCAGGTCGTTGTCGTGGATGAATTCCGCAAGGGGTGGGGACAATCTGTAATAGCTGTGAACCACAGCGCGTCCGGGTGCATTCTGCAGTAGTTGCTCGTCCCTGAACGTGCGCAATTGGCCAAGGTAAGGATGCAGGGTGCTGCCGTATGCAGCGGTCGCGATGAAACATCCCGCGCCGTCGCCGGTGTCCGGGGACACTGCCGGTTCAACGACCGTGACGTTGACGGAAAGCATGGACGTATTGCCAGCGTCGTCTGCGCAGGCCAGCATGACCGGCGTCGAGCCGAGCGGAAAGGTCGCCGGCAGGTCGAACGTCAGCGTTACGGCGCCGCTAACCGCGTCGGTACACAAGGCGGCGGCGAAGTGGGCAGTGATGTCCGGATCGGATGCCGAGACCGCTGTGCGCGATTCGATTGCGAATGACGTCAGGTTCTCGAAGGCCGGGCTGGTTGAATCCTGCACCGTGACCGTGCCGTCAGCGCTCACCGCGTTGCCGCCACTGTCGGTACAGCTAAAGGTGATCGATGTTTCGCCGAGAGGCAGATCAGTCGCCGTATCGAGGTCGATCACCGTTGAGTTCGCCGATGGCACCAGGATGCCGTCGATGAAGTCCGTGCAGGTGGCGCCGGCCAGGAAGGCTTGAATGTCCGCGTCGTTGAGCGGTGACCCCTCCCCGCTTTCAGCGCTGATGACGACATTAGCCGGTGTCGTCAGTGCGGGCTCGTCGTCGGGCAGCGCGAGGCCGATCGCACCCGGGTCAACCACCTGCTGGTTCTGCTAGCCATCTGCGTCGTTCGGGCTTCCGTCGGTCAGGGTGAGCAGCAAACACCGGTCGCCGGCGTTGAGGCCGGGCAGGAAGCGCGGGTCGCCCGGCAGCGCGCAATCGCCGCTTGCGAGTAGCGGTGCCGAGGCGGTGCGGTCACCCGCGCCTGGCGCGAAGGTCTGCCAGCCATCGGCGAGTGTGAATTTGCGATACACCGCAGCGGCTGGTATCGCGACTGCGAGCGGCACGACGACGTTGATGGATTGACCCGCCTCGCCGAGACCGTCGACGCGAAAATCGACAAGGCCGAGCGGATGTTCGAAGCGTCGATCCTCAGTGTCGGTCGCGCCGTCGTTCGCCAGGAACGCGAGATCGTCGTCGGTCGTCGCCGCGGATCGTTTGCTCGCTGCGAGGGCGGCGTCCCCCAGTCGTATGCGCAGTCCATTGTCGGCTTGTAGATAGAGGTCGCCGCACGAGATGCTGGGCAACATGCGTGAGATTACGGCGACGGGTCGCTACGGGGGGGCGCGGTTCGGTTTCGTGAAGGATGACCGGGACGCAGCAATGGCGCCGGTGCGCGACTAGACGAGTCGCTGCCTGGCTGAAAGACAGGCAAAAAAAGGGCCAGCAAAGCTGGCCCTTTTTTGTTGGTCGGCCAGTCGGTCTACCAAAGGCCGTACTTTTGCACTTCCGCGCGGCCGACGACCATGTGGTGCACTTCGTCCGGCCCGTCCGCCAGTCGCAATGTCCGTTGGCCGGTGTACATCTCCGCCAGTGGGGTCCAATGCGAGACGCCGGTTGCCCCGTGCATCTGGATCGCCTGATCGATGATGCGACAGGTGATCTCGGGCACCATCGCCTTGACGCCGCTGACGTAGACGCGGGCTTCTTTATTGCCCAGCACGTCCATGGCCTTCGCTGCGCGAAGAACCATCAGGCGGCAAGCGTCGATGTCGATCCGGGCCCGCGACACGACTTCGAGGTTTTTGCCAAGCTTCACAATCGGCTTGCCAAATGCGACCCGTGAACCTGCCCGCTTGACCATGAGTTCGAGCGCTCGCTCGGCCTGTCCGATCGAACGCATGCAGTGGTGAATACGCCCGGGTCCGAGCCTGACCTGAGAGATCTCAAAGCCGCGGCCTTCACCCAGAAGTATGTTCTCTTTTGGCACGCGAACATTCTCAAACGTCAGGTGCATGTGACCGTGAGGGGCATCGTCATGGCCGAACACGGTCATCGGCTCAACAATGGTCACGCCCGGTGTGTCGATGGGCACAAGGATTTGCGACTGCTGACGGCTGGGCGGCGCGTCCGGGTCGGTCTTGACCATCGTGATCATGATCTTGCAGCGGGGATCGCCAGCGCCGGAGATGTAGTACTTGGAGCCGTTAATCACCCATTCGTCACCGTCCAGCTCGGCACGTGTGCTGATGTTCTTCGCATCCGACGACGGCAAGTCGGGCTCGGTCATGGCGTACGCGGAGCGAATCTCGCCATTCAGGAGTGGCTTTAGCCACTCGTCCTTCTGTGCCTGGGTACCAACGCGCTCCAAGACCTCCATGTTGCCCGTGTCCGGTGCGGAACAGTTGAGCGTCTCGGACGCAAGCGGGAAGCGCCCAAGGTCGGCGGCAATGTAAGCGTAGTCGAGGTTCTTAAGGCCCTCGCCAGTGTCAGCGTCCGGCAGAAAGAAGTTCCACAGGCCGGACTCCTTGGCCTTCTCCTTGGCGCCGCCCAGCAGCTCAAGTTGGCGTGGGTGCCAGCTCCAGCGGTCGTCCTTTTCAGCGTTTAGCGCATAGAACTCTTCCGTGATCGGGGCGACGTTCTCATCAATGTGTTTGCGGACCGCATCCAGAAGAGGCTGCGCCTGTTCGGACATGACCAGGTTGTTCAGATCGTTTGCAAGATCTGGCATCTTGTTCTCCATTTGTTGTTACCGCCGGACAGGGATGATCCGTAACTGGATGGGCGGCTGTCAACGCGCGGGCCGCGCGTAAACTAAAGATCACTATGGTTGTTGCCTGAGCATAGGCGCGGTGATTCCACGCGAGTGCAATTGCGCTGTCTATTAATTCCTGTCCCAGGATTGTCATCCTGACAATTCTTGGGAGTCGGCTTGCAAGCAAACCTCGCATTTTCTTGCAGAAAATGGCGGTGCATCCCTGCACTGGCTAGGAAGTAATTAACCGAAAAATGCGCCGAGTCGTACGGGTGTCAGGTAGTCGGTAGAGAAAAATGAAACTGCGCGCCGTGTGCGAGTTCGCTCTTAACGCGGATGCTGGACTCGTGGAGTTCAAGCAGACGCTTGGTAATCGCCAGGCCCCAAGCCCGGTGTGGCCGAGGCGTTCCGGGTGCGCCGCCGCCGTTAACGATCTCATCGTTGGCTTCGGTGCCGGCATCGTAGGCATTCAGCCAGAGTGTGTAGGTGCCAACCTCTG
>CAVOBC010000415.1:0-3881 GCA_963693635.1 Gammaproteobacteria bacterium | reverse complement strand
AGGTGTATGTGGAAACGAACTCTTTCTCGAACTGGCCCACACCAATGAGATTCTTGACCTCGTCGAGCAACTCATCGGTCCGGACTTGGTGCTCTGGGGCTGCCAAGCCTTCTGCAAGCCGGCTGGGAATGGGATGGAAGTTCCCTGGCACCAAGACGGCCACTACTGGCCAATTAAACCGCTCGCGACCTGCACGGTCTGGATCGCCATCGACGACAGCGTGATCGAGAACGGTTGCCTCCGCGTGATCCCGCGCTCACACCGCGAGCAGATACTCCAGTCACATCTGGTGGAAGACCGCACCGATGTGGTGCTGAATCAACGGGTTGCGGAAGACTTCTTTGATGAGTCTACGGCAGTGGATATCGAGTTGGAGGCAGGGCAGATGTCGCTTCATGACATTTATCTGATCCACGGTTCTAATCCGAATCGCTCTTCGCGCCGCCGGGCCGGACTGGCCATCCGCTACATGCCATCGAGTTCCTTGTTCGATCGATGTGGGGCCGCAGATACGAGTGCTGGCTACATGGTCGATTTTTCTAAACGGCCGATTTGGTTGGTTCGGGGCCGAGACCAGTCCGGTCGAAATGATTTTCAGATTGGGCACAGGCTGTCTCGCATGTAGAATCACTCCCACAAGCACTAAGCTATGCGTCAAATAACCAAAACAAATAAAATGATCACCCGCACGCTCAATCTAGTTTTCTCTATCCTGCTTTTCTCCCTCCAAGGTCAAGCGAAGGAGAAAACCACTGGTGATCAAAGGTCAGGATTCATCATAGCTGAGCCGGGCCTGAAGTCAGTGGTGATTGATAGCGACGAAGGTGAGTCGTTTCTCGGTTTGCAACTGGATAGCGCGGGGCGTCTCTTCGCCGGATGCCGAGAAGCGTTGTTTGTGTATGAGCCTGCGGTGGGTGGACTCTATCATCCGCGCCAGTTACTCTTCCGCTTTCCGAAACACTCATGGGTTTATGACATCGCCATTCGCGGTGATGACCTTTACGTCTCCACGCATTGGGCGATTTATCTTTTGGAAGGAGCGACCAAGAAACGTGAAGGCATCGTGGCGAAGCGCCTCGTCTGGGGGCTGCCGCAGATGAAAGGATGGGACATGCACCAGGGCATGCACAACCTGGCGATCGGGCCAGAAGGGGACATCTATTTCTCAAACGGCGATCAGATCATCGGGTATGGCAGGACAGGGAGTGGAGTTTGGGACGCTTGGATGCACTGGACATACTTCCACGGAACGAAAAGCACCAAAGTCACTGGGTGCGGAGGGGTGTTTCGCATCAGCCCGGATGGAGAAAAGTTCAGCGTCATCGCCATGGGCACCCGCAACAGCTGCGGTATTTCCTATGATCGGGCGTGGAACCTTTTTACCAGTGACAACGATCATGAATCCAGACCCAAGGACTTTGTCCCGGGACGGCTGCTTCATGTGACTTCGGGCGCTTACTTCTCCTGGCCGCGCGGGTGGTTGTTGGAAAAGATTCCGTGGCGCGCGGATATGCTCGGATCGATGCACCCGGACGTTGGACGCTATGTGCCGACTGGTATGGCCTACTACGACGATACGTTCCTGCCCAAGGCCTGCCGTCATAGCCTTTATGTTGCGGAATGGGGCCGGGGGAAGCTGTTGCGCTATCCATTGAGGGAAGCGGGTGCGTCTTTCAAAGTCGAGCAGGAGGATTTCTTTAGCGGACCGCCAACGGCGCGTCCGGTGGGAGTGACGGTCGGCCGCGGTGGCCGAATCTTCACCAGTGTGTGCTACATGAAAGGTAATGAAGCGTCACCCATGTATCGCAGCGACATTGTCATGATCACACGGGCCGATGATGCCAAGACCGCGCCTTTCGCCGGCTACGAAGAAACCACGGTGTCACTGGACAAGCTGTTCACGGAACTGGCCGATGATTCCTGGAGCCGGCGTTATCGTGCCCATGTGGAACTTGCCCGGCGCGGGAAGATCGCTTCTCGGGAAGCCGCGAAGCGAATTGTGAATGCCGCGTCGGACGGAGCACTGCACCCTCACCTGCTCTGGCTGGCCGCCGCAGACAAATCCGAGCTCATCGAATCACTGACCTCTTCCAAGAACTCTGAGACACGCCTTCAGGCCCTGCGTGCCTTGGCGAAATTTGCGACAGCGCCGAGGCGCTCGATCTTTGAAAAATCTCTCGAAGACTTGAATCCACAGGTCACTCACGCCGCGCTGGTGGCCTTGAGGGAGCGGTTCAAGGCAACAAGAGCGTTGCCACGGGTGATCGCCATCGCTCAGAGCGAGGACCGCCTGCTGCGGCAAGCTGCCGTGCAGCTTCTCGCCGCGCAGCTGCCCGCATCCGAGATTCAAAAGCTCTGCGAGTCGGCCGCACCCGCAAAACGTTTCGTCGGCATTCTCGTGGCCGGACAACGGCTGACCATTCCGCCGCTCTCGGGCCCACTGCCGGAAAGCTGGCCGCTCAGCCCGATGACCAGCACCAACGTTCTCGTTGGGGAAACCCTGGAGATTAAAACCGGAAACTTCACCATGGCCGAAGCATGGGCAAAGGTAACCAAGTCTCCTGACGACAAAAAGCTCTTTGCATTACTGGAGCGGCGCCTCAATGACCCGATCCGAGACCATGCGAAGCAAGCCGCCTTCTTCCTCTGGTTACTTAAGGACCCGCGCACGGAGGCCCGGAGCTTGGCCGTGCTCGGTTTACGCGCCGACAAAGCAGCGCAGGACAAGCCCTTGAAAGGCGCCACCAGTACCGGCATCACCGAATTGCCGAAAGCGTTCGCCAAGGTGGACTGGACCGTGGAAGTCGTCGGAGGTGATGCCCAGCGCGGCGCGAAGCTCTACACCGAACGCGGCTGCGCCGTCTGCCATGCGGCGAAAGCTGGTGACAGCGGCAGCGGCGGGCCTGCCCTCATCGACGTGGGCAGCCGCTTCACGATCCCCTACCTTGTCGAAGCCATCATCACACCGAACAAGACCGTTTCACCCATCTTCAAATGGACGATGGTCACCAGGAAGGACGGCACGAAGACTGCCGGCCTTATCATTGGCGAAAACGGTACCGAGATTGAACTTCTGCTCCCTGCCGCCACCCGGCAAACCATTGTGAAGGACAGCATTGCCAAACGCGAGATGCAGGATCGCTCGTCCATGCCCGAAGGGCTCATTACCACCTCCGACGATCTGCGCGACCTTCTGGCATACCTGATTGGACTGAAAGAAAGCGAATGAATTCTCCGCATACTCACCGGCCCCAGCTATCCTTGATGATGCGTGCAATCTGGCTCCACGCTCTTGTCTTTTCCCTAGGGGGCTCGCTTGGATTTGCCCAGGAGGAGGACCGCAACTCCGAGCTGGTGGCGGTGCAATTGGAGTCCCAGTTCCGGGAGACTGTCCAGCCGGTCTTGAAGAGATACTGCTACCGCTGTCACGGCGCCAAGAAGATGAAGTCGGGAGTGCGGGTCGACATTCTTGATGGGTCCCTGGAGGACAAACAACTGTTTCTGCTCAAGCACGTCCATAAGCAACTGGTGGACAAAGCCATGCCGCCGGAAGACGAGCGCCAACCCGGGATGGAGGAGCGCAAAATGGTCACGGAGTGGGTCGCGCAGGCCCTACGGGAGGGGGAACGCAAAGTGCGTGCCAAGAACGGCTCGGTGCGCCGGCTGACGGTGGCGCAGTATCACAACACCCTGCGTGACTTGCTGGGCGTGGAGGATCGCCTCGCCGATCTCCTCCCAGCCGACGGATTCTCAAAGGATGGCTTCAAGAACAACGGGGACACCCTCTTGCTGATGCCCCAGATGATGGAAACCTATTTTGAGATTGCGGAAAGAGCGCTCGATCTCTGCCTAGTCGACGAAAGCAGGAAACCTCGCATCCA
>CAVOBC010000414.1:0-3890 GCA_963693635.1 Gammaproteobacteria bacterium | reverse complement strand
CTCGCGCTCGCCGAGACGGACGACACAGCGCGGCTGACGCGGGTCGCGGCTGACCTCCGGGACCAGGGCCACCAAAACACGGTTTCATATTCGCGCAAGGTCTTTATTCCGCTGACACATCTTTGTCGGGATGTCTGCCACTACTGTACCTTTGCCCAGGTACCGCGCAAGTTGAAAGCGCCGTACATGACGCCTGAAGAAGTGCTGAAGATTGCAACCGACGGCGCCGAGGCGGGCTGCAAGGAAGCCCTCTTCACGCTCGGTGACAAACCGGAACTTCGCTACAAGGCAGCCCGGGACGGCCTCGCGGAGTTGGGACAGGAATCGACACTCTCGTACCTGCGCGACATGGCAGAACTCGTTTTCAACGAGACGGGGCTATTCCCGCACCTGAACCCCGGACTGATGGACGACGGCGACATTGCCGAGTTACGCAAAGTCTCCGTTTCCATGGGCATCATGCTGGAGAGTGCATCGACGCGATTGCTGGAAAAAGGCATGCCGCACCACGGTTCTCCCGACAAAGTCCCCGAACGGCGGCTTGAGACGATCGCACGTGCCGGCGCCGCCGCCGTGCCGTTCACATCCGGACTCCTGATCGGTATTGGCGAGACCCGTCGGGAGCGGATTGAGTCCCTGCTTGCTCTGCGCACCGCTAACCGGGACTACGGCCATATCCAGGAAATCATCATTCAGAACTTCCGCGCGAAGCCGGACACGCTGATGGCGAACGCGCCCGAACCGGATCTGAACGAGTTGCTGTGGACGATCGCGATGGCACGCATCGTCTTCGGCCCGACGATGAACATCCAGGCACCGCCCAACCTTTCGCCGGGAGTCCTGCCCCAGATCGTCGATTCGGGGATTAATGACTGGGGGGGCGTGTCGCCGGTCACCCCCGACTTCGTCAACCCGGAAGCGCCCTGGCCGCATCTTGCGAACTTGGCTAACGAGACCGCCAACGCCGGGAAGTTTCTGAACGAACGACTCGCCATCTATCCCGGCTACGCGAACGACGTCGAGCGCTGGGTCGACCCTGCGGTCGCGCCGTTTGTTCGTCAAGCGATCGATGGCCAGGGCTTTGCACGGACCGAAGCCTGGGCCGCAGGTGCCGTCGGCGAACCGCCTGCCGCGGAAGTCGCTCGCGTGACTGCCGTGCCAAGGGGCGGGCCGAGTGCAGACGTTGCGGCCATACTGGATTCCGTGAGGCGAGAAGAAGGTCTGTCCGAGGCGGACATAGTTCGCCTGCTTAAAGCCCATGGCGATGACTTTACGCACGTCTGTCAGACGGCTGACGAGATCCGCAAAGCCATCGCGGGCGACGTTGTGAGCTACGTCGTCACGCGCAACATCAATTACACCAACGTGTGTTACTTCAAGTGCCAGTTCTGTGCCTTCTCCAAAGGCAAGATGAGCGAAAATCTGCGGGGTCGACCGTACGACCTTTCGCATGAAGAGATCATGCGCCGGACCCGGGAGGCCTATGAGCGGGGTGCCACCGAGGTCTGCATGCAGGGTGGCATACACCCCGAGTACACCGGCAAGACCTACATCGACATATGCCGCTCGATCAAGCAGGTGAACCCGGAGATGCACATCCATGCATTCTCACCCCTCGAAGTCTGGCAGGGTGCCCACACGCTCGGTATCTCCCTGCCCGAGTTCCTCGGCCAGTTGAAGGACGCGGGTCTTGGCACGCTGCCCGGAACGGCAGCGGAGATTCTGGACGATGAGGTTCGCGCAACCCTCTGTCCGGACAAAATCCGGACCGACCAGTGGCTGGAAGTGATGGAAGCAGCGCACGGGGCGGGCTTTCGTACAACGGCGACCATCATGTACGGACACATGGAGCGTTACGAACACGTCGCCCGTCATCTGCTTCGCGTGCGGGATCTGCAGGCCAAAACCGGCGGCTTCACGGAGTTTGTGATCCTGCCGTTCATTCACATGGAATCCCCGATCTATCTGAAGGGCAATGCCCGCAAGGGGCCCACCTTCCGCGAGGCGATGCTCATCCACGCGGTTGCGCGGCTTGCATTGCATCCACTCTTTACAAATATTCAGGCGTCCTGGACGAAGTTGGGCCACGACGGCGTCAAGGCTTGCCTGAATGCCGGGGTGAACGATCTTGGTGGCACGCTGATGAACGAGACGATTACCCGTGCTGCGGGTGCGAGTCACGGGCAGGAGACCTCGCCGGAATTGATGGAAGAGATCATTCGTGATGCCGGGCGCATTCCGCGCCAGCGCACGACCACCTACGCCGACGCACCGACGCTGCAGAAGCAGAAATCCTTCGGCGCGAGCGTCCTCCTGGAACCGGAATATACCTCGGCCAGGAAGTACGATCGCACCGTGCCCGGGAGCGTGAAGGTAGACGGTGCAAAGCGTGAGAAACGGGTGCTCTATCGCCCTGGGCTGGATGACGCGGACCGAATTACCAGTGCCGATATCATCTGAGCGTATCCGCAGAATTGCCGACTGATGACAGAGAGCGGAGCGGAAGAAGCCGGGCGGCCGTTCAATAGCGCCACGAAGGCGACAGAAAAAAACGATAGAAAGAGCGAAATAAAAAGTAACGAAAAGGAATAGTGCTATGCCAGTGCCACAGCGAATCGCAGTGACATTGCCGGATGAACGTGGGGTCCACGAGACGGTTGAACTCGCAAAATGGGCGGAATCGGCCGGGTTTGATGACATCTGGTTTGCCGACAACTCCGGCATCGACTCGCTCACCCTCGCGGCCTCGGTATCAATGATTACCGAGCGCGTTCGGATCGGCACGGCCATCATTCCGGTCTTCACGCGCACACCGGCCGTCCTCGCCTCCACCACGCACGTCTTGAATCAGGTCTCCGGCGGCCGCTTTATTCTCGGTCTCGGTTCATCCAGTGAATTCATGATGGTGAACTGGAATGGGCAGGTGTTCGAGAAGCCGAGGACGCGCGTTAAGGAGACGATCCAGTTGGTCAAGAGCATGCTCGCTGGCGAGAAAAGCGATTTCGATGGCGAGACCGTCAGCAGCCATGGCTACAAGCAGCCACCCCTCGATTATCAACCTGTCTACATGGCGGCGCTTCGCGAAAAGATGCTCGAAACCGCCGCTGAAGTGGCCGACGGCGTCATCATCAATCTCTTTCCGCGCAGCGCTCTGCCGAAGATCATGAAGCACATCCGCATTGGCGCGGAACGCGCGGGCAAGAATCTGGAAGACATGGAGATAGTCTGCCGGCATCAGGTGGTGGTGACAGACGACCCCGACGGGGCCCGGGACACCTTCCGCGCGCGTTATGCCCCGTACTATGCGACGCCTGTGTACAACAAGTTTCTGGCGTGGGCCGGCTTTGAAGACGCAGCCGCGACCATCGAGGCTGGCTGGGCAGCGCGTGATCGTACGAAGACGACAAGTGCGTTGGTCGATGGTCTCGTCGACGAGATTGCCGCGATCGGCAGCGAGGACGCCGTGCAGGAGCGGATACGCGAGTACGCTGACCTCGGCATCACTACCCACATCATTTCCTGTTGTTCAGAGGCGGATCTACAACGCACATACGAAGCGTTTTCCGCCGACCAGTTTGCGTTCTGATGCCAATCTCGAAAAAACTCGCTCTCGACGACATCCAGTTGCAGGAACTGATGTCGACGTCCTGGAACATGCGTATTGCGACGGTTGGACCAGGCACCCGAATCAACGTGACGCCGATGTGGTTTGGCTGGGCCGGCGGCAAGGTGTACACGTATGGGCGCGGTCAGAAAGTCGTGAACCTGCGCCGGAACAGCGATTGCACGGTCATCGTTGATCGCAATGAACGATTTCCCGAGTTGCAGGCGGCGATGTTTCAGGGGGTCGCGGTGGTACTGGAAGACACGGTCGCTGAGAATGCGGACCC
>CAVOBC010000413.1:0-3895 GCA_963693635.1 Gammaproteobacteria bacterium | reverse complement strand
GAGACGCGCAGTTCGCAACAGTCCGCTGGATTTCATAACGATGTTGTGTATTACGATGTGTACGACGGACTGCTCGATAGTGAAGATGAAGGTGCGCGGATGGCAGAGATGCTCGGCGACAAGCGGGTGCTGATGCTGCGCAATCACGGTGCGCTTGTTGTTGCGCCGACGGTGGCGCGCGCGTATCTCGACGTCTACCAGCTTGAGCGAGCATGCATGTACCAACTGCTGGCGAGTGCTGGCGGTGGTGAGATGCAGCTCATTCCGGAGGACATTGCGACGGCGATGGGCGACTCTGCCCGCGAGTCGCGGCATCGCGGTCATTGGGACGGCATGAAGCGCTGGATGGACGCAGCGGAGCCCGACTACCGCGACTGAATGTCGGTCACGGACGCACGCCCGATCCACGCCTGAGTTCGAGGATCTGCCGTGCGGGAAAGTCGCCGAAGGACTCATCCTCGCCGTCTGTCCAATGAACGCTGACAGACCGGATGCCGTCGGCGTCGCCGAGGCCGAAATGAACTCTAGGGTCGCTTGACGCGAGATAGCTGCCGCCGGGCTGGACCATGTGATGTCTGGTTGACGACCCGATGGTGGCGGTGACCACGGCACCGTAGGCATCCCGTCCCGAACGCGTAAGCACGCGAAACTTCGCCCAGTTGCCTCGGCTCGGAACCTCATTTCTGAGTAGATAGGGCTGTGCATCGCGGTTAACGACGATGAGATCGAGACCGCCGTCATTGTCGACGTCGCCGACCGCGACCGCCCGGCTCGTATGCACCAGTGAAACAGGCGTTCCGCCCATAGGCTCAACCGCAAGGAAGGCCCCCTGGGGTGTTCCTCTAAGCAGCAGATTGGGCTCGGCGAACTCGCCGCCCCCGGTGCGACTTGCGTCGTAATTGGTCACACTGCCATTTGCCTGGTACATATCGAGCACGCTGTCGTTATCGAAGTCGGCCAGCACGACCCCAAAGCGGGTGTAGTGCCGGCTGACAAGGCTAAGTCCCCTGCTGACCGTTACGTCGCTGAAGTAATTGCCTTCGTTTGCAAACAGCGTGTCGGACTGGCTTTGCAGGTTGACAACGACTAGGTCCATGTCGCCGTCCGTATCAAAGTCGCCCGTAGCGACGCCCATGCCGGCCTTGGCACTACCGTTGGCGTCAACCGCGACCCCGGTTTCAAGGGCGCGCTCTTCAAACCGAAGGTCGCCCCGATTGAGCCACAACTGGTTTGACATCATGTCATTGGCGACGAAGATATCGATCCGGTTGTCCTGATTGAAGTCTGCGGTGACTGCGCCGAGCCCGTTGCCGAAGCGTAGGTTCATGCCGGCCCGCGCGGAGACATCGGTAAAGCTGCCATCGCCGTTGTTTCGGAACAGGTGGTCTGCGGCGGGTGCGTCGAAATGCTCCGGGGCACAGTAGGTCAGTTTGCCGTGGTCTGTGTAACAATCGATTTCGGCGCCCGCGTGCCATGAAATGTAGTTGGTGACAAAGAGGTCGAGATCACCATCGGCGTCGAGGTCGGCAAAGGTCGCGGCTGTGCCCCAACCGGGCTCTGCGACACCGGCGATCCTCGTGACATCTTCAAATCGTCCGTCCCCGCGATTGCGGAGGAGGACGTTGGGTCCGAGGTTGGTGATATAGAGGTCTACGTCACCGTCATTGTCGTAATCGCCTGCGGCAACGCCCATTCCGTAGCCGGTATCGCTCGCACCATGACCATCGGGAGCGAGCGCAAATGACCCATCACCCGCGTTCAGGTAAAGCTGGTTTTCAGCGCTGTCGGCGGGCGTGCCCGTTGCCCAGCCGCTTTGGACGAAGTAAAGATCGAGGTCGTTGTCGCCGTCAAGGTCAGCAAGCGCGACGCCGCCGCCCATGATCTCGGGCATGAGGTGACGCCCCGAATGACCGGAGACGTGGCGGAAATCGATCCCGGCGTCCGCGCTGCGTTCCGCGAACCACGGCCCCGTGGCGAAGTGCTTGTTCTGCGCGCTGGTTGCCGGCGCGTCGCCGGTACAGCCGGCGAGGGTGACCAACGTAAGGGCGAGGGCGCAGCCAGGCGCGGTGACGCGTCCAGGTCGCAACAGCCAGCCGCACTGATCGCCCAAGGTCATCGAGCAGCGGTCTCCATCCCCGCAATGTCGCGGTTTGCCTCTGTGACTTCGCGGCGATAGTTGCCGAGCGACCTCGCCTGGGTCAGCGTCTTGTGGGCATCCACAAACCGACCCGTTTCGGCGAGGCTGAGGGCAAGGGCCACATAGCCGTTCGTAAACGCGACGTTGACCTCGGTCGCCTGTCGGAACCGGTCGATCGCGGCGGTCCAGTTGGATTGCTTGACCTCGATCATGCCCGCTGTATACAAGGCGTTTTCGGGAGACGGCACGCCTAGCCTGAGTGCGGTTTCGATAGCTTGTCGGGCCTCCTGAGTACGACCTGCTTCTCTAAGTGCAAGCGCCAGCAGGTAATGAGCGCGACCCCGGCCGGGAATGATATCGATCGCTCGCTGCATATGGGCGATTGCGCCTTGCGTGTCGCCTCCATCTCGATGAACGCCGGCAAGATCGACATGCAGATGGTAGCTGTCTGGTTGGGCTCTGAGTCCACTGCGCAAAGTAGAGCGAGCGAACTCCGGCTTGCCGGTCTTACTGTATGCCCGCGCGCGCGCCCGAATCAATGAGACGTTCTTCGTGTTTTTTCGTCGCAACTCCTTGAGTTCAACCAACGCGCCGGGTGCGTCGCCATTATCTATTCTTCGTTCCGCGGCGCGTAGTCGCGCGTCGAAGCTGACGTTGAATTCATTCAGTCTTGCTTGCGCGGGATCCAGCCAACCGAGGTTGAGATCCTGACGTCCGCGTGCGAAGGCGACTTTTGCCGAACCGTGCTGGCCCAGTGCCTGGTGCGCATCGCCGATCAGTCGGTACAGAAATGCGTAGGGTGTTGCTCGATTTGCGTCTTCGAGCAGCGTCAGTGCGTCGGCATACTGCGCGTTGTGCATCATCGTGCGGGCAAGACCACCGGCGGCAGCGGCATCCTCACCGCCAAGGTCGAGAGCCCGCTCGAAGGCAGCGGCCGCGCTCGGGATGTCGCCCACCGCCAGGAGCCACTCCCCTTGCCAGAGCCAGGCGGGAACGTAGTCGTCTCTGACCGCGAGGGCGCGATCGACGCTATGGAGGGCCTGGACCGGGTCACCGAGTTTGCCAAGGCAGACAGCGGCGAGGTACGGCCACTCGAACACGCTGTCATCGAGACCGCCCGCTTGTCGATAGGTCGTAACCGCGGCTGTCCTGAACCCATTGATGTCCAGCGCCATGGCGTAGCGGCCCCGCACGCGTGCAGAGTCAGGCGTCGTGCGCACCGCTTCAGAGAGGCGCAGGAGCAGTTTTCCGACGTCTGGATCTGCGGCTTCCAGGGAGACAGAGACAGGTTTGGAAGGGATGAGTGGAGCACGCAGGTCCGAGCAGGCAACTAGCAACGACGCCATCATTGGAAGGATAGTAAACAGAGGATGACATGCTGCCAACCAGTTGGCTCTCGGAGGTACTGGCTCCGCTCCAACGCTCGCTTCGAGGGGCGACGACGCTGGGGACAACCCGCGCAGCGTGCCATGGATCGCTTCTGATCTGATCAACTTACCGCCTTTTTTTGTTGGAGTGGGTAAGAAATCTGAATCCGCTAACTGATGCGATCGCGTAATGAGCGATTCCGCGAGCGCGCATGGAACATACGCGCAAACATCCGGCGAGTAAACGCTTGGCGATTACCCAGGCACGTTGTTGCCATCTGGTCCTGTGAACGCGCCGACGTAGATCACATCGGCCTGCAAAGTACGCGTGTTAGGCTGACACACCTAACGAGTGTGTTCCGGCCTGCCTCAGCAAGGGGCGCTAATTTTC
>CAVOBC010000412.1:0-3921 GCA_963693635.1 Gammaproteobacteria bacterium | reverse complement strand
CCGACAACAGGAGAACTGAGCAGTAGTGGGTGATCTGGGGCCGAAACGTGAGCGGTTGGCGCCGCATCCGGTGCTCGATGAGTACTTCACCGACGAAGTCAGCCGGCGGCAGACCGTCGATGCGATGTTTGACGTATCGGCACCGCACTACGACGCTATCACGTCGATGATGAGCTTCGGCTCCGGGCGATGGTATCGCAGTGACGCTCTCAAGCGCCAGCATTGCGGCCCTGGTGACCACGTGCTGGACGTGGGTGCGGGTACGGGCGCTGTGTCCCTGATCGCGCAGGAATTGGTGGGCAATCAGGGCCTCGTCGTTGCCCTCGATCCCAGTCGCGGGATGCTGGCGGAAGCCGTCGGCGCCGGTGTGGCCCGTGCGATCCTTGGCTTTGGCGAACATCTGCCATTTCCGGACAACACCTTTGATCTCGTGACAATGGGTTACGCGCTGCGCCACGTCGCCGATCTGCGATTGGCATTCGAGGAGTATCTGCGCGTCCTGAAGCCCGGTGGCAGAGTGCTATTGCTGGAGATTTCAAGGCCAGAAGGACGGCTCTCCCTGTCGTTACTCAAATTCTACATGCAGGCCATCGTGCCGAATCTCGCACGGCTGCTGTCCAGGAGCCGTGATGCCAAGCGATTGATGGAATACTACTGGGACACGATTGAAACCTGTGTGGCCCCCGGTAGAATTGTTGACGCGCTTGGTGAGGCTGGCTTCAGCGACGCGCATCGTCACGTCGTATTCGGCATCTTCAGCGAATACTCGGCAAGCAAGTAGTGAGTCAGGGTCCGGGCGCCGCGCGGCGCGCGGCGCGGCATCCTGTACTGGTTTGCGGACTGGCTTCCTGGCGGGGTGTGCCGTGGTGGCGTTTGGCGTGTAGCATTTGGCGAGAAGGAGAGTATCGATAAATCTGGAATCTGAGGAAGTCAAGAGTGCGGGTTCAGGAGCAACGAAGTTGAGTGGACAAACCGATGATGAACGGCGACTGGCGGAGATATTGCTGGTCGCGCTCGACATTGACGATGTCAGCGCGGCAGACATTCAGCCAGAAGCGCCGCTTTTTGATCCTGATCACGAAGACAGTCTGGGCCTAGATTCCATCGATGCGCTTGAGATCGCGCTCGCCATCGCCAAAGAATATGAGGTGCACCTTGAGGCGGAGGACGAAAACAACAAAGCGATCTTCCACAGTCTTCGGTCGCTGATGGAGTACGTTTCCAACCAGCGGGCCTGACATGCAACTCGTGCTGGTGTTTCAATATCCCGTAGTTGCCCACGCCGCGTTCGTTCTTGGTGACGAACGACTCAAGCTGGTAGCGCTCATCCTATTGATTGGCGGCATTTGCTATCGCGGCATCAGGACGGTCAGGCCCGGACCCATTGCGGTTGCGACCGTGCTCATTGGCACCCTTGTGGCCTTTCACTTTCTCGCCTCAGTCAGTCAGTTGCTCCGCTTGTTGCCGGTCCTTGTTCCGTCGTTCCTCCTGGTTGTGTTTGGCGCAACCTTGCTACCTGGTCGCGAACCGCTTGTAACAGCCATCGGTGAATCGGCGCGGGGACCGCTTTCGGCCACCATGCGGCGTTACACTGCGAACGTTACCCGGATGTGGGTGATCGTCTTCGCCGCGCTGATAGCCGAGGCACTGATCGGCTGGTGGCTCGCCGACCCGGTTATCTGGTCCTGGCTGATGCACATCGTCAATCCGATGGTCATCACGGTACTCTTTGTCGGTGAGTTTGTTCTCCGCAAACACTGGTTTCCGGACCACCCGCATCCGACATTTTTCGACTACCTCGCCATTGTCCGGGACGCGCGACCGGCGCGCACGAGGCCGGTTGATGGCTGATTTAGCGGTCATTTCCGGATTCTCGCCCCGGCGCCTTCTAATTGCGGACGCTGGCTTGACCCAGGGCGATCTGCTTGCCGCGGCGATCGCTTGCCAGCACGCGCTGCCGCCGGGTCGACACGTCGTCAATGGCTGCGCAGACCGATATCACTTTGCCGTCCTGTTTCTGGCGACCTTGCTCGATGCCCGCACCTGCCTACTCCCGGCGTCCAGCCATCCCCGCACGCTCCAGCAGACGTTGATCGACTATCCGGACACCGTCGTTGTGACCGACGATGGCAGTCAGGGCATAAGTTTCGAGTCACTCAATTCGGCTCTTGATCCGGCATTTGATCCGGCTCTTGACTGGGCTTCTGATCGGGGACGGAATGCGAATCCTGTGCCGGTCGTGGCGGGTGATCATGTCGCGGCGCTGGCCTTCACGTCCGGCAGCACCGGGTCGCCACGCCCCAACCGCAAGCTGTGGCGAACGCTTGTCGGTACCGGGTCGTGGCTGGCCCAACGTTTCCTTTCCGATCTCGAGAATCCGGGCATTGTCGCGACAGTCCCGGGACAGCACATGTACGGCCTCGAAATGACAACAATGATGGCATTGGTCGGCGGCGCGGTTCTGGCGCGTGGCATACCGTTTTATCCGCGCGACGTTAGCCGGGCGCTCGCTACCCTGACGGGTGAGCGAGTGCTGGTGACGACGCCGGTGCACTTGCGGGCAATGGTCGAGTCGGGGCTGCAGATGCCGCGATGTGTCCGGGTTATTTCCGCCACTGCGCCGCTGTCGGTTGCGCTTGCACGGGCTGCCGAGGGCGTGTTTGGTTGCCAGATTGAGGAGATCTACGGTTGTACGGAAGGTGGCAGCATCGCGACGCGGGTCACGGTCGAGGACGACGACTGGCGGCTTCTGGGGCACATGACGCTCGCAGCGGGTGAGGGCGGAATCATGCTTTCTGGCGAGGATCTGCCGGGTGATGTTTTACTCGAGGACCGCCTTCAGTTGACGGCGGATGGCTTCAGGCTCGAAGGCCGCAATGCTGACATGCTGAATGTAGGCGGCAAGCGGGCGTCGCTCGGTGACCTTTCGCTCCGGCTTCAGGAACTGTCAGGGGTCGATGACGGTGTGATTTTTCTGCCGCGAAATCGCGACTCTGCGGGTCGGCCGGCGGCGCTTGTAGTGACGGGGCTCACCCGCCAGCAACTGGTGCGCAAACTCCATGGCGTTATGGACGCCGAGTTCATCCCGCGCCCGGTACTTCTGGTTCCGCAGATACCGAGGAACGCGACGGGAAAAGTGTTAAACGAGGCGTTGCAGGTGTTGTTCGAGTCATTGCCTGGCGCCGCGAATCGAGAGGATAGCGGTGATGCGTGAGATCACCATCCCGCTTGTCCATCCAGCCTATCCGCACCATTTCCCCGGCAATCCGGTCGTCCCGGGGGTTGTCACCCTTGGTTGTGTCGCCCGGGCGTGCGCGAAATTGGGCTTTGATATTGAGACGATCCGAAGGTGCAAGTTTCGCGCGCAGGTTCGGCCGGGCCAGGTATTGGCGCTCCGCATCACGGAGTCTTCCGCTGATGAGTGGCGGGTTTCCCTCATTGAGGCGGGCGAGACGTTCTTCAATGCGAGTCTGACTCGCCGTGGATGAGGGTTGGAAGGAGCGGTCTGAGACGTCGAATCAGTTCTGGCTGAACCTGCTGTGGCAAACCACGCGTTTGGCAGGACGGCGTGCATGCCGGATAGTGTTGCTGCCCGTCATCGCGCTTGTCTACCTCTGCTTTGATCGGGAGAGCCGTCGACACAGCCTTGATTTCCTCCGACGCGTCGGCCCGGACGCGCCGACGTGGTGGCAGGTCTTCCGTCATCTGCTGACATTCGCGACGGTCTCGGTCGATCGACTGCATCTGCTCGCAGGCGATCAAAGCCAGTTTGAGGTGCGAACGACAGGGGACGAAGTCTTTGCGCGCCTCGGCGGCGGCGCGCTTCTGGTGACCGCACATTTCGGCAGCTTTGAGGTCATGCGGGTGCTGGGCACCGAGTCGCACAAACTCGATCTGCACATCCTGCTCGACAAGTCACAC
>CAVOBC010000411.1:0-3925 GCA_963693635.1 Gammaproteobacteria bacterium | reverse complement strand
TGCACCCTCACGCACCTTCCCCCTGAATACCGACAATCACCCGAATCCCCACTTGTAGGAGTGAACTAGCATTGGCTTTCAATCGGAAACCGGGCCAATGATTAGTCTTTCGTCGAGAATTCCGCGACCCTTCATACGCATCACCGCGAGCAGATGGCAGACCACATGGCTGAACACTCGGCCGAGAGCAACGCGGCCCGACTTCCCGCTGACGCTAATTTCCCACTTAGCAGGACCGGGTATGCGGCGAAAAAATTCTCGAGGCAACGCAATCGAAATACGTCGGGGCACGGGCTCATCCAATTGAGGCTGCCGGATAATTTGGGGCCTTGAACAGCGGCATCGCGCGACTTTCGGCGCGCCGGCAAGCGGCCAACCGCCCACCGCGTTGCCTCGAAATGAATGAACTATGAACCGACGCGAGAACGATCCCGGATCATTCAGTTTAATTTCAGGTTTAATCTGGGAGAATGCTGGACAGACTGTAACGACGAATCATCTGGGCGCAACATTTGTCATCGATTCACCCGACTCGTGCTCAACATCTCGCCGCAGACATGCCAATTGGAAATTCCATTCACAAAGTAACGGTCATAGGATTCTCACAAGAACAGGGCGGGGAGACATCACATGAAGCCAGGTCAGTTGCTCCTCGGAGCTTTCGTCGCATTCGGTATAACCGGCTGCATCTCGCCGCCACCGATGCAGCCGACGTCTGGCATGCCGCCCAGCTCCAGCGTTCCCATCCCCGGTTCGATGCCACCACCCCCAAGCCGATCGATGCCCTCACCCATGCCGCCACTGCCGACGCCGCCACCGTCGTCGCCAAGCTCGGGCGGTGCTGGCATGCCCCCAGCCACGCCGACACCTCCACCACCTCCTTCCGGACCCTCAGGACCTGAGGTCAGTGGCCCGACGCGGCCAAGCTCGCCAACTGGCGAGGAGCCTGGCAGCAGCGGCCGCAAGAGTGACTCCGACGGCGGGCAGAGCGGTGAAGGCCAGGAACAGAGCGCTGGCGGTCAGGAAGGACCGATGGATCCGGCGACGGCAGCCAAGGTGCTGCGAGAAGCCGGCGGTCAGGTAGCCGCGGCCGGTGGTGCCATTGGTGCGTCTGCGAGTGGTGCGTCTGCGGGTGGTTCATCCGCAGGTGAGTCCGGTGCAGACAGTGACAGCGACGAGCAGACAATCCTGGACCCGGACCTCGAACGCGAAGAGGTCGAACCCGAGGCAGCGGAGCCCCAGGAACCAGACATCGCCGAGATTCCACTCGAGCGCACCGGGGATGACCTCATCGACATCGTCGACGAGCAAACGACGAGCGACTCGGAAGAGACGGCAGAGGAAACTGCAGAAAACAGTTCAAACAGCGACGAAAGCAATCCGGCTGAAACGCAGGAAACGGCCGACGCCAGCGAAAGCAGCCCCAGCGAAGCGGCAGAGAGCGCAGAAAGTGCGGATGCTCAGGAAAGCGCGAGCGCCAGTAGCCAGCAAAGCGCCAGCGGCCAACCAAGAGCCTCCGCCGCATCGATCGAGGTCGCTGAAGCCGGCCGCGTGCTCGAACAAGCGGGCCAGGCACTTGAGCGTGCCGCCGACGCGCTGGAATCTGCGGGTGACCAGGAAGCGCTGAACGCCGCGGCACACGATCTCGCCAGGGCCCGCGTTGCTGTCATTGTTGCCGCTGAAGGCCTCGAGGCCGCACGCGACACAATGGGCGACGACGAAGCATACGCGCAGGCCGCAGAAGCGCTTCGCAGCGCCGACTACGCGATCACGGTTGCGGGGCGGGCCATCGCTACCGACGAGGTGCCTGAAATGACGACCGAGGGTGCCGGCAATATGCAGGTGTCAATCCTCGACAAGGAACTGGAAGAGGCACTCCAGGACTTCGAAGGCGAAGTGGTCGATGCCAGGCAAGCCGTTCTGGACGAGGAAGCGCCACCAATTGTTGCCAGTCTGCCGAGTGTCATCGCTCGTGAAGACGGGGACGACCTTACCGACGCGCCCGATGACGGGTTCCAGTTTCCGGCCTCCCAGGACGGCCGCAATATGGAAGGCACGGATCCTAACCCGCTTCAGGTCGCGCAAGCCAACGTGCCTAACGACATTCCTGATGGCCAGGATGACGACATTGTCGCACGGCAACTTCGAGAGGCTGCGACGTCGGAGGCAGACACCGAGCTCCGAGAAAAGCTCTGGGATGAATACCGTCGCTACAAGGAAGGGTTGGCACAATGAGCAAAAAAGATCGCTCGCTGGCAACTGGAGCGCGACCGTTCCTGATTGCAACCTGCACGGCTGCTGCACTCCTGATCATTGCCGGATGCTCGACGACCCAGGTGATTAAGGCAAACTCCACACCCGCCGAGCAGGCGACGGAGTTCGACCCTGCGGCTTCCATCGACATCGGCATCATGCCCCTCGAACCAGGAATCCCGACCGACGACAGGAAGCTCGAGACCAGTCTGATTGTTCCAGATGTCAGACTCGCCGAGTCTCGCTTCATCGCCTACCACCTGAAAGACACCCTGGAGAAGACCGGCAACTGGGGTGCCGTTCGCGTAACACCAGGAGACGCCGAGTTTGTCCACCTGACTATCACCGGCGAGATCCTCGAGTCCGACGGTGAGGAACTGCGCGCGAAAATAAAGGCCACCGATGCGACCGGTCGTGTTTGGCTGAGGCGCAGCTACAAAGATGCAGCGAGCAAATTTTCCTACCAGTTGCCGCAAGAAGATGCGTTTCAGGATTTCTACAATGACATCGCCAACGATCTGCTAGAGGCCCGCCGGCAGATGAGCAAGGGCGACATCGCCGAGGTCCGCGAAGTAGCCGCCCTGCGGTACGCGTCCAGCCTTGCCCCCGACGCCTTCTCGTCCTATTACTCAGTAGTAAATGATCGCGTCATCGTGCATCAACTGCCCGCCGCCAACGACCCGATGATGAAACGAATTGAGCGGATCAAGGATCGGGATTACCTTTTCGTCGACACGCTCGACGACTTCTATGGACAGTTTTACCGAAAAATGCAGGCGCCCTACACAGAATGGCGCTTCTACACGTACGACGAAGCAATCAAGTTGGACCGGGTGAAGGGTGAGTCGACCAAGCGCCTGCTCGGCAGCGCGGCGCTCATTGCAGGCGGCTTATATGCCGGACAGAAATCCGGTACGTATGTCGGGCAAGCAGGCGCGGTCAGTTCAGTCATTGGCGGCGTCGGTCTGCTCAAGAGCGGGCTTGCCCGCAGGAAGGAGGCCGAAATCCACGCGGAGAGTTTGAAAGAGCTTTCGTCTTCGCTCGGCGCTGAGATCACACCAATCATTCTTGAGGTCGAAGGGCGCAACGTCGAACTGAGCGGCAGCGCCGACTCCCAGTACACCGAGTGGCGACGAATTCTCCGCGAGATCTATGCGGAAGAAACCGGCCTGCCCGCTCAATAGCTGCCCCAGCCGGAACAACAACGATGCACCCGAAACTCCAACCCGACGTTAAACTCGGCGAACGCTTCACGCTCCTTCGGCACCTGGAGGACGTGGTGTCCGCCGAAGACTGGCTTGCACTCGATGTCGTGCAGAACACACGGGTGCGCCTGCGCATCTACACCCACACCCTGTCATCCGCAACCCGGGACGCGATCGACCTCTCATTGCGCCGCAGCCAGGGGCTGATCCATCCGAACATTCAACGGCCGACAGGTCTCCTGCATCTCGATGACTTCGATTGCCTGCCCAGCCCCTGGGTTGAAGTCGCGCCGTTTTCGCCAGAGTCGTGGCCGCAATGCTGGCCGCAAATAAAGACGCTGCTTGACACGCTCGTGTTCGCGCACGAACTCGGTCGCGCCCACGGCGACATGAGAATCAGCAACATTCGGCTCAAGGACGACGGTGAACCGCTGTTGCTCGATTTCGGCTTACCGCCGGTTGCCCGG
>CAVOBC010000410.1:0-3933 GCA_963693635.1 Gammaproteobacteria bacterium | reverse complement strand
AGCGATGTCAGCAAAATGGCGCGGAAGCGTGCAACACCTGCTTCAACCGCGGCCTTGCCGCGCTCCATACCCTGTTCGACTGCCTTGTTGACGAAGTCCACGAGGATGATGCCGTCGTTCACGACAACGCCCGTCAGCGCGATGAAACCGAGGATGGAAACGCTGCTGACGGGATAGCCAAGGATGAGGTGTCCCATCAGGGCACCGATGAGGCCAAACGGGATGACTGACATGACGATCAGCGGTTGCAGATACGACCGAAGCGGGATTGCCATCAGCGCGTAGATGGCAAAGAGCGCGATCGTGAAACTGCGGGCGAAATCGATCAGGGCCTCGCTCTCGCGTTCGGTCGCGCCGGTTGCCGCGAAGCGAACACCGGGATAGTTCTGTTCGAGATGTCGCGCGAAATTCTCATTCACGCCAGCGATGACGGTCGAGGGCTGGGTCTGCGTCGTGTCGAGGTTCGATGAGACAATGATGACGCGTTCGCCATCCTGCCGCCTAATGCCCTGCGGGGCGTTGTCATAATAGATGCTAGCAACCCGTTCGAGCGGTACTTCGCCGCCAGCTGGCGTGCGCAGCCACATGTCCTCGAGATTGCCGATCGACTGGCGCTCGTCCTTAGGGTAACGAACCATCACTTTGATTTCATTGCGATCGCGGTGGATACGCTGGGCCTCGGCGCCATAGAACGCCTGGCGTACCTGGCTCGCAAGATCAGCCTGGGTTAGGCCCAGCGACTCGGCTGCCGGTTTGATGCGCAATTGCAGCTCGCGGGTGCCGGACGAGTGTGAGCTCTCAACCTCAAATACACCGCTGTAACCGCGCAGATGCGTAACGAGCTCAGCGGCAGCGGCCTCCACGTCCTCGGTCGTTCGTGACATCAGCTTGAAAGACAGCGCTGGGCCGCCACCTGAGCGTGTCATCGAGCGGATGCGCATTGATTTGGTACCCGCGACATCGCCCATGAGTTCGCGCCAGCGATTAGTCAGGACCTTGGGATTGATGTCGCCGTCTGCGTTCTGTACCAGCACCGCGGCAGCCTGAATTCGATTGTTCGAGAGCACGGTCATGTTGTCGCCGACAAGATTCTCTTCGAGCTGAAGATCCTCGGTGATCTCGCGGCTCGCCTGATACAACGTGTCCTGCAACTGCTGGGCGATGGCAACGCCCATTGAGATCGGCACGCCATCGGCCAATTCCACTTCCGCCTGGGCGTAACGGTCCGGTATCTCCGGCGAGAACACGAAGCGAATTGAGCCTCCGAGCAGAAGGCCGGAGACCAGGATCAGTAGCGCGATGAACACGGCGACGGTCGTGTACCGGTGCTCGATCGCCCGCACGAGGAAGGGCCGGTAGACGCCCTGGATGAACCTTGCGAGAGCCCCCGCAATCGCATCCTGGGCGGCAACGATGGTGCGCGTGAGCCAGAATTTCGGCGCTTCGGGTTTGAGGCGGGCGAGGTGGGCAGGCAGTATCAGCTTGGATTCAACGATCGAGAAGATGAGACAGAAAACGACGACCCAGCCGATTACCCGGCTCATGCTCGCGAACTCGTCGGTGGAAAAGATCATCGGCCCGAAGGTCGCGATGGTTGTCAGCACACCAAACGTTGCAGGAATCGCCACGCGTTTGGCACCGATGATGACGTTATCCACGCTCTGCCCAAATTTCTCGACCTCGGTATAGGAGCTCTCGCCGATGATGATGGCGTCATCGACGACGATACCGAGGACGATGAAGAAGCCGAAGATGCTCATCATGTTGATGGTGAGGTCGAAGCCCGGCATCGGCATCATCATCGCGGCGCCCAGGAAGCTGACGGGGATACCGACCATGACCCAGAAGGCGAGCTTGATACGCAGGAAGATGCTTAGAATGACGAAGACGAGTCCGGCACCCATGAGCAGATTGTTGGTCATGAGACTGAGGCTTTCATTGAGGAATACGGAAACGTCGCCCCAATAGTCCATTTGCACGCCGGGCGGAAGTTTCGTGCGCTTGTCAGCAACATACTTGCGCGCGACTTCAGACACGGCGAGCTCGCTCTGGTCGCCGACCGCGAAGACCTCGACGCCGACACTCTGCTGACCGTTGTACATCGCGTGGAACGGATCGTCGACGAAGTCGTCGCGCACGGTAGCGATGTCGCCGACGGTGAGCCGGGTTCCATCCGCGCGTGTGAGAAGTACGATCTGCTCGAAGTCCTCGCCCCAATAGACCTGGCCCATGGAACGGATGCGGATATCGCCGCTCGCACTCTCGATGGCCCCTGCGGCCAGATCGATCGAGCTTGCGCGAATCGCCTGGGCAACCTGCCCGAGTGTCAGGTCGTAGCGTCTGAGCTGCCGGGCCGGTATCTCAACGGCGATCTCGGTTGCCCGCACACCACTGATCTGGGCCATGCCGATTTCGGGCAGGGCGAGCATTTCGTCGCGTACTTCCTCGGCAAGCCCTTTCATGGCGCGTTCGCTGAGGTTGCCATAGATCTGGACCCGCAAGACCTGCCGTTTGAACGTTTGGCGGGTGACGATCGGCTTTTCTACTTCTGACGGAAACCTCGAGATGCTGGAGACCGCCTGTTCGACTGCGGCTTGTACCTCGGCAATGTCATACCCTGCATTGACCGCGACGCGGATCGAGGCCCTGCCTGAACCCTCATCGGCGAACGTATCGAGCGTCTCGATGCCCTCAACATCGGTCAGCGCTGATTCGAGACGTATGAGTATGCCTTGCTCCACCTCCTCGGGCGCTGCGCCGGGGAAGGGCACATTGATGTTGATGCTGTTCTGGGGGAAGCTCGGCTGGGCTTCTTTTTTGACCTTCAAAAGAGACCAGGTGCCGACGATGATGATGAAGGCCATCAGCAGGTTCGCGGCGACATGGTTCCGGGTGAACCAGGCAATCAGCCCCTTGGTGGGATCGAGCCGTGGATCGGCTTCCCGGCTCGTCGACCGGTTGATCTCCGGAGGCGTCAAGAGGACGTGTCGATGATGCGGACCCGGGTTCCGGGAAGCGGGTTGTCGATCGGCGTCATGCAGATCTGGTCGCCATGCTCTATGCCTGCGCTCACGTAGACAAATCGAGAGTCGGCGTAGTCAAAATCGACACTGCGTGCCTGAATGCGCAGTTCGTCATCGATGATCCAGACCTGGTTTCCCGGCTTGAGAAGATGGCGCGGCAGGGCCACAACATTGGCAAGCGTGCGGCCGCGCAAGGTGACATCGACATACGTCCCGATCCGGAGCGGCGTCGCGGTGGCGGGCCTCGTACCGAGCAAGCCGTAGGGATCGTCGACGCGGGCGATGGCGTAGAGCGTTCGTGACGCACTGTCGAGTGTGCCCTCGGTCCGCACCAGTGACCCGGACCAGGCGTCGCCCGCCTCTGTTGTGATCGATACGGGCGTCTTCGGCGCATCTGCGGACTCGAGGTAGCCCGGCAGCGTCACCTCGCGTGCCTGGCGCGGCGAAAGTGGCAGGCGCACTTCCGCATAGTCAATGGCGAAGATCACGCCGATCGGCACGCCAGGATTGACGAACTGGCCGAGTCCGACCTCACGCGCCGTAAAAATGCCGTCGAATGGCATGCGCACGACCGTCCGGTCGAGATCGCCACGTGCGCGAACCAACTGCGCGTCAGCGGCGGCGGACTCCGCTTCGGCCTGGGCGATTTGTAGGCGCCTGTGGGCCAGATCAGACGTAGACAGGGCGTCTTGTGACTTTAGTCGCTCAAAGTCGCCGCGTTCGTAGTCTGCGAGCGACTTCTCTTGCAGTAATTGTGTGTGGCTGCGCGCGAGTCCCGCTTCTGCACGACGTACCTCGGCGATGTAGTTGCGTGGGTCGATGCGAATGACGACCTCGCCGGCACGCAGGAAACCGCCGTTGACGAAGTGCTTCGAGACTTCAAGAACCTGGCCCGAGACCTCCGAAATGA
>CAVOBC010000409.1:0-3935 GCA_963693635.1 Gammaproteobacteria bacterium | reverse complement strand
GGTACCGGACAGCACGGACGACAACCGCTGCTTGGCGTCGTGGAGCTGCTTAACGGGGATTACGGCGATGGTCGACATTGAGTTGCGCTGGTTGTCACTACAGAGAATTGGGTCGAACGCGGCACGCTGTTGATCTGCGCAAACTAAGCGCAATCGCGCAATCCGGCAAGTCTGTCATTGGGATGCTTATTGGCGACTGACTTATTGGCGACTGACTTATTGGCGGCTGGCTTACTGGCGATGGGTGCCGAGACTCTCCGAGAATCGAAGACACGCCTGTGCGAGCCGAATGCGGTCTTCCAACGTTACCATGACGGTGTTGGTCACGATAGTCGGCACCACCGCCGACAGCTCCGTTTCGAGGGCACGATCAGTCTCGTCAATGACGAAGCCGTCCAGCAGATCACCATAGTGTTGGGCCACCGCCGTCGCGGTGTTGGGGACACCGAGCTCTCGCATCATCTTCGCCGCAGGACCCTTGAGCGCCTCACCGCCAATGATTGGCGACACCGCAATAACCGGCGCTGCCGCGTCCCGCATCAGGTCAGCCACCTCCGGTATTGCAAGCACCGGATCGACGCTGACAAACGGATTGGACGGACAGATCACGACAGCGCCCAGATCGGGGCGGGTCAGCGCCTGGCGCAGCCCGACGCTCGGCTCGGCGCGATCAACACCGGCGAAGGTAAAGCCGCTGACCGTAGGTTCGCAGCGGTCCCTGACAAAATAGTGCTGAAAGGACAGATCCACGCCCTCTTTCAGGTGAACCGTCGTTGGGACCGACTGATCGGTCATCGGCCACACCGGATGGGCGACACCCAACTGCTCGCACAGGATCCCGGTCGCTGAAGAGAGGCTGTGCCCTTCATCAAGCAACTGCCGCCTGCGAATGTGGGTCGCGAGGTCCCGATCGCCGAGCCGAAACCAGGTTTCGCCGCCGAGTGCCGCCAACGCCTCCAGAAACTGCCAGGTCTCGCCAGCGAGCCCCCAGCCCAGCTCGCGATTCGAGAGATCTGCAAGCGTGTACATCACCGTGTCGAGATCAGGGCAGATGCGCAGACCCAGATGATCGAAGTCATCTCCGGTGTTGGCCACAATGGTCAGCGCGTCCGGCTCGAGCGTCCGCGCAAGGCCTAAAGCGAGTTTGGCGCCACCGACACCGCCGGATATCGCAAGCGTATGCGTCATGTCAGCCCACTCACCGAAACATGTCCATGTCCCGGTCCCGGATGAGGGGTTGCACACCACGACGCTCAGCCTCTACGGGCTCCCGGGGCTCATAGCCACGAACCAGTACGACGGGTGTTTTCTCGGTCGTTTGCCCCATCACGAGGGAAGCACCCGCCGCCAGCTCATCGGCCGCACCGACCTGGGTCACGACCAGTTCGCGGCCAAAGAGATCCGTGCCCCCGATGTAGTCCTCAAGCGCAGTAAAACCAGCAACACCGATGGCAAGGCCGAGGGACCCGTTCCGCCATGCGCGGCCGATGCTGTCGTTGATGATGACCCCGATGTTGACGCCGTAACGCTCACGCACGGCCACACGCATCGCCCGGGCGCTGGCATCCGGGTCCACGGGCAGCAACAGACACAACAGGTCCTCTGCGCCTTGTTCGTATTCGATATTCGACTGATCAATGCCCGCGTTGGCCTGCACGAAGCCAAGCTTGTGCTCAACGATCAGCACCCCCGGGCGTTTCCTGACCACCTCGTTTGACTCATCAAGGATGGCCTGGACCTTGCGCGGGTCCTTATCGACCTCAAGGCCAATGGCACTTGCCTCGGGCGATGGCACCACGTCGCGGAGGTCGCGATAGCGCCCCTCTGCCTTCGACACGATCTTCTGTGCAAGAACCAGCACATCGTCGTCCAGAAGCTGCTCACCCATCGCCTCGATCGCGTTGCCAATCTGTGAAACCAGGTCGTCTCCCGGCTCCACCATGGGCAAGTCCGGAATTGCCGTCAGGGAAAGGTTCATGTCAGCCCCCGGCCGTCTCACCAGTAATGGCGATACCTGAGCCTTCAATCTTGTGGTGGCGGTTGATCGTTATGAGAACCGACGTCAGCGCCTCGGCGGCAGCCGCATTGGCGAGCGGCCCCGCGTGAAAGCCGCGCAAGCCCGCGGCTTCGACAAGCTCAATGACCTTGTCGCGCGCCGCCCGTTTGTCACCGGTTACCAGCACGTCGCACTGCATCGCGTGATCTTCGCGCAGGTGTTGAGCACCGACGTTCTGGAACGCCGAAACGACGTGGGTTTCTTCACCGACCGTGGCCTGCGCTTGCTGCGCCGC
Source organism: Gammaproteobacteria bacterium (assembly GCA_963693635.1). Lineage (GTDB taxonomy): Bacteria > Pseudomonadota > Gammaproteobacteria > Pseudomonadales > Azotimanducaceae > CAVOBC01. The sequence goes on along the minus strand of CAVOBC010000409.1, from coordinate 1,644 downwards.
CGATCCACACTCCGGCAATTGCACGGTGCCAACTTTGGGCGGCACCAGCGGCACCGTCACGTCAACGAGCACCTTGCCCTTAAGCCCGGACTTCACCGTTTCAAGGGTAGAAACCTGATGCGCGAACGGCACAGTCAGCACCACGAGGTCCGCTGCGGTCGCGGCATCCAGATTCTCCATGCCAGTGACGTTGAGGTCGGGGAACTCGGCCAGAAGGTCGGCGGCCGCCTGATGACCCTTCTCAAGCGTGCGTGAGCCGATGATGATCGTGTACCCGGCCCGCGACCAGCGCCTGGCGAGTCCGCCACCCAGGTCGCCTGTGCCACCCAGGATGGCAATCGTCTCGTTCGTTTCCGGCATGTTGTTTCCTCATCGATGGGTAGATTATTTAGAGCAGATGGGTAGATTCGGATCAGATCGGTAGATAGATCAGATTGGTGGATAGATCAGATTGGTGGATAGATCAGATTGGTGGATAGATCAGATTGGTGGATAGATCAGATAGACGGAATGTCAGGTTCATGGCGAAGTGATGCGAAAAAAACGACGATTATTCCTCAATCCGGCTAGTCGCGAAAGAGGCTCGCCGGTCCATCTCATTGTGCAGCAGCACGACGACCTGGGACGCGTGAAGCGTGCGCGGCCCCACCGAGACGCGAGCTATGCCCCGCGAAATCATCGACTTTCTGACTTTCGCCGGCATGGGCGTGTGATCCGTCATCACAAAGATCGGGTCGACAATAACAGCACTCTCACGAACATCCGGGCCATCCTTGTCGAGCAGGATTGGCGCGCCGGCAAGTTCGCCGAGCAGGCGCTCGAAGCTGAGTGCCCGGCAACGGATGCCAGCGCCGCTGACAGCATCACTTCCGCGCCCCGCACCAGCGAGCAGGGCGTCTGCAAGAGCGCCCAGGATCGACGACTCATTGAGGCCGGCAAGACTGCCCAGTGACGCGCCGCTGATCGACAGTACACGCGGCAAATCTCGCGACTTCTCGAGCACCAGGTGCACATTCGTATCCTCACGATGGCCCTTGGCGAGGAAGAGTCCTGCCACAAGAATATGAGCAAGATACTCGCTATGACCTGCCCGGCCGACCGTGCGCAAAAACCGCTCCGCATGGACCGGTGTCGATCGGCATCGAATGACAAACTGGCGCATCGTCAGTCTCCCCGGTCCCGTCCGCGAACGGCTGCCAGGTTGGCGTGGATGTCGACTGCTCGCGCCGCCCAACACGCGCACGGTCGTCCGTCGTCCGAGACAATTTCACCGTCAAAACGACGCCTTCGCCGACCTGGAATCAGCCCGGAAATACCCTCAACGCCGCGCGCGGCGGGCGCTCGGGCATTTATCCACAGATCCTGTGGATAACTCTGGTGATAACTCATCAGAAAGGACCTCGAAACCGCACCCAGGCTGGGCTGATAACCAGTGTATGTTTTTTGTACATCTATCAATGACCCTTTTGTATCAATAACTTAGCGGTCACTCGTCCGCTCGGAAGAAAAAATGGCGGATGTGGCGGACTGTCGGTCCGGATTTGTGAATAACTCGGGTTGCAAGCCACGTTTTACCCTTTTTTTTCCGGCAAAAGCTGCCGATAACGCTGCCTCTTCACGACAACTGACCCCGGCCCGTTCGGC
>CAVOBC010000408.1:0-3977 GCA_963693635.1 Gammaproteobacteria bacterium | reverse complement strand
CCAAGTACAGCAGCGAGCGCCTGCCAATGCGCATCTGTCTCGACCGCAATCGCGCACCAGTTGTCATCACCGTCACAGCGATAAACGCCCTGAGGCGCGTAGTCCCGATGCCGGTTGCCCAACCGTGTCGCGACATAACCTGACAATTGCGCATCGATAATCTCCGGCGCAAGGAACTGTAACGCCATCTCAAACTGGGCTGCGTCGATGTGTTGGCCCGCCCCGGTACGACGGCGATGATCGATCGCGGCGGTCGTCATCGCGGCGATGAAGCGCGGGGCGATGACATCCGTGTACGCCAGCCATGGACCGACCGGTTGCCGGTCCGGGTAGCCCGTGACCTCGTAGAAGCCCGCCATCGCACCTGCATGGAAACCAAAGCCAGCCACCTCACGCGCAGGACCAGACTGCCCCATGAGACTCGTGCTCACCATGATGATATCTGGGTTGATTTCGCGGCAGCGCGGGTAATCGATGCCGAGACGTTCGGTTGCCCCGGGGGCCCAGTTTTCAATCAGCACGTCGGCCCAGCGAATGAGCTTCTTCAGAATCTCAAACGCCTCAGGCACTTTGAGATTGAGCTGCACGCACTTCTTGCCAGCGTTGAATTCGCCGTAAAAGTGCGACCGATTGGGGCTGCCTTCCTCGCCGCGCACAGGTCCAAGTGCGCGCAGACCATCGGGGCGCAGCGATGATTCCACTTTGATCACGGTCGCGCCGTGGTCAGAGAAATACCGAACGGATGATGGTCCTGCTATTACCCACGTCAAATCCAGCAGGTTCAAGCCCGCAAAGGGCAAGTCAGCAATCTCAGCGTCGCTGTCGGCACAGTGACGCTGCGCCTCTGCGCGTATCTCGGCGCCGTGCTCATCGACCCCGGGGGCCGGTCGGTCAAGGGCGATAGGCGCTTCGTTCATCAGTGCGAACGCACCCGGCGCCCGCACCTTTTGATCGTCCACAGCAATCTCGTGCCACTGGCCCCGCGCTGTCAGCTGCTCCATCGAGAGAAGATCCGCGACGGTGTTCACCGGCGCGAAGGTGAGTCCGGTTTCGATGCCCATGGCAAAGAGTTCGGCCTTGGTGCGGCTCTTCAGGTACTTCATCATCGCTTCGGCCGCCTGCTCGCGACTGAAGCGCGTCTCCTGTCCCATCATCAAGCGCATGTCGAAGGTTGCCCAGTCCTCCGCCAACCAGGTCTCGTCGGCAAAACCCTCAGCGATCAGGTGGCCAAGCAAGGGTTCGATCATCCCGCCGTTCGGCACCACCACCACAAACCCATCGGCACATTCAAAAACGGGGTCGATTGCGGCAACGCCCAGTTGCACGGTCGACCCCATGCGCTCGAAATCAAATCCCTGAACGTCGTGGGCATCCATCGCGTTCATGGTTGTCCACGTCATGGCACATTGAGCGGAAACATCAACAAATTGTGCCTCGCCGTTGGTCAGCATGCGCCGGTGTCCAATCAGCGCAGCGGCTGCGGCCTCGGCCCCGGTGTGACGCCAGACCTGCGGCACTGACACGCGAATCGGCGCACGATCTGGCGAGCCCTGAAGCGCGACCGGGCCGCCCATCGCGGCGATAGTCAGATCGCTATCAGGCGTGCCGGCGGCCGGACCATCTGCTCCCCAGGGAGAGATCAGCACATGGATGAGGCGCGGATTCGCGGCACGAAGTGTTTCGAAATCGATGCCGCGCCGACCAAGCGGTCCCTCTGTACCGGATGTGCCGGACTCAAGTACAAAATCTGCACCCGCCACGAGCCGCATCAGCACGTCACGATCTTCGCTGAGGTCGAGATCGAGGGCGATGGATCTTTTATTTCGGTTGAACGCGGCAAACTGCAGGCTCTCGCCAACGTCACCGGCACCCGTTTTGGCAAAGGGCCCCTGGTGCCGCGCGGTGGAACCGCCGACAGGTTCAATCTTTATGACATCAGCACCGAGATCCGCAAGGATCATGGCACCAATCTCACCCCGGTGATCTGTCAGATCGAGAACGCGATATGGACTTAGCATGCATTCATGATGCCACAGGCCACCCGGCGCTTACGACCGACCCGCAAGGTCCCGGAAAGCGGCGAATCGGCTGGCGAACGTGCCGGCGATCAGGGCGGCGAAATGAGTCAGGACGAGCAGAAAACCGCGGTTACCGCCGCTAACAATTCCACCTCAAGCGGGATTATCTCGAACGACACGTCTGCACACATGACATTCGCCGCTATGACCCGCTCATTGACCACCTGCAAGTTTCGCGCAAGGGAAGAAAGCGCTGATTCGTAACGTCGCAGGTCCGGATTAACCTGGGGCCACCAGTTTCGAGATGATCTCACCGGGGTAGTTGTTGCGCAGGCTGTTCAACGACTCATCCTCGTTGACATAACAGGCATTCTCCTCGGCGAGCTGCCGGGGTTGGCGTTTCTTCACATCCGCATTGGTAAGGTAGAAGGTTCCTTCTATACACACCTCGCCCAACGATTCACCGTTGAAGTACCTCGGGTTGCCCCGGGTCCGAATGATGCCGGCAGAAGCGGGCGAGATGACGTCGTAGTCCAGCATGCACTCCTTGCCCTGACTTCTCGACGAGCTGTAGTCGCCAAAGAACTCGGAAAGAGCCGCTCGTCTGACTGACAGCTCCAGCTCTTGTCGTGCCTCGTTGAGGGACCGCACGCCATCTGCAACGCTGGTGCAAACCTTCTTCACGGTGATGATTTCCCGACTGGACTCGGTGACCAACGGCACTTCAGATTTAACCGTCCCGCGCTGCGGGCGTACAGACGCCTGCGACTCAAACGCGGTCCAGAATCTCAACACCCAACTTCGCTGCCGTCGGCAGAATCTGGGACCTGACGGGATCACCGACTGTGTCCTTATTCAGCAGGCGAAAACTGAGTTGCACTTGCGAACCGGCGCCATTCTCGCGAACCAAAACACTCGCCTGAATGTCCTTGCCAGTGGGGTCAAGTCTATACAGATTGCCGAGTATCCCGACTTCCTCCACGACAATTCGGCGCAGTTCATCGGTCTCCGCTTCAACCACGACCTCCCACTCGCTTACTGAAAGTGGCGTTGGCGCTGGCGCCGACGCGAGCAGATAGCCCGTTTCGATGTCCTGGGAAACGACAATCATGCCGAGGCTGGAGAGCGCCCCCATGGAAGTGACAAACGCCTGACGTCGGGACATCTCAAACGACTTCGCACCATTCGTGCTCATGAACTTGTCGTTCAAAGTGCGCCAATGCAGGTCGACGTTGGCGACCGCTTGTTTGCGCTCATTCGTCGTGACACATCCGGTCAGGAAGACCGGCAGCACGAAAAGGGACAACAGCAGTATGGATCGAAGCGGATTCATCAATAGATCCTCCAGCCTGACTCGAAGCTTTTTTGGGGTACCCGCAGGCACTCTAGCAGCGTGCTGAAAAAGTGCTTTCATGCACTTTTTCAGAGTCGCGGGCCTCAGCCCGCTCACGAAGCGAACGTGAAATCCATGTACCGGTCTATCAGGCTGCTTTTTCATCGGCCTGATAGTCTAAACACCTTCATCGACCTCGTTCATGGCATCAAAGATAATTGGCGCCTATGCCCCGAAGCCCACCAAACGCCTGCGACACAATCCTTGCGTTTTGGTCCAGACACTCGCTGCGGGAACATTTACAATGCGGACGCAGGGATGGGCACAGGAATGGTACAGTCACCCTCCTATCAACCTGAGCCCTATTGACCTGAGCGATAACAACAAGCACTACTAACAAGCGTTCGCAAACAAGAATAATTGGGAGAGACCATGGATATAGCATTGTTTTCCGGTTTTGGTCTGGACTACGTCTTCAGGTGGATACATTTCCTGTCAGGCATAATGTGGATTGGATTGTTGTACTACTTCAATTTCGTGCAGGTCGAGTACTTCAAGGAAGCGGAGGCCGAGCATCGATCAGGCGCGATCCAGAAACTGGTACCCAGAGCGTTATGGTGGTTTCG
>CAVOBC010000407.1:0-3985 GCA_963693635.1 Gammaproteobacteria bacterium | reverse complement strand
GCATAACTGCCGACATCGAAAACAAACCTCTTCGAGCACTTTCTGGTACAGGTGACAATGCATAGTCATCATGCACGGCTGCATAATTATTATTGTTTTGCCTATCAGACATTACATTTACCTCTTTCTCATATTAGAGAGTAATTGATTGTTGCCTACGTTTTATTAAGCAGAATTATTTGCAGACCCTATACAAGCTACGCTAGAGTAATGAAAACGTTTTCAAAAAGTGCACAGCCGAAATGAGGCAATAAGATGAAAAGAATTCAGCGCGTCGCAGCATTGATGTTCACCTACTTATGCTTAACGGTCGTCGCTCAGGCCGACGACCTTGTTATTCGTGAATTTCAAAAACAAGAAATGACCCCCATATATTGGTCTGAAGGCGCCGCGATCGGTGACTTTAACCAGGATGGTCATCCGGATATCGTCAGTGGACCAAACATATTTCTGGGACCTAACTTCGATCGAAGGGAAGGTTTTCGTCACGAATTCTATCCAGCGGTAGCGCCGACCAGGCGACACCCAAATGATTTTTCATATTATTCTCTGGATAATTTCTTTTCATTCCCCGCCGATATCAATGGAGACGGCTGGACGGATGTCCTGACGGCGGGACTTCCGAATACCGAAGCTTACTGGTACGAGAACCCGGGCAAGCCTTTTGGTGGTAAGGCCCCGGATAAGCCGGTCCATTGGAAGAAGCACTTTGTCACTGACGCTGTCAAAAACGAAGCACCTGATTTTAAAGACCTTACCGGCGATGGGGTGCCTGAACTGTTGACGGCCTATGGCAAGCATTACGGCTATGTGTCGCCGAACCCTGTAGCTCCGACGCTTCCCTGGATCTTTCACCCGGTATCGACCCTCGAAGAGGAAATTCATCACTACACCCACGGCATGGGAATCGGGGATATCGACGGCGACGGACGCACCGACTACATAACCGGGGATGGCTGGATGCGACAACCCGCCTCCCTGGAATTCGGCCAAGATTGGGAGTATCACCCCTTTCAATTCGTTAATAGGAAGACGAACCCCGTGTTCTGTTGTCTCACTGGGGGAGGCAATATGTATGCCTATGACGTAAATGGTGACGGGCTCAACGACGTTATCACCAGTCTGGATGCTCACGGTTGGGGCCTGAGCTGGTTTGAACAAGTCCGTCAATTTGGTGACTCCGGAGAGAAGATCACCTTTAAAGAACATATTATTATGAGTAAGCAGGAGGAAAATACCGACAACCCTTATGGGGTTCAATTCTCCCAACTTCACGCAGTAGAGCTTGTCGACATCGATGGTGACGGCCTGAAGGACATTTTGACCGGAAAGACCTACCGGGCTCACGACTTCGGCGACGAAGGGTCCCGACAGGACCCGGTGATCTATTATTTCCGGCTCACGCGCCAGGATGATGGCCAGGTGGAATTCGTTCCTCACCAAATTGACGACCAGGCAGGCATCGGACGGCAATTGGTCAGCGGCGACCTCAATGGAGATGGTCTGACCGATTTTGTGGTTGGCAATAAAAATGGGGCCTTTGCCTTTACCCAAAAGGTTCGAAAAGTCGACCAGGAAGAATGGGAAAAGGCTCAGCCTGTCCGCAGCCAGGATTTTTAACACCGGTAACTGCTAATCCTGGCCAAAAAGTTAGAAATTTTTGACTGCTGTCAGCACTCAATGTTCAGCAGACTAATTCACGCCTGTTGATGGTGACAAGATTCCTAGCGGTGAAATTCGTGAGGTAGGGGCCACAAAATTTGACCTTCGTCTCCGCAGAGCGGTCTGACCATGCACCTGCACACAGCTCAAGCTGGACTACAACTCTACTCGGGCGATTATCTCACCGATTCAGCCGCCAGGGAATCGCCATGCCAGACGGCTGGATTGGCAACGTACGTCGGGAAAATACGCGGGTTCTCGGTGACAGTAGCGGAAATGCGGGCCATTTATGCGGCTGCCACGCTTGAGGAAACGGCATCGGCGCTGGACCGCTTCGAGGCCAGCTGGGGTGACAAATATCCGGCGATCGGGCCAAGCTGGCGCGCCGACTGGGACCGTCTGACCGCGCTGTTCGACTTTCCGCCGACGATCCGCAAACTTATTTATACCACCAACGCGATTGAATCGCTGAACTACTCGCTGCGCAAGGTGCTAAAGAATCGCGGTGCGTTTCCGAACGACGAATCGATCCAGAAGATTTTGTATCTCGGCCTGCATAACGCCTCGAAGAAATGGAACCGGCCGATTCGCGGTTGGAAGGCAGCGCTCAATCAATTCGTCATATTATTCGAAGATCGGGTGCTAGTCTGAAATGCAGTTACACAGTTTACTTGACACGCCCGCCGGAGAACCTCGACAACATGACTACTTTGAACTTGGTCGACTGGACAGTCGTTGGGCTGTATTTTCTTGTACTGCTGATCGTTGTAATCGCGGTAACGCGTAAGCAGCAAAACACAACTGATTATTTTCTCGCTGGCCGGAATGTCGGGTTCTTTGCGATTGGCGCGTCGATTTTTGCCTCGAACATCGGTTCGGAGCATGTCGTTGGCCTGGCGGGGCAGGGCGCGTCGACCGGGCTTGCCATGGCGCATTACGAACTTCATGCGTGGATCGTCGTGCTGCTCGCCTGGATTTTCGTGCCGTTCTACTACGAGTCGAAAGTCTTTACGATGCCCGAGTTCCTCGAGCGGCGCTTCGGCCCGAAGCCGCGCTGGATGTTGTCGCTGGTATCGCTTGCAGCCTATGTGCTGACCAAGGTGTCGGTGACCGTCTACGCCGGCGCGGTGGTATTCAGTACGCTGCTGCCGAACACGTTCGGCTCGCCGCAGAATGCGTTCTGGGTTGGCGCGATCGCAACCGTCGTGCTGACGGGTCTGTACACCGTCGCGGGCGGCCTGCGCGCCGTGCTCTACACGGACTCGGTACAGGCCGTGATCCTTATCATCGGCTCGGCGGCAGTGACCTGGTTCGGACTCGAGCGGCTCGGCGGCTGGGGTGAGTTGCGGGAGTTCACCAGCCAGAATGTCGCGCAGTACGCGCTGTGGCGGCCATTGTCCGACCCGGACTTTCCCTGGCTGGGGATCCTGATTGCATCGCCCATCGTTGGCATTTGGTACTGGTGCACGGACCAGTACATCGTGCAGCGTACGTTGGCCGCCAGGGACTTGAAGACGGCCCGGCGCGGCGCCCTGTTCGGCGCGTTTCTCAAGGTCACGCCGGTGATGATCTTCCTGATCCCCGGCCTGATCGGTGCCGCGCTGTACGCGCGCGGCCTGATAGCGATTCCGCTGACATCAGCCGGCGGTCTTGCCGGCGACCAGGTGTTTCCGATCATGGTAACGACGCTGCTGCCGGAGGGCCTGCGCGGCCTCGTCGTCGCGGCGTTGATGGCGGCGCTGATGAGCTCACTGTCGTCGCTGTTCAACTCGACGGCAACGTTGTTCACCGTGGATATCTACGAAAAATTGCGCCCCGCAGCGAGCCAGCTGCACCTTGTCACCGTCGGCCGCCTGGTCACCGTGGTCGTTGTGTTGCTCGGTCTCGCCTGGATTCCGATAATGCCACTGATATCGGAGGGAGGTCTGTACCAGTACCTGCAGAACGTGCAGGGGTACCTCGCGCCGCCGATCACCGCAGTGTTTCTGCTGGGCCTGTTCTCGAGCCGCATCAACACTCGCGGCGCGGTGTGGGGACTCGGTCTCGGCTTCGTGCTCGGCATGAGCAAGCTCGTCATACAGGCCCTGTTTGGCGAAGGCAAGATCGAGTCGCCCGCGTTGCTTGCGGCGATCGGCGACTTCAATTTCCTGTATTTCTCCGGTGTCCTGTTCCTGATCTGCGTTGTCACCATCGTCGTGGCCTCGTGGACCGACGCCGCGCCGGATCGTGAGCGCATTCGCGGCCTGACCTATGACTCGATTGACCGTGCCGCGGTGCGCGCCAGCTGGGATCGCCGGGATGTCGCCGCCACCGCGGTTGTGCT
>CAVOBC010000406.1:0-3999 GCA_963693635.1 Gammaproteobacteria bacterium | reverse complement strand
GCACCGCGGCCGATTCCGGCGTTAGCGACAGCGATGTCAAGACGGCCCAGTTGCTGGTGACACGCCTCGACTGCCGCCTCGAGTTGCACGGATACCGCGACGTTCGTTTTCACCGCCACGGCACGGCGTCCCAACTGGCCGACGAGATCGACGGTACGTTCTGCGCCTTCCTCGTCGAAGTCCGCGATGCAGATGTCAGCGCCATCACGCGCGAGGCGCTCAGCGATGCCCTGACCGATACCCGAACCGGCGCCCGTGACGAAGGCGACCTTACCGCTCAAATCCCCCATTTGATCTCCCTGGCCGATGGCCGATGGCTAACGCTGTTTGACCTGACCTGCCGCAACACGCCCGGCAAACGAAGGACTCATCGTACACGGACGTTCATCTGAGTTCTGAGCAGGGTCTGCTTGAGGCGCAAGCATCCTCCGTCCCGGTGACGGGTCAGTTCGAGGTCGGTGCGCTGGCCAGGCATCCCCACCACCCGGAACGATCTATGGACGAAATCCAAGGACCCGCGGAGTGCTCCCTCACGTCGTTTGTTGGCAAACCGACGTCCAGGAACGAGCTAGTTCTTGTCCCAAAATTGTCATCCTGACAATTCCCAGGAGTCGGTTTGCACGCAAACCTCGCATGATCTTGCAGAAAAGAGGCTTGCACAAAATGTGCGGTGCATCCCTGCACCGCACGCCAGCTTCTTTATGCAGGGCGACGTTGGGGTATAGTCAAGGATTCCGCCCACCGCGGTTTCAACACCCGATGACGCTCGAGCGAGCGCCTCTCACGACCAATGCCACTATTGTATGTTCGGTCGGGCGTTAGGGATTCAAGAGGATTGAAAAGATGTCAGAACTGAGCGCACAAACAAGTACAGAAACCACAGCACCCGCGATTGCCAGCGCGGCGAATGCCGCAGGCCGGCGGGCGCTGGACAACATCGATGAGCTGGGGCTAACCGACAATCTTCTTGAACTCGAAGTGCAGGGCTACACGGTTGTCCGTGGGGTTCTGTCAGATGATCGCATCGAACGCGCCAGGGCGGCGATCCTGCGCCGTGCCGAGAAAGAGTCCAGGCACAGCATCGATCAAAACGCGGCAACCGCTGAAGAGTACAACGGAATGAGATATCAGCATTACCTGCTCTTCGACGATCCCGTATTCCCCGAGATTCTGTTAGAGCCGAAGCCACTCGCGCTTGTCACGTACCTGCTCGGCGAAACCTGCGTTCTATCGTCCATGGGTAGTCACTTCCGCGGCCCGGGTGGTTACCCGCTCGGCGTCCATGCTGACGGCATACCTGACGGCTGTTTGACACCATCATCGCTGGTCGCCAACTGCAACTACGCGCTCACGCCTTATTCCCAGGAAGCTGGCGCACTGGTCTTGTTCCCAGGCAGCCACCACAAACAACGACAACCCACCGCGCACGAAAACTGGACAGTTCAAGGCCGGACAATGCCCGAGATCATGGCTGAGAAATTGTCGCAGAGCGAAGTCGATGCCCTTGAATGGGATGTCCCCATCGGTGGCGTGACGATGAATATCGATCCGGGCGACGCTGTCGTTTGGCACGGCAACTCGTGGCATGGGGGCTGGCGCCGGGAAGTTCCCGGCACCCGCATCAACCTCGCCGCGTACTTCTGCCGAGACTTCATGGACACCCAGGAGTTGCGGGGCGACGACCGTTACCCCGAAGTCTTTGAGCAATATGCGAACGAACCACGGTTCGCACAACTGCTCGGCGAGAAACGCTTTAATGGCTGGCGTGACGAGGGGCCCAATCTCGGCTACGTAAGCTAAGGCTCAATAGGCGTCGTAGCCCCACCACCAACTATCAGGCTCTGAAAATCAGCCTGATTGACCGATACATGGAATCACGTTCGCAGCGGCAGGATTCACACGCGAACGGTTGACCGATATCCAACATTGGTCAACACTGAGCGGACCTATGCCCATCAAGATTGATTCAATCGGCCACTGCGCCATCGCCGCGACCGATATCGATTCGATGGCTGACTTCTATCAGAGGGTACTTGGTTTCGTCTTGCTAGAGCGCGACCCTGATCACGGCGGCGTCTTTCTAAGTCTGGCAGGCACGAGCCATACGATTGATCTCTTTCCCATGGGGATGCTGGGGACGCGGCCTGCGCGCGAGGGCACCCAGATCGTCCACATTGCGTTCAAGGTGGCAAGCTACGCCGCACTGCGCGACGCCGGCGCGGTGCTGACTGAGAACGACGTGCCCGTCGCGGCGATGCTGGACCACACCAAGCAGCGTTCCATCTACTTCGCAGACCCTGAGCGCAACCGGCTTGAGATCTACTTCGAACGGTCAAACTGGACAGAGATCCTTGCGCAGGGCCGAGCCGATCAGGACGCGTCGTTTTCGTTCGACGAACCCGCACCCGACGGGGATTAACTTAAGGTCGCTATAACCACGAAACGGAGCAAATCGGTTCAAGCTGCGCGTTCAATCTTCGATCACTAATCTGCAGTAACGAGCGAGGGGCGGGCAGTGGCAAGCGACAACCTTGGCTTTACGCTCGCTTCCTGCGCCTTCTTCATGGCCCTTGTCGCGGCTTTCGCCTACGTCCAGACCCGCGGCAAAGTCGCAACCAGCGACGGCTACTTTCTCGCCGGTCGCGGCCTGACCGGCACCTTCATCGCGGGGTCGTTGCTGCTGACAAACCTCTCAGCCGAACAACTGATCGGTCTGAATGGTTCGGCATACGGCTTTAACATGACCGCGATGGCCTGGGAGGTCACCGCCGGCTTCGCCATTATCATAATGGCACTCGTGTTTCTGCCGCGATACCTGAACGGCGCATTCTCTACACTGCCGCAGTTCCTTGAGGAACGCTTCGACCCGGGCGTGCGGAAAATGACCGTCGTCCTGTTCCTGGCGGGCTACGGTCTCATCACCATGCCATCAATTCTCTACTCCGGATCGCTCGCCGTAGTGCGGTTGTTTGACGTCTCGCGCCTGCTGGACGTGTCGCCCGAGGTGGCGCTAGTCGTCACCATCATCGTGGTCGGTATGTCCGGCGCCGCATACGCCATCTTCGGCGGCCTGCGCGCGGTCGCCGTGTCGGACACGATCAATGGCATCGGGCTTTTGGTCATCGGCGCGATCGTTCCGTTCTTTGGCCTTGTCGCACTCGGCGGCGGCGACGCGGTTGCCGGTCTCACCATTGTCCTGACCGAAGATACCGACAAGCTCAATGCGATTGGCAGCAGCGATGATCCGGTGCCTTTCGGCACCCTCTTTACCGGCATGATTCTCGCGAATCTCTTCTACTGGGGAACGAATCAGTACGTCATCCAACGGACCCTGGGCGCGCGCAGCCTCAGCGAAGGCCAGAAGGGTGTGCTTCTCTCCGGGTTCTTCAAGCTACTCGTGCCCGTGTTCATGATGCTCCCCGGAGTGATTGCCTACCATCTCTATGGCGGCACCCTTACCCACATGGACCTTGCCTACCCCACGCTTGTCGCCGATGTGTTGCCCACTTACCTCGCCGGTTTCTTCCTCGCCGTTTTGCTTGGCGCGGTCTTTAGCTCCGTTAACTCGCTGCAGAACAGCGCCGCGACGTTGTTCGTCCTCGATGTATACCAGCCGCTTGCGCAGACCCAACCAACGGACGCCGACCTCATTCGGATCGCGCGCATTGCGAGCGTCGTCATCGCACTCTTCTCATTCCTGGTTGCGCCCTTCCTGCAATTTGCGCCTGACGGTCTGTGGCAACTCATCCGTGTCTTCACCGGTTTCTACAACATCCCGGTCGTCACTCTGGTATTGGTGGGACTCTTTACAGCCCGAGTGCCACCGGTCGCCGCCAAGGTCGTCATCGTCTTTCATGTGGTCGCATACGGCTTGCTGCAGTTTGTGTTCGACATCGATGTGAGTTTTATTCACATCTACGCCGTCCTCTTTGTGATTGAGGTGGCAATCATGTTGATATTGGGCCGGACACATCCGACACCACCCCGTCCACATGCCGA
>CAVOBC010000405.1:0-4003 GCA_963693635.1 Gammaproteobacteria bacterium | reverse complement strand
GCGACCAGACCATCGCTGAACTCATTCAGATACACGCGTTCTCGCTCCCCATTTACGTCGACCCACCGCCGTTTCGCTTGCTTGCAACGCCCGGCACTTGCTACGGGCAAGGCAGACGCACAGGTTCCTGAGCACGCGGCGGAAGAAACTCGTCTCGGCGCTTTTTCTCACGTCGCCAGCCTCAGCACGCACGTGACAAATCAGCGACACTCAGATTCAAGAAGCGGACTGTACCATTGCCGGGGATTTCAGGCGCGTCCGGCGGCGGCACTCGCGAAAGCCGACCAGAGTACGGCGTACAAGCGGGTTCGGACGCCAGTCCTGACCGGCAATCAGGGCTCCAGGGGGTCGGTGCGCTCTTGGGAGTCGGTTGGCAAACAAACCTCGCATTTTCTTGCAGAAGATTGGGCGCCGCCTGCGAGCGCAAACCCGCACGGTATGATGCGGCAAACATTGCATCAGGCGCGCCATGTCCGATGCTGTCAGTCATCCCCGTGGATTGGCGAACGAGACAGTCACAGCCCACCTCGCCGGCATCGGCGTGCTGCTTCTGGTGGCCACGAGCCCCGTCGGTTCGGGCGTGGGCGAGTTCATGTTCGTCAAAACGGCGGCCCTGCAGGCCTGGTTGACCGGCGTCGCTGCCCTCACAGCCGCAACCCGCACCGAACTCGTTCTGCCGACCCGAAGTCGCGTTACAGACCTCGCCATGCTCGTGGGCATCATTAGTCTCGCCAGTGCCCCCGGCACAAGCCGTGTCGGCCACTCGCTCGTCCAGACCCTGATCTGGCTGACCGGCGGCGTCGCTTTCCTTCTCGTTTGTCAGGGCCGCCGCCAAGGCGAGATCGTGCTTGGCTGGGTCTTTGCGAGCGGCGTACTGACCGCAGGGCTTGGTCTCGTCCAATATCTATTTCCCTACTCGCCCGTCCTTGCTTTCATCCCGCAGGCCGTGCCGCCCGCCGCAACCTTTGGCAACACCAATGTCGCAACGCACATCGTCGTGCCGGCGTGGGTGGCAGGGGTCGTCCTCGCTCGCCCGGGAGCCGACCCGGCGCACCCCGCCCGCACGCTCATCACCGGCCTTGGCATTGCTTTGTGTCTCGCTTTCATTGTCATCAGCGAAGCCCGCAGCGCCTGGCTCGCAGCCGGCGTACAGATCGTCCTTCTCGTCAGCGCGACAGCGCTTCGGGCGGACCGCCCCCCAATCAGATTGTTTCAACGCGGCCAGGTTCTCCGTCACCGGCGGCTATGGATTGTGCCTGTCCTGGTATTTCTGTTACTCATCAACGTCGATCACACCGGCTTGCGGCCGATTACGGAACTCGTCGAGCGCAACGTTGACGAGTCGGCCCGTGACCTTGCGCTCAGTGATCAGTCGCCATCAGAGCGACCGTACGTACGGCTCAGCCAGTGGACCGGAGCGGTCCGGGTCGCGGCGCAGCATCCGCTACTCGGCGCCGGCCCCGACACCTTGCAGACGGCGCATGCACCACACGCGACCGCGTACACCTACCGCAGTCGCTATGCCCACAACGACTACCTGCAGATCCTGGCGGAGACCGGGGTCACCGGATTCCTGGCGATTGTTGGCCTCGCCGTCCTTGCGGGACCACTCGCATTTCGGCGCGCGCTCGGCAAGCAGGCCGTGATACCGATGGTCGGCGCCGTCGCAGTGACAGGAGTCCTGGTTCAAGCGACGCTCAGCTTCCCGTTGCAGTGGATCGGTCCGGTCGTGCTCGTGGGCGTACTCGGGGCCATGGGTAGCCCCCGTCTGCGCGCCGCATCGCCGCCCCTGCACCGCTGACTCGCACTTGCCGCCGCCTGTCTCTTCGTTGTCACGAGCTCGCTCAACGCGCACTTCAGCCAGCGCCTCGACGCGCTCGAAGCCCAGTTATCAAAGGGAGCCGAGACGCCGGTCGCACTTGCATCACCACACCTGCCCCTGCATCCGATGTTCATCTACCTCGCCCAGAAAGCGGCATTGCAATATCAGAGTGGCCCACCCGACCGGCAGGGCGCCGCCGCGCTCAACGTCGCCCTCAGTCTGCTGCCGCATCGGCCAGATGACGTAATCCTCAACAACGTCGCAAGCCACAGTTACCTGCTGGGCGGGGACCTCGACGCAGCGCGACGCCATCTGCTACGAGCGAGGCAGTCCGAACCCGCCGACAGCCTGATGTCATCCGACGTGGAAATGCTGTACCACCTGCGCACGAACAACCGGGCAGGACTCGACGACCTGCTCAGCCGACTCGAGCGCATGCCAGACGTCAATTTCCGCGGCGCCGCCAACACGCTCGACAACATGGCTGCGGCCGCGCTCGCACTCGACGATTCCGACCGCGCAGATGCGATCACGCGCCGCAATTTGCGTATCAACCCCTAGCGAGGGAAGCCCTCCGGCCACTCTGCGCTCTCCTGCTCTCCCCCAGCGGGCGTAGTGCGGTGGCACTCAAGGCTGGGTTTCTTTAACTACATGGGGCTTCCGGTTTTCGTGTGGGCAGATTCGCTTGGGATTGCCCAACGTGCGCCTCGCCGGCGTGCAGTCCGGATGCCTTTGTCATCGGAACGTCGGCCAGCGTACTGCAGCCTCGCCGTACAAGCCCGTTCGTCGGCTGCGCCGCAGAGCTCTGCAACCGACGAGCCGAGCTTGATGGGTTTTGCAGCTGCGCCTGGCGTTCGATAAGGCTGTAACGATGAGAGATAAAAATCTGTGGAATGGCCTGCTTGGACTGCAACGACCCTGGGTTGTTCGAGAAGTCGAGTTGGCGACCGAAGAGCGCGAAGTCAGAGTCTGGGTGGAACATGCATCGACCGCGCTGAAGTGTCCGGATTGTGGGCGCCGGTGCACGGGCTACGACACGCGCCAGCGACGCTGGCGTCATCTGGACACGATGCAGTATAAAACCATCGTCATTGCCGACGTGCCGAGGGCCAACTGCGATACCCACGGCATTCATCAGGTGTCGGTGCCGTGGGCGGAAAGTGGCGGACGCTTCACCGCGTTGTTCGAAGCCCTGATCATTGATTGGTTGCACGAAGCCAGCACACTTTGTATGGGCTCAGGTTGACACACAGGGCCCCCTGCCTCACACAAATGTAAAGTAAGACAAAGCCCACTGAAGACTAAAGCCAATAACCCGCTCGAACGTGCATCACCACCGACACCACTGGGTCGATCATCAAGACCCGGAAATCGGCTTCATCCACGTACTTTGACCTGGTCCTTCTGTTACGGTTTATTTTTCCTATTTTCACTGATCTCCCTGGTTAGTCATTTCTACTTCCTAGCCCCATCGTCATTACATTAGCCAACGCCATGATCTGCCATTTCGAAGACCGATCGGCAGAAGACCGGTTGCAGCCTTCTGGTTTCCAATTTCCAATCCTCGATCTTCCATCATCAATTCTAATTCCCCAGGTACCCTATGGCAGACAATCCAGCATTCGCCTTGCCGAACGTCCATCCTTCGCTCCCCAACGTGCTCCTGATCGGTGACTCCATCTCCATCGGCTACACGCTCCCGGTCCGAGAGCAACTCGACGGCATCGCCAACGTCTTCCGGCCGCTGATCAACTGCGGACCCACAATACGTGGACTCGAACAACTGGAAGAATGGCTTGGCGATCGAGTATGGTCCATCATCCACTTCAACTTTGGACTTCACGACCTGAAATACATCGACGAAACCGGCCAGATGGCCAACCCGCCCGAGTCTGGGTCGCAGCACGTCCCAATCGACCAGTACGAACAGAACCTAAACCAGATCACACTTCGCCTCCTGGAAACAAAGGCCCGTATCATCTGGTGCTCGACCACACCGGTACCCGATGGTTCAAACGGTCGCATCAAAGGCGATGCCGATCGCTACAACGAAGCCGCATCCCGCGTCGCGACCACACACGACCTCGCCGTCAACGACTTGTATTCATTTGCCCTCCGCCGACTCGACAGCATCCAGCTCCCCGCCAACGTGCACTTCACCGAAGACGGATCCGCAATATT
>CAVOBC010000404.1:0-4012 GCA_963693635.1 Gammaproteobacteria bacterium | reverse complement strand
GTGGGCGGTTGCCATTGCACCGGCCCGGTCGGCGACGTGGCGGGATTCTTCGGTCAGATCGACTGCCAGCAGGATGTGTGAGTATTCGGCCATCGATGAGTACTCTCTTTTTCTTTCATTCTATTGAAAATAGGTCGTGAATACAGGGTCGATACGAACCTTTTTGAGCGGGGTACACGCGTGATCTGGCTATGGATTCTGTTGGCAGCGTTGCTGATTATCGGACCTGCATTTGCACTACTGCCATCTGCTCGGCAAAAAGAACAAATAGCGATGCGCCGCTTTGCGATGGGTGAGGGCGCGGTCGTAGAGTTGACCAAAACGGACGACCCCGACCCCGATGGTGATGACTATCTGACCGCGACCGGTAAACCGTTGCCGCAGGTTTTGTCCGTGGTCGCGTACCGATTGCACCGGCCGCCATCGACGCACTGGCGCAAAATGGACCCCATCGACTGGTGTGTTGTGCGTCGGCAAGCAGCTGTCAGTCCCGTTCCAGGGTGGGAGTGGCTGACATCACCTCAACAGGTGAACCCGGATTTCACTGCGTACCTCACTGCGGCCGTTGGTCGATTGCCCGCCGACGTGGTCAAGGTGGAAGAGAAAGCATCGGTCATATCGGTCTACTGGAAAGAGGTGGGCGGTGCCGCGTCGGCCGAAGTCATCGTCGACTTCCTGAAGGCGACGAGGGATGTGCCGGTGCATCTGCCGCTCGAAGAAGACGATTAATGATCGAGTGTTGAGTATCCGTCGTGCGGCGCTCGGCGGATACGCGGGCGATCAGGCGTGGGTGCCAAGGTCAAAGGATTAGGGTCCGCATGCCGGCATGCGAGTGATAGATGGAGCGGGATGCCGAAACTGTCAGTGAGGAGAAGGCAGGTTCGCGACGAACGGACTGAATACGCATTTTCAGGGCTGGCGAACCGGTTAGGGCCCTCGCCACCGGCCCCGGGTGCGCGTATTTTCCAACTTTCTTTTCGCATGATTGCTTGACTGTCGATTGTCCGACCCGATATAAGCGCGACCGATAGCAACCCGAAAGTTAGGCGAAAGAAGATCATGGCGAAATCATTGGTCATTGTTGAATCACCTGCAAAGGCGAAGACGATCAACCGTTATCTGGGCGATGATTTCATCGTCAAGTCGAGCGTTGGTCACATTCGAGATCTACCTGTCGGTGCGAGCAGCAAAGCTGATCCCAAGGCGCGCGCCAGGGAGGCAGCCAAGACCCGCAAGATGTCACCCGCGAAGAAGGCAACCTATAAGAAAAAGAAGGCGCAGGATCAACTCGTCGCACGGATGGGCGTCAACCCCAGGGGTTGGGATGCGCGGTACGAGATATTGCCAGGCAAGGAGAAGGTTGTCTCTGAACTGAGACGTCTCGCCAAGAATGCCGATGAGATCTATCTCGCAACCGACCTCGACCGGGAAGGAGAAGCCATCGCATGGCATTTGCGTGAGGCAATTGGTGGCGATGAGTCGCGCTATCGCCGCGTTGTTTTCAACGAGATTACCGAGAAGGCAATACAGGATGCCTTCAAAGAGCCTGGCGATATTAATATGAACCGCGTAAACGCGCAGCAGGCACGCCGCTTCCTCGATCGGGTGGTTGGATTCATGGTCTCGCCACTACTGTGGCAGAAAATTGCGCGGGGCTTGTCCGGGGGCCGCGTGCAGTCGGTCGCAGTACGGCTAATTGTCGAACGTGAGCGGGAGATCCGGGCGTTCGTGCCTGAGGAGTATTGGGAAGTCTTTGCAGATCTGCAGGACCAGGCCGGACAGCCGGTCGAATCCGTTCGTTTCCAGGTGAGCAAGCAATCAGGAACAGACTTCAGACCAGCAAGCGAGGCTGTAACGACCGCTGCTCTTGCCACGCTGCAGCCGGCCAATTACGAAGTGACCGGACGGGAAGATCGTCCAACCCAGAGCCGTCCCGGTGCACCGTACATCACGTCAACACTGCAGCAGGCCGCCAGCACGCGTCTGGGGTTTGGCGTGAAAAAGACAATGATGCTCGCTCAGCGCCTGTACGAAGCTGGCTACATAACATACATGCGAACCGATTCGACCAATTTATCGGCAGATGCTGTCGCGGGGTGTCGGGAGTTTATCGGTGCCGAATTCGGCAGTCGGTATTTGCCAGATCAACCCCGACTGTTCGCCAGCAAAGAAGGCGCGCAAGAGGCCCACGAAGCGATCCGCCCCTCTGATGTTTCGGTCAGGGTGGACAACCTGCGGAGTATGGAGCGTGACTCAGAGCGACTCTATGACCTGATCTGGCGGCAGTTCGTTGCGTGCCAGATGCCCCCGGCCGAGTACACGAGTACCACGGTGACGGTTGTGGCCGACGAGTATGAGCTGCGCGTGCGCGGTCGCATCCTGCGGTTTGACGGCTACACCCGGGTATCTGCGGGGCGTCGCGAGGATGAAGTTGTGCTGCCGGACTTCAAGGTCGGCGAGAAGCTCCGTATGGTCGAGCTGACGCCGATCCAGCATTTCACTAAGCCGCCAGCGCGCTTTGGGGAGGCGAGCCTTGTTCGCGAGATGGAGAAACGCGGCATCGGTCGCCCGTCTACCTACGCATCGATCATTGGCACGATCCAGGATCGCGGCTACGTCACGTTGAATAACCGGCGCTTTTATGCCGAAAAGATCGGTGATGTCGTAACGGACCGCTTGATGGAGAGCTTTCAGAACCTGATGGATTACGGATTCACGGCAGAACTTGAGGAATCGCTGGATAAGGTTTCGGGTGGTGACGTTGCTTGGCACGCGGTACTCGACACATTCTACGAGGACTTTGAGAAAAAGTTGACGGTTGCTGGTAAAGAAGACGGCGGCATGCGTTCCAATGAGCCGTCGATGACTGACATCGTCTGTCCTCAATGTGGGCGACCCATGCAGATTCGTACCGCGAGTACCGGCGTCTTTCTGGGATGTTCCGGGTACGCACTGCCAGCCAAGGAACGCTGCAAGTCAACGATCAATTTGATTCCAGGCGATGAGGTCGTGAGCGTCAATGGTGACGACGAGGAAGAGTCCCGTATTTTGCGCGCCAAGCGACGTTGCGGGTCGTGCGACACAGCGATGGAAAGTTATCTGATTGATGGTGCACGCAAGTTGCATGTGTGCGGCAACAACCCGGACTGCGTTGAGTTCGCAACTGAGAAGGGCGAGTTCAAGATCAAAGGTTATGATGGGCCGGTTCTTGAGTGCGACAAATGTGGCGCGGAGATGCAGCTCAAGACAGGTCGCTTTGGCAAGTACTTCGGGTGCACGTCCGATGAGTGCAAGAACACGCGCAAGTTGCTTCGTAACGGTGAAGCGGCACCGCCAAAGATGGATCCGGTATCAATGCCTGAGTTGCGTTGCGAGAAAGTAGACGACACCTACCTGCTGCGTGATGGCGCAGCAGGTATCTTCCTGGCCGCGAGTCAGTTTCCCAAGAACAGGGAGACGCGCGCCCCGTTTGTCGATGAACTGGTCCCGCATCAGAATGAGATAGATCCGAAATATCAATTTCTGACCACGGGGCCCGCCGAAGATTCCAAGGGCAGGCGTTCCCTCGTGCGGTTCCAACGCAAGACCAAGGAACACTACATCGTGTCTGAGGTTGACGGTAAGCAGACCGGTTGGCGCGCTGACTACGTGGATGGCAACTGGGTCGAGAGCGAGAAGGCACCGGCCAAAAAGCGGGCCAAAGCCAAAGCCAAAGGGAAGACCCGTGCCAAGAAGACCGCTGCCAGCTAATCCTTGCTCCGGAACGCTTGTCGGCAGTGGCCGTCTGCTTCGGACCAGGCCGCGAGATAAATCCTGATTGCAGGAAGCATCGTCGAGGGTTTGGTAATCCGTTGACGAGCCTGGGCCAACAACGCGGCTCTACTTAAACGCGGCTCTACTTAAACGCGGCTGTCATCTAACAGGTAGCTGAAAAAGTTCTTTCCTGCACTTTTTCAGTGTCGTGGGCCTCAGCCCGCTCGTGACAAATCAACGACTTAACAACGGCGATTTA
>CAVOBC010000403.1:0-4056 GCA_963693635.1 Gammaproteobacteria bacterium | reverse complement strand
GCTGAGGGCTCTCTTTAGCTGAGGGCTCTCTAGCCGAGATTCCCGGCTTCCTGGTATAGCCACCACAGCAGTCCCTTCTGGGCATGTGCGCGATTGGCGGCTTGATCGAAGATGATCGAGCGCGGGTCACGCACCATGTCGACTTCGATCTCGAAGCCCTCGTGGATCGGCATGTCGTGCATGATTTTGACATCACGGTCGCCGATGAGATCCTGGTTCAGTTGATAGGGCATCATCCGCTTGAGGCGCGCGTCGTTCTCGTCTTTGTGATCTGGGTCGTTGAAGTACTGCATGTCGATCCAGGTGTCGGTGTAGACGAAATCAGCGTCCGCGACTGCGGCGCGGGGGTCGGTCGTGTGCTCGACGTGCTTTGAAGACTTGATGATCTGATCGACATCGGCATCGCGGGCTTCGCCGTTGTCATCCGCCTCAGGGGTTGCGAGGGTCAGGTTGATGCCAAGTTTGTCGCAGAGGATTGTGAGCGAGTTGGAAACGTTGTTTTGCACACCGACGTAGGCGAGGCGAACGTCCGTCAGATTGCCCTCCGTGTTCTCCGAAATTGTTAACACGTCGGTCAGAGCCTGACACGGGTGGTACTTCTCACAGCAGCCATTGATGACCGGCACCTGACTGCCTTTAATGATCTTGAGCAGGTCCTCGTGGTAACGCATGCGCGCCATGATGCAACTGACATTCCGCGACAGGTATTCGGTTTCGAGTTCGATCCCGGCAAGCACGAAATTCGATTTTACCCAGTCGAGATAAATGGCGTGACCGCCGAGTTCGGTCATCCCGACCTCGAACGATACGCGAGTGCGGGTGCTCGTTTTCTGGAAGATCATGGCGAGCGATTGGCTGGCGAGAAGGCCCCGGAAGTCGGCGGGTGAAGCCTTGATCTCAGCGGCTTTGTCCAGGATCTCGTGGAGTTCGTCTGCGGAGAGATCCTTCAGGTTCGCAATGTGGCGCATTTTCCACCATCAAAAAAAAAAGAGCACGGTGGCCCTTTGTGTCTTGGTACGTGATCGCCTGACTCTGCGTCGCTGGCCTCAACGAGGGGACAGTCGATCAAAAAAAGGAGGTGCCTTTCGTCCTATCCCATAATTCGCTACCGCAATAGCAGCCTTCGATCGCTACCTTTAACCGCAACAACCGCAACGTTCAATAGCCGCCTCTGCCAGCAGCCCAAATAGCTGCCCATCAAGTCAGATTAGCTGCCCATGAAGAAGGGTGCCGAACTTCGCCAAATGAATTGCTCAATCCGATTCTTGGAAACCGCGTACGTTACCGATTTTTTCGGGAAAATCAAAGCGATGCAGTTGGCGTGCATCTGGTGTTGGAACCAGCAGCGCGGTTCCGTTTTTTTTCCCTTGGAAGCTGAAAGGCACCGCATTTCCCCAGTGAGAGCGATTGCGGGTGTGGACCGGCTAGCCGGACTCGATCTCGAACGCAATACGGCTGTGGCGCCAAATGCTGGCAAGGTCTGACCGTCGACAACACGGGGCTTGTATCGAAAACTTGTAAGCAGATGGGTCACTGGCTGGGAGGGTCGAGCGGGGGTGGCGCGCCGCGCGTGGCACCTCGTATGATGCGCGTCAATTCAGCGAGTGACGCGGGGAGTGCATGGAATTTCGTAATCTTGGGTCCACCGGGCTTCGGGTATCTGCGGTCGGTATTGGCTGTAATAACTTCGGCCGGCGCTGTGATGCCGACTCTACCCGGGCGGTTGTCAGCGCAGCAGTCACGGCAGGTATCAATTTCTTTGACACGGCAGACATCTACGGCCCACGCGGCTTGTCGGAAGAGTACCTTGGCCTCGCGTTGAAAAAGCATGCCCGCCACGACCTTGTCATTGCGAGTAAGTTTGGCGGCCCCATGGGTGACGGAGAACTCATGAAAGGCGGGTCTCGGCGCTACATCATGCACGCGGTCGATGAGAGCCTGCGGCGTCTGGGCACTGACTACATTGACCTCTACCAGCAACACTTCCCCGACACCCAGACCAGCTTCGAGGAGACGCTGTCAGCTCTGGACGACGTCGTCCGCGCTGGCAAGGTGCGATACATCGGCCATTCGAACTACACGGGTTGGCAGATCGCTCACGCAGACTGGATCGGCAAGTCGGGGACGCGCTTCGTGACTGCACAGAACGAGTACAGTCTGTTGGACCGCCGTATTGAACGTGAGGTCATTCCGGCATGCGAGGCGTTTGGGCTCGGCATGTTGCCGTACTTTCCCCTTGCGAGCGGTTTGCTGACGGGGAAGTACACGAGAAACCAGCAGGCACCTGCTGACACGCGCTTGTCCGGCAATGCGAACGCGCTCTCTGACGCGAATTTCGATATCGTTGAAGCCTTGTCGGGCTTCGCGCTTGAGCGGGGCCACACGCTGCTGGAGCTTGCGATGAGCTGGCTTGCCTGTCAGGGCACGGTGGTCTCGGTGATCGCAGGCGCGACGGGACCGGGGCAAGTGGAGGCCAACGCGGCCGCCATCAATTGGCAACTGTCTCCGGAGGAGATGAGCGAAGTTGATCGAATTACGCGGCGGTGATGCCGCCGGTAAAGCGCGGGTGCAAAACCCGGGACTGGACCCATTGAGGTCAACGGTTGCAAGAGGCAAAGGCAGGTAGCGCATGTGCGGTCGTCTCAACGTTATTCATGACCCGCTGCATCGACTCGTGCAGATCATTACCGGTATGCAGGTTGAGCTGACCACGCAGTACAATGTGGCGCCGACTGAGGCAGTGCCGGTGCTCGTGCCCGGGGAGGGAGGCTGGCAGATTCGTGACATGCGCTGGTGGCTTGTGCCCTGGTGGACCGACGAGCCCACCAACAAATACAGCATGTTCAACGCCAGGTCGGAGACCCTGACACGCAGCCGCGCGTTTCGTGAACCCTTTCGCTACCGGCGCTGCATCATTCCGGCGTCCGGTTACTACGAGTGGGCCAGAGAGGCGAACGTTCGCATTCCGAGGTACATTCTTCCGGCGGAGGACTCAGGGTTTGCGTTTGCCGGATTGTGGGATCGCTGGAAACGCGACGATCAGGTGATCGAGAGCTGCACGATCGTGACGGCGGCGGCGCCGGCGTCCATGGCGCACATTCACAAGCGCATACCTGTGCACCTGTCGCCGGCCCAGGTTTCGGCCTGGGTCAACCAGGACACAGATCCAGAGACCTTGCAGGAATTACTTGCACCGACGTTGCGGATTCCGGTCGCGATCGTGCCAGTTTCGAACTACGTGAACAATTCACGCAACAAGGAGGCTGCCTGCATCGAGCCGATCGGGGCCACCGAGATCGTTAGCCTGACGTCTGGACCGACGACGCCGCCCGGGACGGGGTCCCTGTTCTAGCAGGCTGCTGAAAAAGCAGCCTTTCATGGAACTAAAGCAATATGCTGCAGTGTTCCCTGCGCGACAGCGCGGCAATCCGGCACCGTGAGATGCTGCTAGACCGATACACAGATTTCACGCTCGCTTCGCGAGCCATGAATAGTATCGGCCGCAAATCGCCATTGTTAAGTCGTTGATTTGTCGCGAGCGGGCTGAGGCGCGTGACTCTGAAAAAGTGCAGGAAAGCACTTTTTCAGCACCCTTACCCTGAGATGCTGCTAACGGGGCACCTGGGAATCAGCTGGTTACTGTCCCGATTGTCATCCTGAAAATTCCTGGGAGTCGGTTTGTAAGTAAACCTCGCGTGTTCTTGCAAAGAAAAACAGGCCACAAAAAAATGCGATGCACCCGTGGTACCGAACTTGCGTCCGGTGGATGCATCGCTACTCCCCCTCGACTCTTTTGCTCACTCGACTCTTGTACTGTCGACTAGCCTGACTGGTATCCTCGGCAGGATTGCGGGTCGGCGATTCAGATCTGCCCGCGTGTTCAATTATTGAGTGACGCAGTTTTAATCAAAGGTTCAATCAATCTCGTTCTCGGTGTCGCTTTGCCTGACGTGACGGTCGGGCGCAGTATCATCAAATATTCCCGATGACTTCAGCGTACCGCGCAACATGCCGTACTGAGCGTCAACCCGCGAGCACATGCCATAGTAGGTCGCA
>CAVOBC010000402.1:0-4074 GCA_963693635.1 Gammaproteobacteria bacterium | reverse complement strand
CTCGCACACTGACAATTCCGACCGCGCTGCAGGCGACGATCAAGGCGCCGACCCATCGACATGCCATGGCCGCCGTGTCACCGAGCATGAGACCGTCACCGGCGCCCCCGTTCAAGCCAAGGAACAAAATCACGCCGCCAACGACCGAGACCGCGACCATCGTGCGAAGGGACGGCGAATTATGGGAGGGCTGGCCGGGTACTTGATTCCCCGGTTCGTTCAGGAAGTCCGCCATGCACCTTTCCCCAGGTTCGATTGAGTGACCCATCCTACGCACGAATGGGCCGATGCCAATGGCTGCACATGGCAAGACCTGTCCATATGCTGTGCGAAAATCCACCGCTCCGACAGACCCCTTGCCGTCCCGGTTTTTCAACGCCTGGCAACGCTGTAAGCCGTCAGGCAGTTACTCCCACCGAAACACTCGGGTCGCGCAGGCGAAGCCAGCGGCACGTGCTCGCGATCCTGCTCTCAACCCAGGGCTTCGAGAACGATATTGAAGCGGCCCTGCCCCGACTCGCCCGCCAGAGCCAGGTCGGCTCGGTCACAACGATCATCGTGAACCCATTTCCGGAACAAAAGACGGCCTCGTGGGATTCACTTGAAGCGCCGTACCAATCGCAAATCAAGCTCGACCGCAAACGGTCAATCAAACACCTGTTTCCCGCTATTGATCCTTCGCTGACGAAATCCGCCACGGGCGATGCCGACATCATGTCCCGGCATCACCGGCACGTGGCCGTGAGCGCGCGCAACGCCATCGCTGAATACGAGAAGGTCGACCCTGACTTCTCCCGCCTGGACGAGGAGAGCCCTGATGCCGATGATCTCGACGCGCGCTGTCGCCGACTAATCCGTTACCTCACGCAGCCCTTCACAATCACGACGCCCTTCACCGGTCGCGCGGGAGAGGCCGTCAGCATCGGCGTGACGATGACGGAAGTTGCATCCATCCCCGACGATTGAGTCGGGGCAGTTCGAGATCGCCGGTCCCACACGCTGCAGGCTAACGCCTGGCGAGAGGACCGCGAAGCAACTCGCCGGACGCGGCACCGGTGTGCTCGTTGGCCTTCAACAACACCTCACCATTGACCACAGTCGCAAGGATGCCAGTCGCCGTCTGCTTGAAGCGCTTGGCACCTGCTGGCAGATCGCTCACGACTTCGGGCAGATCAGGCGCAATCGTTTTAGGGTCAAAGATGCAGACGTCGGCCGCCATGCCCGGTCGCAGCAAGCCGCGGTCGTGCAGCCCCCACAGATTGGCCGTGTCGAACGACACCATCCGCACCGCCTGTTCGAGGGTCAGCGCTTCGCGCTCACGCACCCACTGACTGAAGACATTCGTCTGCAGCGACGAGTCCATGATCTGGGACACGTGGGCACCGGAATCAGAAAAGGTCACCGCCGAACGCGGGTGCTTCATCATCTCCAGGACATCGTCTTCGTTCTGATTGTTGATGGGCATGCGGAAGAGTGCGGTCAGATTGCTCGCAACGGCAAGATCAATCATCACTTCGACCGGCGAGACACCCTGTGCCGCGGCCATGTCGGCGAGGGACTCGCCGGGCTTCGATGCATCGAGCATGTGATAGACGCCGCTCCAGTCCGGCGGCAGCATCGCGTGGCCGCCCCGCTTGTGGCGCTCCGATGGCCCTGACGCCGCATCAACCAGCGCGCGCTTGATTTCGGGGTCCTGCAGCCGCACCTTCTGTTCAGTGACGGGCAACGTGCGGATGTCACGCCACACATCCCAGCTATCGAACGGGGTGTGCGCTTCGAAGGTGTAGATAACGTTCAACTGCCGCGAGTGCACCTGCGCGAACATGCGTCCTCCGGCGTCCGCGACCTCATCCAACAGGTCCATGTAGCCGCGCCAGATCTCCGGTGCCTTTTGATTGCTGAACATGCCCCACGTGACTGGCACGCCTGATTCCACCGCAAGGTCTCGCAGACGTTCGTGATATTCGCGCATGCGCTCCGGGTCGCGGCCATGGTTCTCACCGGCGATCTCAAACATGCCAGCACCGGTTTGACCCATCGCGTTGACGATGCGTCGCACCTCCTCCCAATTGGCCACCCGGCTCGCAACCGGTTTGTGGTCCGACGTCTGGTGATTCGGCGAGCGCGACGTCGTGAAACCCATGGCACCTGCCCGCACCGCTTCCTGAACCAGGCGGCACATCGTATCCACCTCGTCCGGGCTCGCTTGTTCCTCGAACGCGCGGGCCCCCATGACGTAGGTCCGAAGGGCCGAATGCCCAAGATAACCCGCATAGTTGATGCCTTTTGGCACGTCATCCAACACGTCGAGGTACTCGGGGAATGTCTCCCATCGCCAGTTGATGCCGGCGAGCATGGCCTCGCGCGCGATGTCCTCTGCGCGTTCAAGATTGCGGAAGACGAGATCAGCTTCGTCCTCTCGACAGGGTGCGAGGGTAAACCCGCAATTGCCCATGACCACGCTCGTGACGCCGTGATAGCAGGAACATGATCCGATCGGGTCCCAGAAAACCTGCGCATCCATATGCGTGTGCCCGTCGACGAAACCCGGTGCGACTATGTGGCCTTCCGCATCGACCACCTCGCGCGCGGCCTCGTTGATCCGGCCAATTTGCACCACCTTGCCGCCGTCGATGGCAACGTCCGCCTGGTAACGCGGGGCCCCGGAACCGTCGATGACCGTGCCGTTCTTAATCAGCAGATCGTGTGCCATGTCCATCACCTCACTTCTGTTGTTTTGGCGCGCCCTATCGGCACTCGCGCTAACCTTACACCTTTCCTCCGGGGCCCGAACCAGGGCGATCTCCGTGGTATCGTTCGACCCTGTAGAAACGCCGGAAAGACGGTAAGAACGCGGCAAAGAGGGAGACAACGTGGTACATCGAATAGCGGTAATCGAGGGCGACGGCATTGGCAAGGAAGTCATCCCCGAGGGGATTCGCGTCCTGGACGCGGCGGCAACGCGCTTCGGTTTCGACTTTGAATGGACTCACTTCGACTGGAGTTGTGAGACGTACCATGCAACCGGCAGCATGATGCCCGAAGATGGCATCGATCAACTGCGCGACTTCGACGCCATCTTTCTGGGCGCTGTGGGTTTTCCGGGGGTCCCGGACCACATCTCCCTGTGGGGACTATTGATCCCTATTCGCCGTGCATTCGAGCAATACGTCAATCTGCGACCCTGTCGGCTCATGCCGGGCGCAGCAACACCGCTTGCCAACCGCACGGCCGAAGACATCGACTTTTGGGTAGTACGCGAGAATACCGAGGGCGAGTACTCGAGCATCGGCGGGCGCATCTATGAAGGCACGGATCAGGAAACGGTCATACAGGAATCGATCTTCACGCGCCGCGGCACTGATCGCATTCTGAAGTACGCGTTTGAACTCGCACAGACCCGGCCGCGCAAGCATGTCACGTCCGCCACGAAATCAAACGGCATCATCCACACCATGCCATTCTGGGACGAGCGGTTCGCAGCGATCGCCACAGACTACCCCGAGATCACCACCGATCAGTATCACATCGATATTTTGACCGCACACTTTGTCCGCAACCCCGACTGGTTCGATGTGGTCGTCGGCAGCAATCTGTTCGGCGACATCCTGTCCGATCTCGGCCCTGCCGTCGCCGGCAGTATCGGCATCGCGCCATCCGCCAATCTGAATCCGGAACGCGCGTTTCCATCGATGTTTGAGCCGGTCCACGGTTCGGCGCCCGACATCGCAGGCAGAGGCATCGCCAATCCCATCGGCACCATCTGGGCGGGCGCCATGATGCTGGAACACCTGGGCGAGCAAGCCGCGGCCGACGCTGTCATGAGCGCCATCGAGACAGCGACGGCGAGCGGTCCACGCACTGCAGACCTCGGCGGCGAGGCCGACACCGTGACGGTGGGCCAAGCCATCGCCGCGTCCATTTGAGCCTGTCGTCCCCGCAACAGCCGTCATCCCGGACCGCTGCTACAATGCACTCTTTCCCATGTACCTGAACCCCTGCCATGCTTAACGTCGATGTCAAACGGCTGCGAGAAGAAGGTTATTTGCTAGTTGAGGATCTCGTTCCCGCGCA
>CAVOBC010000401.1:0-4095 GCA_963693635.1 Gammaproteobacteria bacterium | reverse complement strand
TCGCACTGATCGATGTCAGCTTTCAGCGCTGGCGCAAGGATGTCCGATTTGTTGACGACAACCGTCTTGCGCGCGCCCCCCCCGCTGGCACCGGCCAGCCCAAGCGCTGTGCCAAGCCATCCATCGCGGAAACGAGAGCCATCAACCACAATAAGCACGTGGTCGGCGTCGCGACTTGCCTCCACCGAGCGCTTGATCCCCTCGGCTTCGATCTCGTCCCGGGCGTCGCGCATGCCGGCCGTGTCCACCAGGTGAACCGGGATGCCGTCAAGATTGATCGCTTCCCGAATCGGGTCTCGCGTGGTCCCGGGCAGGGCTGTCACGATGGCAGCCGCGCGCGCGCAGAGAGCGTTCAAGAGACTCGACTTGCCGGCGTTCGGTTCACCAAGCAGGACAATCGTCATGCCCTCGGTCAGAAGCGAGCCTTCGGTCGCGCTGCCCAGCAGTCTGCGCGCCGCAACCTCGACGTTGCGACTGCGAACTATCACATCGCTATCGGTGAGAAAGTCCACTTCCTCCTCGGGAAAATCGATCGCCGCTTCAACAAACATTCGAAGATGCGTCAACTCACCAACGAGCGCCCGCACCGCGTTGGCGAACTCCCCCTGCAAGGACCTGACGGCACTTCTGGCAGCTTGTGCGCTACCGCTGTCGATCAGGTCAGCGATCGCCTCAGCCTGGGTCAGATCGAGTTTGCCACACAGAAACGCACGCTCCGAGAACTCACCCGGCCGCGCGATACGTGCACCCCGTTCAGTAAAAGCGGACAACAGGAGGTCCATGACGACGGGCCCGCCATGGCCATGGAATTCGACAACATCCTCGCCAGTGAATGAGTTGGGCGCCGGAAAAGACAGCACCAGGCCCCTGTCTATCAACCTGCCATCTTTGTCCGCGAACGACGCGAGCGTGGCATATCGGGGGCGAGGCAACTGGCCGGCAACCTCGCTGCACAATCGCTGCGCGTCGGGACCGGAGACCCGCACAATGCCGATGCCGCCACGCCCAGCCGGCGTTGCGATTGCTGCGATCGTGTCGCTAAGAAAAGGCGTTTCCAGCCCGCCTGCAGACGTCACGGCGCGGCCAATCTATCAGGCTGCTGAGAAACCAGCCTGATAGACCGATACATGAATGTATCGACCGCAAATCGACGACGTAAGTCGTTGATTTGTCGCGAGCGGGCTGAGGCCCGCGACTCTGGAAAAGTGCAGGAAAGCAACTTTTTCAGTACCCTGCTAGGCCTTGTCGGCCCGGGCGATTTTCCGGTTGACGTACCATTGTTGTAGTACTGACAGCAGATTGTTCACGACCCAGTAGAGAACCAGCCCGGCTGGAAACCACAGAAAAAAGAAGGTAAACATGATCGGCAACATCTTCATCACCTTCGCTTGCATCGGATCTGGCGGTTCAGGTTGCATCATCTGCGTGAGAAACATCGATCCCCCCATGATGATCGGCAGCACAAAATAGGGATCCATCGCCGAGAGGTCATGGATCCAGAGCGCGAAAGGTGCCTGGCGCAATTCAACGCTCTCCATGAGGGCCCAATAAAGCGCAAGAAAGACCGGCATCTGCAGCAAGATCGGAAAGCAACCACCAAACGGATTGGCACCTTCTTTTTTGTAGAGTTCCATCATCGCCTGGGAAAACTGCTGGCGGTCATCCGCGTGGCGTTCCTTGAGGCGCACCATTTCTGGTTGCAGCTTTTTCATCTTCGCCAGGGACCTGAAGCTAGCGGCTGACAGCGGGTACAAACACGCCTTGATGATGATGACGAGTATGATGATTGCAACGCCCCAGTTATCCACAACGCTGTGGATTTTGGTCAGGAGGTAAAAGAGTGGCTGCGCCAGCCACCAGAGGAAACCGTAATCAACGGTCAGATCCAATCCCTCCGCGATCTCGCTCAGGCGGTACTGGTTCTTCGGTCCGGCATAAAACTTAACGCCGGTGGACGCCTCGGCGCCCGCCGGCACAGAGATGGTCGGCGCCGTCAGTCCCATGAGGTAGACATCACGGCTCTTCAGTTTTCGTGCCTGATAGTGGTTCTCGCCAGCATCCTTCGGGACGAGGGCAGTGACGAAGTAATGCTGGACCAACGACATGTAACCGCCGTTGATCCGTTGTTCAAACGGAAGCTCCGCGATGTCCTCGAAATCCAGCTTGTGGTAGTTCTCATCCAGCGTAAACGTGGCACCACCTACGTACGGCTGCAGGCCCATGCCGGCCTGTTCCTCGATTTGGGGATCCGCGCCATTGCGTTTGATCTGCGCAAACATTGCGCCCTGCCAGTCGCTGAAACCCCGGTTTGTTACCAGATAGTCGATGTCGACCAGGTAGTCGCCCCGGCGCAGCGTGAAGCGTTTGGTAATGATCGCCGTCTCGGATTCGTGAACCAGGTCGACGATTAGCGTCTCCTTGCCGTCCATCCGATAGATCGTGGCGTCAGCGCGGTAAACCGGCCGACCGGTAGGCTTGTCGACACCGTCACGACCGATCAGCCCGGTTTGAATTGAATACTCGTTGTAGGCATCGATCAGCGGAAACGAATCTGCAGAATCGAGGCTCACCGGGTAGGCAGGTAACAGAACCGCCGTGATGTCACCGCCGCGGGGATCGACCGTGATCGAAAGCACGTCGGTTTCGATCCGAACTACTGGCGGCGCGACAGCGGGGGGTACAAGGCGGGTCGGATCAACGACCGGCGAACTTGCCAATTCTGGAATCTCGTCCCGCACGACGTCCGCTTCACCGGCGATTCCAGGGACCTCTGCGAACCCAGGGCTCGCGCTGGCTGACGGCAAAGAAGCGGGCGATGGTAATTCGCTTCGGGTATCCGCCAATGGGGCTGCGACTTTCGAGCCGTAGTCGTTATTCCACGCGAGAATCAGCAGATAGGTCGTGACGGCGAGCCCAAGGATGATCCCGATGCGAACGACGTCAAAGCCACCAAACTTTTCACTCAAGTTCACTTAGTCCTCCGGTACCTGATCAACTCCGCCCACGTTCCACGGATGACATCGAACAATGCGCGCCAAACCTAGCCAACCACCACGACGGACACCATGACGAGCAAGCGCCTGGTGGCAATACTCAGAACAACTGGGGTGAAAACGGCAATGCGGACCGAGGAGTGGGCTGACAAGCAGCTGATAACCACGAATGAGGAGCAGCGGTATTCCAGTCAATGACCGCTTCACATATTCAAGCACGAGGCGGCACCACCGTTTGTTGCCCACCAGGAGAAGCCGCGCCCTGCAAACGGCCGAACAGCCCTTGCAGGCAATCGGCCAAACGTGATTTGTCGACGCCGACCACGCCAGGGCGCGTCACAACGACGATGTCGAGTCCCCGGTGTTGAATTGATCCTGATCGGAAAATCTCACGCACCTGGCGCTTGATTCGATTTCGACAGACCGCATTGCCAGCCGTGCGTTTGCTGACAACCATACCGATACGAGAATGGACGTGTCCATTGGGGATGGCCAGCATCAGAAATTCCCGGTTTCCCTGCTTATGGCTGGCACCTTTGAAGACCGCATCAAACTCGCGGCGGTTCTTCAAGCGGAATTCGGGGGGGTAGGCTCCCATGACAAGCTCCGATAACAAGGTATACCCCGTGTTTCAGCCCGCACTGGCAGCAAGGATGGCGAAAGATTTTTCGAATAGATGTGCGAAAAACCAGATGAAAATTGCAGTTACTGTCAGACACGTTTTCCAACAAGCACAAGCAAGCAGGCCTTCGCTCAAGACCCGCTGATCACGCCGGGCGAGTGCCCAGGATAAGACGAACACCGTTGGATTCTACTGCTTTCAGCGCTCATCACGCCCTCTGGGGCCCATAATGTTCGTTGTCATCCGCTGCTCCTCGCAACTTACTCAACTCACCAAGGGAGGGGTCCAGTGCTCGATCAGGCGCTGAGCTTCTTGCGTCCCCGTGCACGCCTCCTCGCGATGACCTGACGGCCGGCGCGTGTAGACATGCGGGCACGAAAACCGTGGGTTCTCTTGCGTTTGATGCGACTCGGCTGAAAGGTGCGTTTCATCGGACTGTAAGAGACCCTGGGTCGAAAAGAGGCGCGATTCTAATGAAGA
>CAVOBC010000400.1:0-4137 GCA_963693635.1 Gammaproteobacteria bacterium | reverse complement strand
ACGCGCTTGGTGGTGCGATCGTTCCCACGTTTTTCAGGTACCTGATTCCTTCCCTTGTGGGCCTTATTGCCATGACGTCCGCCTCGCTGGTGGACGGCATCTTCATCGGTAACTACGTCGGCGTAACCGCACTCGCAGCCGTGAATCTCATTATACCGATCACAACACTGCTATTTGGTGTTGGGATGATGTTGTCGATAGGGGGTTCGGTGCGCGGCGGCAAGTATCTGGGTGAGGGCAATACCGCTGCGGCTTCGGCCATCTTCAGCAAGACCTTAATGTCCGTCGCGACCTATGGCGTCATTGTGATCTTGCTCGGTCTCATGTGGGAAAAAAAGATTTTTTCCGGCCTCGGTGCCAGTGAAGATCTGTTCCCGGTGATGAGCGAGTATTACCGTATCATCATGCCCTTTCTGTTTGCGCAATTGATTGTTATTGCGTTGTATTTTTTCATTCGCCTGGACGGTTTTCCAAATCTCGTCGCCGCCGCCCTGACAATTGGTTCAGTCGTCAACATTGTTCTGGACTACGTGTTCATCGCGGTATACGGCTGGGGGCTTAGCGGCGCGGCTCTCGCGACGGGGTTGTCACAGGCATTGCCGCTCGCCGTAATGATGGTCTATTTTCTATGGCCGGAGAAAAGGCTGCACTTCAGTTTCCGGCAGAGCAACTGGAAAGAGGTCATTCAGGCGGCTTACAACGGCATCTCAGAATTCATCAATGAGGTATCCGGTGGGATCATTGCCTTCATCTTTAACTGGATGCTGATCCAGCGAGCCGGCGTCAATGGGGTCGCGGCTATTACGGTAGTGAACTACATGATGATGTTAGGCTTCATGGTGTTCTTCGCGATCTCAGATACCATTTCCGTGATGGTGTCCCAGAATTTTGGCGCGCGCAATGCAGAACGAATCGGCGCTTTCCTCAAAACGGCGGCGATTACTATCAGCCTGCTAAGTCTCGTCTTTATCACCGTCCTGTTGACGGCAAGCGAGCCGATGATCCTGATCTTTGTCGATCATCGAGACGGCGCAGAGATGGTGGTGCTGGCGACGGAGTTTGTTGGCTATGTTTGGCCGCTGTTTCTTTTCGCCGGGATCAATATGTTGATATCAGGTTATTTGACAGCGATTCATCGGCCCTTTGAGTCTGGAATGGTTGCCCTGTTCCGAAGTCTGATTTTGCCGGCCAGCTTTCTCATCCTGTTCTATCTTCTATTTTCGGATTATCACTTTGTGGCAGCGCTACCCATTGCCGAAGGTGTTACGTTTGTCTTGGCATTTGTGCTGTTTATGCGCCACAGACCCACACAGGCAGTTGGGCGAAACGCAGCATGAGACCCAGAGCATTCATGTCGGCATTTCACTAACGCTCGCGGGACGGCGTCCGCGAGACGCGGTTTGTCACGCCGGCGATCTGCCGTAGACTTGGGGTTATGAAAAAGAAGCGAGATTGGTTCTCATTCGGCAAGGCGGCCCGCGCAGGGAGCTTGGCACGGGCGTCCAGAATCGGCCGGTCGTCAAGATCAACTTTGACAACGGATACTCCCACAACGTCCTCGAGAATCAACTCTCCTTCACCATCGGCCGCAGCCAGGGCTGCAACCTCGTCGTTTCAAGCAACTTCGTGTCGCGGACCCACTGTGCGATCGACGTGGTGGACGATGAGATCCACATCGTCGATCACAGCTCGAACGGCACGTTCATCGACGACTACTTCCTGAAGAACGAAAGTGCTGCCCTCGAGCACCGCATTCACCTGCTGTTTGGCGACGAATTCATGCTAACGATAACGCCGTACGGTGCGACCGGCGACCTGCTGGAAGGTGCGACCGGCGACGATGACGGCCAGAGTAAAACCAAAACCATCAGCCACGGCGTCAGCATCGTCGACATCCGCGCCACCCTTGATGCGGGCGTCACGACACAGACCGTCGATAGCGACCGACTCGGGCTCGCGATCAACGGGGCTGCCCGGATCGAGAGAGTGCAGGCGGGCAACATCGAAGAACGCGGCGAGGACTGGGCGTCATTGCGAACGCGTAACCGCTGCATTTTGACTGCTGACATGAAGGCGGCGATGCGGCTTACCGAGCGCGCAATGTGTCAGCACATCGGCACCGGCAAGCTCAAGGGCTTTAGCGACACGCTGCACGACATCTACCAGTTGCCGATGGAAGACGAATTGTAGCAAGTGTGCCGACTGCCGGACTGCCCCCCGACTCCCGCCTAACCCCTCCGCAGCCACGAAATCCTCCAGATGCAGGCGCGACAGCCCCCATCTGGAGACAAACTGAATCAGCTTCGAGCCCGAGTCGCACTCAGGCCGAACAGACCAGCAATCACGAACAACACGCCTGCAGGCGCAGGGACGGAAGCTTCGGTGATTACGATCTCGAGGAGAAGGGCGCCCGTGCTGCCGAAGAACGTCGACAAGGGAGAGGCGAAGCTGCCGCCGAGTGCCCAGAGACCCGTTGCCGCGCTTATCGAGGCGAGCACTGATGCGTTCAGCGAGATCTCAATGATGTCGTTGTCCTGACTCGACAGAATGGATGTCGACGCGTAAGAGGTGCCGGTGCCCAAATCGGCGTAGATGCCTGTCAAGCCAAATCCACTGGCAGTCAGTGTCGGAACGGTAGTTGAAACGTCGAAAAGCGTATAGGTGCCATCAGTCTCAACCGTCGCCGTATCCACTCGCAGAGTAGCGGAACTCACCGCTCCCACTGAGCTCATATCAAACACAAAAAAGTTGCGGAAGGTCGGGCCGCCACAATCAGAGCAGAGCCCCGCAATGTAGTTCTCATTAGTGGAATCGTGGGTGCCCGCATCGTTATACCAGCCGGAATCCGATGCCGCGATTGTCACTGCATTTGCAGAGAACGCGGCTGCAAGCAGGGAAATGCCAAGAACCACTGTCAAATTTTCATTATTACTCACTTGTTACGAAGGTTTTTCCGATACCTGAATGGGTCGGATCCGGTGTCTGCCACCAGCCGGCGAATGGGGATGGCCGGCGATTGATTAGAGGGATCGATTAGGCAACCGATTAGGCGGCCCCCGTTTTCCCAGCCCTTCCAGGCTTTCAGACTCTAACTGAAAGTCTGTGCGATTCGTTCCGATGTCAGGAAGTACGCGGTCCAGATCCCGGCCCACAACATCGAGCCCGTTGTGCACGACAGCAGTATTGTGGCTTCGCGTCTTCCGATCTCAGAGTCGCCGACTTGCACGGCCCAGATGATTCGCGTTGTGAGTAACACGGCGCCGCCCCAGAGCAGCAACATGTTCCACGCTGGCACCGATGCCATCTTCAACACCAGCATCACGACAGGAGCCGCGAGGATCAGAAAGATCGTCGCGAACAACGGCAAGGGATAGTCGAAGAACCAGCCCGCAAAGCCTGCCGCGTAGAAAAGCAGTACGGGAATCGACCCGACGACATAAACCCACAACAAGATGTCGATGTCTTTCATGCCCGCGACTTTGCTCCAATAAACGGTGGATGTCGTGTCCGCTGACGAAGCTAACGGTTAACGCTACTTCAGGTATTGGAGTCGAACACCAGAGTTCTCCAAGCGCTGAGCTGTACTCAACTGTCGCGCCACGACAGGTAGGCGTCCGCAATCTGGACCAGGCGTTCGCGCCCGAAGCTTGGCTGGTGGCCACCGTGCACCACAGACACCGGCAGTTCGCGAACGCGCTTCATCGTCTTGATGTAATCAGGGATCGATGAGTCCTCCAGTGCGTCCAGGAGGAGGCCATCGTAGATGGTGTCGCCCGAGAACAGTGTCGCGGTGGCAGCTTCCCAAAGACCCAGGCTGCCCGGCAAGTAACCAGGCAGGTGCATGACCCCAAAGTGACGATTGCCAAGATGGATCTCATCACGTTCAGCAACGGTACGGGTGGGTGTTGTCGATTTGATCCGATAATCGTCAACCGAGAAGTCAGCGCACGGAATCGCATTGATCAGATACTCATCGAACCCTTCTGCGGCAAGGCTCGCTTGCCACTCGGCGGGAAAGTCCGACTTGGTCAGCCAACTCATCATAGTTCGCCATGCGTGGAGCCTCGATGGCATGCATCACACGGTGATCGAACTCGTGCAGACAGCCAACGTGGTCGT
Organism: Gammaproteobacteria bacterium; assembly: GCA_963693635.1. Classification (GTDB taxonomy): domain Bacteria; phylum Pseudomonadota; class Gammaproteobacteria; order Pseudomonadales; family Azotimanducaceae; genus CAVOBC01. The sequence continues at coordinate 18 of CAVOBC010000400.1, read as the reverse complement.
AATGGATGTGTGTCGCAA
>CAVOBC010000399.1:0-4145 GCA_963693635.1 Gammaproteobacteria bacterium | reverse complement strand
CTGCAGCGCGGTCGGAATTGTCAGTGTGCGAGGACCCGTCGCTGGCGACCTGGTCGCAGACGATGGCCTGCCGCTCGAACTCGCCATGCCCTATCCGCTCAAGGTCTCGATTCTCTCGGGCACGCAACGCGAAATTCTGGATCGTGTGACGGTGCAGGGGCAGGTCGCGATCAGTGAGCTCAATCGAACAACTGGCATCCCCGTCTCAGAACTGCACTACCGGATTGGGCAAATGCGGCTGCTCGGCCTGGGCGAGATCGAGGCGTCTATTCACCATGCTTCGACCTGCAGGTTGCATCCCGCCTTTGCCGAGCATCTTCAGGAACGGCGTGCGACGCGTCAGTCTGAACCGGAGTGCGAGCAGGCCAAGGCGCTCTGACCGGCTCGTTCGTTTGGCTGCCGAATCGGGGTGTTAGCCCCGTCCGGCGAGTGCGCCACGGTGCTGCAAGGCCTCATCGAACGTTGCGTCAAAGAGGGGCGAGACTGAATCTCGCACGTCCTCATTGGCTAGCAGCGCATCGCTCCACGCCTCGAGAAGGGGATAGCCTTTAAACAAACCACTCCTGATGCGGTCCTCGGCGATGTTGAACCGTTGCAGGAAGGGCGCGTACGCGGCATCAACCAGCGAGATATCAGCGCCGTTGAAGTACGGCCCGTCATTGCCGCGTTCATTGGCGATCGCATGATCAAGCCGGGTGAGCGCGGGTGGCGGGTCAGCGAGGACCTTTTCGAGTGCCGCCTCGTCTTTGGCGTAGGTGACCGTTCCCAGTTGGCGCGAGAACTCAGGCACAAAGTCGGTCCACGCACGATTACGCGCCCGCTTTATCGGGTCTTGCGGATGTAGCTGCGGCTCAATCACTTCGTCCAGGAACTCAGCAATTGCATTGGACTCGAACAGCGGTTGACCGTCCACAGACAGAACCGGCACCTTGCCGTGGGGTGAGATATCGAGAAACCACTGGGGCTTTTCGCGAAGATTGATATACGTGACGTCGAACTCGACGTGCTTGGTGCGCAGTACGATTACCGCACGCTGCACCCAGGGTCAGGTAACTGAACTGACCAGGTGAAACTTCTCGGTCGCTGACATGATGACTTCCTCTTGGGTGTGTCGGTTCACGGTTCAGTGGCAAAAAAAGAGCCGTGGTGGTTGATTGCTGGCGCAATCTGCGACGGCGATCGTAACCGGCATTCATCGTGTCACCGGGTTGGATTGAACGCAAATCGCGATCGGGACCCTGGGAGGCGGATGCATTCGTCAGTCCGTCCGTGTTTAGCACTATGATGCAGGCGTTCTGAGTCAGTGAATGGGGCCTTATGCGGCCAATGATGTGCCCGTTTCTTGCAGTCCTGCTTGTGGCACTCCTCAATGCGCCGGGAGCAGTGGCCGAGACGCGGCCGGACGCGGTCGTCCATCTGCTGCGCGGCTACGAATGGTCGCTTGCGCGTGTCGAGGGCGCTGCGTTAGCCGATGACGCCTGGCGCGCGTTCCTCGCAATAGCCAGGGACCAACGCCGGCACAATTATCTGCGCTCACGTGCGCGCGAAGCGTTGACCTTGTATCCGCGTCCGGAGGTGCGAGCGTGGTTCGCTGCCGGGATTCAGGGTAATCGCGGTGCGATCTCCCGCCGACAGATGGCCGCCACCTACTGCCGGATGTTCGGAAAGACACATGGGGCAGAGGTCGAGACGCGATTGATGCCGCTGCTTGAAAGCGCAGATCCGCACATGCGAGTCGAGGTTGCCCGATGTCTGCAATCGACAGGGGGTAGCCGAGGACGTGCTGCGGTGACGCGATTCCGGCAAGGAGCGCCGATGTGGCAGTTGCGGGCGCTCGAGCACGATGGGTCTCCACCGTGAGTGTCGGTGTGCGTGTAGGGACCGTGCCGGGATGAAGCGCAACCATCTTGCCCGGCCTGCCAACTGCACGCGAAGCGCGCCGTCATGCGGTGCCAGCGGCGTGGTATCAATCGCGCTGCTGCTGGCTGCCGCCTTCTGCGCGGCACCTGCTGCCGCGGTCGTTGTGCTGGCGGCGTCGGTGCTCCCGACGACTCGCGCTGTTGTTAACGGGGAAACCGCAACGGCTTTCGTGACGATCATTAACGCTGGCGACGAGACCGGCCATCAGTGTGGAATTGCGGGGCCCGCGACCAGCGTCGATGCCGAGTTCTTCTATCAAACGACCGATCCACTAACGAATTTTCCAGTTGGCCTGCGCGACGAAGCGGTGGACATTGCGGCGGGTACGGCCCAAACCTTCGTTATCGGCCTGACACCATCGTCGACCTTTGACCCGACCGAGGTGCCGTTCAATTTTGTGTGTGCGGACAGTGCCCCCGTGGGGCTGCTGCCCGGGATCAACACCCTGTCGCTCGCATCCTCCGATGAGCCTACTCCGGATGTCGTCGCATTCGCGGCGACCGTCTCGAACGACGGCTTTGTAGTGATTGACCCGGCAACGGGGGCTGGCGCATTTGCGGTCGCGACCGCAAATGTCGGTGCGGGTGGCCAGATTACGGTGACCGCAGACACCGGGGGCGCCGTGATTCCCATCGCATTGAGCCTTTGCCAAACGGATACAGCAACGGGTGCCTGCGCCCATCCATCCGTGCCTGGTGGGGCACCTGTCGAGTTGTTGATTGAAGCCGGGGCGACGCGTTCATTCGCGATTTTTGTCGCGGGCAGTGAAGCGGTGGCTGAAGACGCCGCACGGCACCGGGTATTCGTGAGGCTGCGAGACGACGAGGGGATCGTGCGGGGTTCAACCAGCGTGGCGGTGAAGACCGGATCGGCGGCCGCGACCCGGGTGATTGTAAAATCGGTCCCGCTCCCAACCACCGGATTTGTGCCGGTGGGGGAGGGCCTCGTCAGCCCCGGTCTGCCGCTCGACATCCCGGCCGACACCGTCGCTTTCAACCTGCAAATGCAGGGCTCGGCGGTGAGGGCGCAAAACGATCCGCCTGGCATCGATTTCGTTGTGCAGGGCCCTGATGGCGCGTTTGCTGCAGCATCCTGCGGTGTTGGCTTGTGCACGCTGCTTCGACCGGGCGGCACGCCATTGCCGATCGTCCCGGGAACTTATGAGTACGTGGTATTCGCGTCAGCCGATGATATCGACTCGATAGACTTGACCGACGCGTCACTCGCGGTGGTTCTGCGGTCTGGCCCGCTGCCGGATGTGTCTGCGACGATTCCGGCAACACTCGCGATTCGACCCTTCCATGTCGGCACCGAGGCAACGAGTGCGGAGATTGCGCAGGTGATGGCTGAGTTGAGGTCGCTCTTCGTGACATTTGGTGTGGATGTCCTGGCTGACGCCCCGGTTCGAATCACCGATCCCAGATTTGCGTCTGTCAGTGACCAGTTTACTGATCCGACCACGGCAGAACTGGTGCGCATGGGGCGCGCCGATCGCGTCAATCTCTTTTTTGTCGATGCACTTGGCGGGGCCGGGGCGGGCGCGACCCTTGGCATTGCGCCCGGCATCCCCGGTCCGATGGGCATTGTCAGTTCATTCAGCGGCGTTCTCCTCAGCGTCGACGCGCATCGGGTGGGCGCTGCGCTGGATGTTCGCACCCTGGTCGCGACCACCGCCCACGAGATGGGACATTTCCTTGGCCTTGAGCACACCAGTCATCCGGGCTTTGCACTTCACGACGCGATTGATGACACGCCAGCATGTGTGGCCGCCGATGATGTGAACAGCAACGAGGTTGCCGATCCCGAAGAGTGTCCGGACGGTGCGAACCTCATGTTCTGGACCACGGCGACGGGCGTTGTGCAGGAGACGCTGAGTGAGGGCCAGAAGACGCTGGTGTGGCACTCGCCGGTTGCGGAGCCATCACCTTAAGTCTGTTCGTCGCTTGATTTGCCGGGTGAGGTGAATACCTGAAGCGGTCCAACGGGTTCGCTTGATTGGGTCTCGTTGAAAGTGTTGTCGGTATCTCTCTCTAACTCTCTATCTCTCTATCTCTCTATCTCTCTATCTCTCTATCTCTCTATCTCTCTATCCGCGACGTGCGTCAGCAGGTCCATCGCGTGCAGCGACTCCGCCTGATCGTGTTGTGGACATACGGTAAGGCCGGCAGCCAGACATCTGTGCACCGCGCGCCTGATAGATGAAGCCCTGCTGGTTGGGGAACGGG
>CAVOBC010000398.1:0-4153 GCA_963693635.1 Gammaproteobacteria bacterium | reverse complement strand
CGACCCGCTATTTGCCGGAACCCTGGCGACGTCATGGTCAGGGAGGCCAGGCGACGTGGCATCTCAACAGCAGGACATCCTGCGGCACTGCAGCCAGACAGTTCGCGAGAGCGACAACATTCGACATCCCCACGAGATGCTCGAAGCGGTGTATCAGGATGAATACCGTACGATCGTCGACGAATTCGAGGATCTGCGTGACTTCGAGCAAAGCGGCGGCCAGGACGTAACCCTGCTCCGGCGGATGGGCGAGATAGTCCAGCTAGACCATTGGAACGAGAAATGGGTCATCTTCCACTATCGATCGATGCTGAATGACCTACAGACATCGGCCGGGTACGCGGTCGGCGTCATTCGCGGATCAGGTAACTACCTGTTGGCAGTGAGCCTGGTCGTGATTGTGCTCGTGACGCTAAACGAAGCGGTCATTCAGCCTGACCTGGTGGACGTCTATGCTAGCTTTGGCGCAGAGCCCCCGCGGCAGAACCATGCCGCGTGTCATGCGCTGGCCTGCGCTCGGCGCGAATATGGTGCTTGCCGCGGTTCAGGCCGGGGAACCCGAGATAGAGTTCATTCGTGCGCGCTTTGCGGTGAGTGAAGCAATGACCTACTACCAGTTCCTGCTGGATGAGATCATCGCTTGCCAGGATGCGTGACTGAGGACGTTTACATGCGCTGGTCGCAGATGCGTCAGAACCACATGTCCGCAACGCAACGGCTGTCGCGGGGCAGGTCCTCAAAACTATCCAATCCATCGAATCGATCAATCGGCAGGTCGGCCACCAGACCTGGGTCCGCAAGGCGAAGGTTGACCGCGATGCGGCGCCGACCGTCCGCATCGGCGTGCTGAGCGCGCCAATACGCGACGCAGCCACAGGCGGAACAGAAGTGAAACTCGATCGAAGCGCCGCAAATATAGGCCGGCGTTGATCCGGGGACATGGATGCGTTCGTTTTCGAAGTCATAGGCCCATAGCGCCCCGTAGCGGCGACAGACTGTGCAGTTGCACATTGTCCGACTCCGGCATCGAAGCGAACCAGCGAACCGCACTGCAGTGGCAGGTGCCGTTGATAGCGGTCCTTGCATTCATCGACATTCCTTGTACAGGATCAGGTCCGTTTCCAGGCGTCCTGGTGTGAGCGTGAACGACTGCAATGGCGCGCTAAGGTGACATCTCAGTGCCATCGATATCAGGCGTCCGGTCCTCGTGTCGGCGTCATCCTCACGATCTGACTTTCGGTACGATGTTCGAGCAAAAGCAGTACGTTGCCGTCTGGCTCGACCTCGATATCGCGGATCCGCGCCAATGGGCCAAGCAGTGTTTCCCGGGAGACGAGACGCCCGTCTTTCACCTCGATCCGATAGAGTTCAGTCCCCTTCAACGTGCCGACCAACAGATTTCCACGCCACGCGGGGAACGCGTCGCCCTGATAGATGACGAGGCTGGAAACGGCCGGACCGGGCGTCAGATCAACCACCGGCTGTTCGATGTCGGCCAGGGTCAGTTCTGTGACGATGCCGGTACCGACCCGATTTCCGTTGTAATGAATGCCTTTTGAGAAGAGTGGCCAGCCGTAGTTGCGTCCGCGTTTGAGCAGATTGACCTCGTCGCCGCCGCGTGGCCCCATCTCGGTGCCCCATAGCAGTCCATGCGCCGGGTCGAACTCCAGGCCCTGGGGCGATCGGTGTCCGTAGGTCCATGTCGACTTGATGGCGCCGCCAACATCGATGAAGGGGTTGTCGAGGGGAATCCGGCCATCATCGTGAACGCGGTGGATCTTGCCGTAGGGGAAGCGCAGATCCTGGATGCCCTCGTAACCCGCTTTCATGCCGACGCTGATGAAGACGAAGCCGTCGGGGTCGAAAGCGATGCGACCCCCGGCAGCCATCTCGGTGTTGGTCGTGTAGTGCTCGCGCCGCGCCGACCAGATTGTCTGCTCATCGACCCAGTGGCCGTCCTTGATGCGGCCCCTGATCAACCTGTTCATGGACGCGGGCGATGGCCGTCTACGGGTCGGTTTGGCGCAGTCCAAACATTGGTGACCGTGGTGCAGGTAGATCCAGCCGTTGTTGGCGTAGTTGGGATGTAGAGCCACGTCCATCAGGTAACCCGTGCCAAACTGAATGGTGTCGCGGGCCATATGCATCGCATGGCCGATCGGCGCGCCCTCGATAAGGCTGGACTGGACGCCAAGGGTCGAAACGATCGTCAGCCCACGGGTCTTCTCTGTGAGCAGAATGCGTCCGTCGGGCAGTGCTGCTATCGAATACGGATAGCGATCAAGTCCTTCGATCACGGGCTCCAATTGAAAACGATGACGTTTGGAGTCAACCGGGTCGAGCGGCAATTCGAACGGCGCGCCCACGCGAAAGTCCGAGAAGACCATGCCGGCCCGGGTCTCGGCCACGAAGATGGCCAGTTGGCGAATCTGCTCCTGCGAGAACGTGGCCTTCCAGGATGGCATGCCGGTGTCGGGGTTGCCGCGCGAGATGCTGGCGGCAATGGCCTCGACGCTGTCGCCGCCGGGCAGTTCGACGCCAATCAGGGGGCCGGCCTGGGCCGCGCCGCGCAGGTCCTCGCCGTGGCACACGGCGCAGTTGCCTTGATAGAGACTGGCAAAGGCGGGTGGGCGCGGCGGGCGAACACCACGATCGGGCGGGCTTTCGGCACACTGGGCGGCGACGGTTCCCGCGAGCCAGAGGCAGAGTAGTCTGATCAGGTGGCGCATGTGTACCTCACCGGGGATGGCGAGGCCCGAGTGTGAACCGGTCGAACGGAAATGTCGAAAGTGACGCAGACGCTAACGTGGTTTCGTTAGTGGGCAAGACGCGCCTTCATTCCTTCATTGTCTGGGTTGAGGCCTCTATTCAATCGCATTTAATCAATAAAAATATGACCGGAACGCTAAGAGGAACAATGGAACACTAATTTTACTCTTCCATCGCCAACGAACGTACTTCGTTAACAAGAGTAAGGAGGATTCTCCCAGGCCCCTCATCGAACATTATGTGTGCCGAGCGGCTGAATTCGATGTGTCGAACCGATGGTGCACTCAAGGAGTTGACCCAGTCTTTAACTTGTGGCGCGAGATGTTTCATTTTCCGCGATCGACAGCCCCGCACCGGATTCGGTTCACTCGGCGCTTACAATCTTATAAAACATACTGTCCGCCGCCGGATCGGGCAGGTTGTAGAACAACGAACAACTGAACGCACTGGATGCGAAGCACCACTGCCAAGGGATACCGTGTTCGACCTCGATGTGCAGATGCGCATTGGAATAGACCCCGGTCCAACGACGTGCTTTTTCTCTATTTTGTCCTTATCCAAGCGCCGCAAATGACTTCTGATCCATCCCTGGCGCCCCATAGAAATAGTTAGTGGTATATGCGGTCTGTCTGGGCGCCCGGTTGTAGGCGCAAACCTCCTTGCATTACGCTGCCTGCTCAATCACCGGGAGAATCACCATGCCGATCGATGTCATCGTTCCTGAATCTGCTCGCAAGGTCTACGAGGGTTGGCACTTTGCGCCTGCGGTCCGCCACGACGACCTCATCTTCTTTTCGGGCGTGGTTGGACGGGGCGAGACGGTCGAGGACGAATTCCGCAATGCCTGGGAGTCCCTTGGCGAGACCCTCGCGGCGGCGGGGGTCGGGTACGAGGACATCATAGACACCACCCTTTACATTGTTGATCTGCAGAAGAATGCGGCGGCGATGGCGAAGGCCAAGGATGAGTTCATCAAGGAACCGTATCCCGCGTCGACGTGGATCGGGATTACCGAGCTGGTGATCGCGGGGGTGCGTGCCGAGATCAAGGTGACGGCGCGGAAGTCTTCCTGAGCTGAAGTTTGGTCGGATCTCTTCGACGCGTCGGGGTAGTTAGTTCCTGTCCCAGAACTCCGTTCTAGGGCAGGCACTGGCGAGCGGTGCAGGGATGCACCGCCATTTTCGGCAGGCACCTTTTCTGCAAGATCATGCGAGGTTTGCTTGCAAACCGACTCCCAAGAATTGTCAGGATGGCAATTTTGGGATAGAAACTAGTCAGGGCGCGTCACAGCTGATGGATTAAAAATATAAGCCTGAGGAGGGCAAGATATGTTGCGACTTGAGAACAAGGTAGCGTTCGTCACGGGCGCGGGAGCGGGAATAGG
>CAVOBC010000397.1:0-4168 GCA_963693635.1 Gammaproteobacteria bacterium | reverse complement strand
TTGTAATAGCCAGGCGTGCAGTCGTTGCCGCCGAGCGCGCCCATTGGTCCGCCGCCAAACTGCACGATGGTGTCGACCCAGGCCTGCTCCGCGTCGGCCGTGATCTCGGCTAATTCGTGACCATTGTCCAGCGCGTGGCCGATGATGTGAGCAATATGTCGTGCCGACTCATCCAGCAGATGCGGGAAGTTCGCAGTAAAGCCGCCTTGTGCCATGCTCATGATGAAGCAGTTGGGGAAGCCGTGAGACTGAACGCCGTGAAGCGTTCGGATGCCATCGGCCCAGTGTTCGGCAAGTGAATTGCCGGTGCGCCCGTACGTTTGGTATCCGGCGCGGCGCGAGTAATCTGTGCCGACCTCGAAGCCCGTTGCGAAAATGATGCAGTCCACCTCGTATTCGACGCCATCGTAGACGATGCCTTTCTCGGTGATCCGCTCAACGCCCTGACCGTTGGTGTCTACCAACTGGACATTGGGTCTGTTGAAGGTCGGCAGGAAGCCATCGTTGAAGGTCGGACGCTTGCAGAACATCGCATAGTAGGGCTTGAGCTTCTCGGCGATCTCGGCATTGCCGACCAGGTTGTCAACGCGCTCGCGAATCTCGTTCATCTTCTCGAAGTTGGCGAGTTCCATCACCTGACCGACGTTGCGCTCGCCCTCACCGCCCTTGCGGAATTGCTCGAGCATCTTGCCGATCAGATCGGTCCAGCCGTCGTCGACCAGATCTTTCTCCTGCGGGACGCCGGAGACAAGCGCGTTAAAATTCTCCATGCGCTCTTTCTGCCACCCGGGCTCAAGGCTTGCGGCCCATTCCGGGTCAGTCGCCGCGTTGCCGCGCACGTCGACCGATGATGGCGTGCGCTGGAAGACGTACAACTGCTTCGCCTTCTCGCCGACGAACGGAACTGACTGAATGGCGGTTGCCCCGGTGCCGATGACGGCAACGCGTTTGTCATGCAGTTTGTCGAGGTTGCCGTCAGGACTGCCGCCGGTGTAGTCATAGTCCCAGCGGCTGGTGTGGAAGGTGTGGCCCTTGAAGTCGTTGATGCCCGCGAGGCCTGGCAGCTTCGGTCGATGCAGGGGGCCGTTTGCCTGGCCAACGAATCGCGCACGGATTTTGTCACCCTGGCTGGTCGAGATGATCCACCGATTGGCGGCATCGTCCCAGCGCATCTCCTTGACCTCGGTCTGGAACAACGCATCTTCATAGAGATTGTAGTGCTTACCGATTCGCGCGCTGTACTCCAGAATCTCGGGCGCGTGCACATATTTCTCGGTCGGTATGTAACCCATCTCTTCGAGCAGAGGCAGATAGATGTAGGACTCGATGTCGCACTGGGCACCCGGGTAGCGATTCCAGTACCAGGTGCCGCCGAAGTCACCGCCCTTCTCGATGATGCAGATGTCCTTGACGCCTTTCTCACGGAGGCGGGCCGCGGCCTGCAAGCCGCCAAAGCCTCCGCCGACGAGGACGACGTCGATCTCGCGTGTTACCGGTTCGCGCGCAATGTCCGCATCGATGTAGGGATCGACCACGAAGTGCTCAAACTCTTCCTTGATCTCGATGTACTGGTGGTTGCCGTCGTCACGCAGGCGCTTGTCACGCTCGGCGGCGTAACGCGCGCGCAGTTCGTTGGGATCGTAGTCAAGGTCAAGGTCATCGTAGGATGGTGTAGCTTCGCTGTCTTCGGACATGTCGGCTCCAGTGATTTATCGGGGAGGGGTCGTCTTGGCGTAAGGGCTAGTTTCAGCGTGAGAGCTGGTTTCGGCGCAAAAGATGCCTCGAACGCGCCGCTAAATCAAGGTTTGCGGGGCCAATGGCAGGCGCAGCTATCGGCTCAGCCGAGTTCGATCAGGTCGATGATGTCTGTTAGTTCCCGAAACGTCGTCATTTTGAAGTCGGCGGCGGGGACGGCGTCGAGCGACCGGGTCTTCCAGATTGTGCGCATCCCGAGCGCCCTCGCAGGCTCGATGTCGGCGCGCGGATTGTCGCCGCAGAAGATGCAATCTGTGGCCATTGCGTCGAGGGCGACCATTGCAGCGGTGAAGATAGCCGGGTCCGGCTTCTTGACGCCGTAGCCGCCGGACGTGATGATGACATCGAAAAACGGCGCGAGTCCCAGCGCTTCGATCTTGGCACGCTGCATGAAGTCGCGACCGTTGGTGACGCAACCCATTTTCATGCCGCGACCCCTGAGTTCGGTCAGCGCATCGAGCGCACCGGGAAAGAGCGTGGCATCCTCAAAGAAAGTGGCATCAAAACGCTTTGTCAGCACCGCACTCATGCCGGCGGCAAGGCCAAAATAGTGGCATAGAACGTTAAACACCTGGTCTTTGGGCTGGATGATCTGGTGATGGGTGACAAACGCATCGGCAAACAGTTCCGGGTCCGCGTCTATGCTGAACTCGTCCTGAAACCGCCGCGCGCAGAAGGCGAGCGACGCCGACTTGTCGTGCAGCGTGTCGTCCAGGTCAAAAAGCAGGAACATGATGCTTCTTTCGCTAGTTGGGGCTAGCGGGGCTAGTTGGGATTTGGGGCGAGGACTGTGATTGCGTTCGGTGCCCGGGCGTTATGCGATCGCACCGAGTGCGAGCACGGCGGGGATACCCGTGGCGACGCAAGTCCACTGGCTATCCGTATTGACGCGCCAGACCTCGCCAGTGTCAGTACCGATTACCACGCCGCCGCCTTCCGACGGGTCGGGTGTCAGGCCATGGATGTTGGCTCGCGAAGGTGAATGCGCCGCGTCCATCAGGGAACGCCAACTCTCGCCGCCGTCAACCGAGCGAAACAGCATGGCTCCGGCACCGTCCGGCTCTTTGAAATTTGAGAACGCCGTGGGCGCGGAGGCGACCGTGAGGGAAACTGGCTGGCGCGGGTCGATGCACATCGGCCGCGAGTAACGCGGCGTGATGCCGCGCCACGCGTATTGCCAACTCCTGCCAAAGTCCTCTGACCGGAAAACCCCGGCATTGCCCTCGACCATTTCTGCGACGCCATCAAGGCGCCCATAGCCGGTCGAGGCAAAGACAGTGTTGGGTTCAGTCGGGTGAAGCGACAGCATGTGCAGATCCGGGTTGTCGCCCGGTAATGTCAGCCGCCAGCTTTCGCCGCCGTCTTCGGTTGCCATGATGCCGCCTACCTCGACTCCGACCAGCACACGGCGGGGATCATCCGGGTCGACCACAATCGCGCGTGCGCGCCCCGGCAGTTTGGGCTCAACCGGCACGCACCAGTCGCTTGCCTCCGGTGCGTTCATGAAGCTGTCAACGGGTTCCCAGGTCGCGCCGGCGTCGGTGCTGCGATAGAGCCCCGCGGGCTGGGTGCCGGCATACAGCAGGTTGCCGACCCCGCGTACCTGCCAGACCTCCTCTTCTTCGAAGCCGACCTGTGTCCAGGAGTCGCCGGCGTCAGTCGATCGATACAGACCCGCGCCAGTGCCGGCGAAGCAAATGGGTGCTGACCCCGCGTTCACGCGGTGCAGGTACAAGTCGCGAACGCCTCGGCTCTGCAAAACAGACTCGGGTTCGCCACCACCTTCATTTCCTGCATTGGTATCGTTTGAATCGATCACGAAGACGCCACGGCTCGTGCCGGCCAGAATTCGCATGTCAAAATCTCCTTGGCTGAGATGGGGCGAGAAAGCTGCCGAAACGGCTGATGGCGGCTTGTTGATGGTTGGTTGCAGTCCAGACGTCGCATCATACGCGCAGTCTGGTCCCGGATGCGTCAGTGGCGGGGAGTCCACGCCGGCGGGGCACGCTGTCGGGCCAGGCGGTGGGGGCAGGTACTAACGGGTCAATCGACCAACAAGCCCACCAAGGCGCCGCACGAATCCACGAGGCTGGACTCTGGCGAGTTCAACCGCGGCTTGATAGCCGGCGCCGGGAATGCACACCACCTTGCCTGCCAGCATAGCGTCGATGCCGGCGGCGGCAACCGACGTCGGCGTCATCATGAGTGCATCGGGTACCGGCAGACCCGCAGACATCGTTACCCCCTCCGTATCAGTCAGTCCGGGGCAGAGCGCCGTTGCCGAAACGCCGGTTGATCTCAGTTCTTCGGCGAGCGATTCCGTAAATGAGAGCACGTAGGCTTTGGTGGCTGCGTATGCGCCCATGAAAGGCACGGGGTGAAACGCGGCGACGGATGCCACGTTCATGATGGC
>CAVOBC010000396.1:0-4175 GCA_963693635.1 Gammaproteobacteria bacterium | reverse complement strand
TTGGCCTGCCGGTCGCGCTCGTGTTCGCCTGGCTGTTTGATCTCAATCGGGAGGGAATCGAGCCCGCGGCGAAGGCGAGCGGCCGACCCCTGCTCGGCAGTCGTCTCGAGATTCCGCTCGTTGCGGCGCTGGTGCTCTGCATTGCGGTGCTCGCCTACTTTCAGATTTCATCCAGTGCTGATCAAGGGGCCAGAATTGCAAGCGACGCGGTGGCTGACCGCGCGTCAGCCCTGCCGACAGATGTGCCGGGCACCACCTCGATTGCGGTTCTGCCCTTCGTCACACTCAGCCGGCTTGAAGATGATCGCTACTTCGCGGACGGCCTCACCGAAGAACTGTTGAATGTGCTGTCCCGTGTGAGCACGTTGCGGGTTGCGGCGCGCACGTCCTCGTTTGCGTACAAAGGCGTCAACAAGAACGTGCAGGAGATAGGCCGCGAGCTCAATGTGACGTCAATACTGGAGGGCAGCGTTCGTCGCAGTGATGTGACCGACACGATCCGCGTGACGGCACAACTGATCGATGTGTCAACCGGCACGCATCTGTGGTCTGCCACGTTCGACCGGGAGTTTCGTGACGTCTTTCGCATTCAGGACGAGATTTCGGCGGCGGTTGTCGCTGAATTGAAGGGCGTGCTTGGGACCGAGGAGGCTGAGAAGATGCGCACGACCGGCGGTACGGACAACCCGCAGGCCCTCGTCGCTTACAGCATGGGGCAGGCGGAACTGTCTAGGCGTGGTACTGAATCGCTGGTCGATGCCGGCAAGTTCTTCAGGCGAGCGGTCGAGATTGACCCGGAATTTGCGAATGCCTACAGCGGCCTTGCTGACGCCCATGCGCTCCGATTCGCGCGAAATCAGTCCCGGGAACACGTGCTCCGGGCCCAAGAATATGTAGATAAGGCGATCGCGATTGATGCCAATTCCGGCCGCGCGTGGGCGAGCCAGGGGCTATTGCACATGCTCGATCGCAAGGGCGATCTTGCGGTCGCCGCGTTCGACCGATCCATCGCGCTCAACCCCAGCTATCCGATGGCTTATGTGTGGAAGGCGGGGCTGGTCGCTGATCACCAGGAACGCCAGTCGCTTCTGACGACCGCCTATGAGCTTGATCCCAAGTCGCCGGTCATCGGTCACAATCTGGCGCAGAACCTGCTCACTTTGGGGCGTGAGTCTGAAGCCATGCTGGTCTTCAGTCAGATGGTCGAGGCGGATCCGTTTTACCCGCCGGCTTACGAATTGATCGGTGGCATCACCGAGTTCCGCGGACGTCTGGATGAGGCGATTCAGCATTACAGCTATGCGTACGAACTTGAAGCTGCGAGCGGTATTGCAATGAAGCTGGCATCGCTCTTTGTTGACCTGGGCGATTTCGAGAAGGCGGACTTGTGGTTCGGCCGCATCAATGATGATCTGCCGCGGCACCTGCGCCTGAAGGTGCAGTGGCTGCAACTCGGTGGCTACGTTGCCAGAGGTGAGCGGGAGCGCGCAGAGGCGCTGCTCGTCCCCATGCTGGATGCCGGCGTTGCTAATCGCCCGGCTTACGTGAATGCAGCGCTTGCTGCATACCATCTCGGCAATCTCGAGGGTGTGGTGACCTTTTATGACAAAGCGCGCGGACTCCGCGATGCGGGGGGCCCGTTGCGCGGTCGCCTCGATCATAACTGGGCGAGTGTTGAGGTCCGTCTGGCGGCGGCTTACGCCTACAAGGAACTGGGCCGGCACGATGACGCCGAGGCGCTGCTGACAGAGATTGAGGATGCGCTCGCCAGGGAATTGGTCGGCGTCAGGGTGAAGCCGGATGTTTGGTACCTGCGAGCGCGCTTGAGTGCGATATCGGACGAGCCGCAAATGGCGCTCGTGCACTTGCAGCGTGCCGTGGACGAGGGCTGGCGGCAACACTGGCGCCCGACGGTTGAACCGTCGCTATCCAGTCTGTGGGAAGATGGCGACTTTCGCGCGATGATGGCAGGGTTGCAGACGCGCATGGATGTGATGCGCCGGCAGATCGATGCTGAGGAAGAGTTCTTCGCCGTTTTCTAGTGTCTCTTGATGGACGTTGCGGGCATGCCCGATTTTGGGGAAACCGATGCTGATCGTGGCCGACAAGCACGTATTAAAGCACCTGCTCGACACGGGCAGGTCTTCCCTGGTCGAGGTGCCCGTGCGCCTGTTCGATTCAGCGCCTGATGCCACCGAAGGCGCGTCCTCTGGGGGCGGGTCGGGGAATGGAAGTGGCGAGGCAAAGAGCGGCCCGGACCGGCATGATGAGGATGATCAGGAACCCAGGATCATCCTGCCGTAAACTGTGGCTCTTTACTGCGGCTCCTTAATGTCACCGGATCCGACCTTTTCCTGACCGCACATGTCGCGAGCGGGCGGAGGCCCGGACTCTGGAAAAGTGCAGGAAAGCACTTTTCCAGCACCCTGGTAGGCCCTGCTTGCTTCATGACAACCAGCCACCGACCCGAACTTTGATGAACACACCAGACCCCCCGTTACCTCCTACTGAGCCACCTCCTACTGAGTCGCCTCCTTCCGAGACGACTCAAGACGAGACGACGCAAGACGAACGCCCGGGGATCCATCAATCGCCCGCATCCGTGTTGCAGGACACCACAGACCTGTTGCTGCAACCGCTCGCGTTCTTTCGCGATCTGGACACATCGCGCATGGTCGTCCCCGTGTACGGCTACTTCTTTATGTCGCTGACCCAGGGACTGCAGGGAATCAGTGCAGAATCGATCAGTTCGGATAACCTGCCGCTGGTGTCCGTCACGATTGCGATGGCGGCACTTCTTGGCATTCCGGTTGCTGCCCTGATGATCGGCGGCATCCTGCATGTGACCGCCAGTTTTCTCGGTGGTCGACGGCCGATGCCGCATTCGATTGTCGCGATCGGGGCAGCACTCTTTTGGCCGGGTCTGTTGTCTTCGATCGCAAGCCTCGCGAGCGTCATGCTGGTCGGTCTGGTGCCGATCGATGTGCTCGTTACCGCCTGGTACGCAGCAGCGCTGTGGGCACTCGCCCTGACGACAACTGCGATGAAAGCGCTGAACGGATTTTCGTGGGTCCGCGCGTTTTCGGTGTGGCTGGTCTACCTCGGCTCACTCACCGTCGGTGGGTGGTTGATCATTACCGGGTCCCGCGCGCTCGGACTTATCTGACAGGCCATGCTGGCGGTTCGGACCACTTCAATGCTGTTCGACCGCGTTGCCGATCTCAGCCGTATCACCGGGCCCCGCCAGCGGCGGTAACGCAGGCGGAGCGAGTAGCGGCAGCCGCGTCAGAAGAGGGATGGGATCGATGGGTGGCACGCCTGCCTACTTATGAAGAGTATTCAGCAGGGCGCCAGGCGCTTGCTGGATGTCAAAGTCGACCGCTGCCAGCGCATTGCTGATAAAGACGAGCGGCGTTGTTTCGCGCAGCTTGTCGGTGTGACTGTCATCGATGTCCATGTGGGTGCGATAGAAAAGGATCGTGGCGAAGGAACCGATCGATTCAGTGAATTCCGGCTGACCGAGCGTGTACCGGGCCCGGCACAAAGGTGTCCCAGAGACCAGTCTCGTGGTGATGGCGCAGCGGGTGGGCGCGCGGGTCCCAATGGTTGAAGTTGCCGACCACGGCGACCCCGTCGAGCCCCGGGTGCGGAGACGACAAAGTGTGCACCGGTGACGTCATTGACCGATCGCAGGTGCGCACCTATGAAAGTCCACGCTTGCTGATGCTTGCCTTCACCCCAGAACCAGGCGTCCTGATCAGTGATCCGAATCGATAGGGGTCCTGGCGCAACTCAACACGGGTGCCGGTGTGGACTTCGAGTTGATAGGCGTGGCGGCCGCGGGGAACCTCGCCTATAAACAGGCCGTCGCCCACGGATTCGAGTGGCTATCGGTCGTTTCCTGCCTGCGCCCACTCGGCGTCGGCGTCGAAGGCGAGGGCGCGGATGACCGGTGGCTCGCCTTCACGTTGGTGATAGCCGAGGACCGAGAACGGATCGGTAGTGAGTGAGGCTTTCACCTCATTTACGGCTGAGAGCACAGGGACACCGGTTTGATGGACCAGCCTAGTTTACGCATCGACCGCGGAAGCGGTAGCCTCGGTCAGATGTGTCAGATGTGTCAGATGTGTCAGATGTGTCTGGTGATATCGAACTGACTCAAAAGCCGGGGGGCG
>CAVOBC010000395.1:0-4176 GCA_963693635.1 Gammaproteobacteria bacterium | reverse complement strand
CAGCGAGGGTGTTGTGGCTGATTCTTCCGCCTCGACATATCGGGACACAAGTTCAGACCTATCAATTGCTACGCGATAGAGCGGATTCGCTTTCCATGACTTCTCGGCTGTCAGTTTCAAGTTGCCGCTGACAAAGCGGCGCGACAGCCGTCGTCATCGATAAAAGTAGTCGATGACATTGGAGCCGGAGCATTTCTGGTCGCTACAGTGAACGTTGGCTCTTCGGCCAGTATGACGGTCACCGCAGACACGAATGATGTTGAGTTGCCTGTAACGATAGGCGTGTGTAAGACAGACCCTTTAACTGCAGATTCTGGGGCCGTACTGGCGAGCCGCGCAGGGATGCACCATCATTTTCTGCAGGCCTCTTTTCTGCAAGATCATGCGAGGTGTGCTTGCGAACCGACTCCCAAGAATTGTCAGGATGACAATTCTTGGGACAGGAACCAGCTAAAGGCTGGCTCACACCTTTTGCAGTCGCTTATTTCCCGCCCATTCGCCCTTCGCACATTCGCACGCGCTCAAACAGACTGCTGCGATACAATCACTCGGCTGCCGGCCGGATGACCGATCTGCACAATGAGGCATGACGAGGGTATGCGGGCTTGCACCCATCGGGTGCTCTTTTGTCCGGCAGCCCAAACGTGCAAACCCTCGACACCAACCGGGTGGTTGGAATGACGAACGAAAGCGGACGGCGGGACATTGCCGAGCACAGCCAGCGGTGGATATGGGGACTGAGCAACCGTGCATCAGTGCCGGCACCCGCTTTCACCCAGGTCACCAGAGTCCTATGCGCGTGATCAACCCTACCGTCACCTGGGACCCCCTCGTGCGCTTGTTCCACTGGTCGCTGGTCGTCTTCTTCTTCCTCGCATATATCCTCGAGGGCGACTGGCTGAGCCTGCATACGCACGCCGGCTACACCGTCGCGCTCCTCGTCATGTTCCGCCTGGTCTGGGGCGCTATTGGTTCAAAGCACGCTCAGTTTCGTGACTTCGTCGCGTCGCCTCACTCAGTAATCAGCTACTTGCAGCAACTGGCAAGCGGTGAAACGCCGCCCCGCCGGGGTCACGACCCGGCAGGCGCAGTGATGATTCTGGCGCTGCTGCTGTGTTTGACGCTCGTCACACTGTCAGGCATGTCGCTGTATGCGTTGGAGGGCAGCGGCCCGCTTGCAGGCACATCCGTATCCAGATGGCCGGGACCACTTCTTGAGCAGGTCCACGGTTTTCTGGCCGACCTGACCGTCGTACTGGTCGGTCTGCACGTGCTGGGCGTGTTGGTGATCAGTTGGCGACACCGGGAAAACCTGATCAAGGCGATGTTCACTGGCGGCAAGCCAGCGGCGCATGACGAGTGAACATCCGTGCAAGCAGCCTATGCCCAGGCGCTGCTATTCTGATCATCGGCCTGCAGATGCACGCCGCACTGGGTGCATCGCCCGCCGCCACCACACTCTTAACAGAGTTTGAGCCGTCGGCCCGCACGCCGTTTTCCGCAGAGGCTGGGAGCAATACCTGGATGCGCGACCTCAACGGCCGAAGCTGCACGAGTTGTCATTCCGCCTCTGTGCTCGTCAGCGGCAGGCACGAGCGGACGGGCAAGGTCATCGAGCCGATGGCACCGTCAGTCAATCCGGCGCGCCTGACGGACGTCAAGAAAGTTCGCAAGTGGTTCAAGCGTAACTGCAAATGGACCTTCGGGCGCGAGTGCACCGCGCAGGAAAAAGGCGATATTCTGGTTTGGTTGAGCGACCAATGAGGCACGTATGAGCACCACACGCTGGATCATCGGATATGTGCTGCTGGGGGCGACTCTGGGATTCGGCGCCTACGGCGTGATCACCGAGGCCGCCGAGCGCGCGTCGAGCGGCGACATCCGTTACGTTCGGGATTCTGTTTACACCGAGGAGTGCGGCGCCTGCCATCTGGCCTATCCGCCGGGTCTGTTGCCAGCAGCTGGCTGGAAACAGGTCATGGCAGGTCTCGAGGATCACTTCGACGAGAGTGCTGAACTCGACGCCGAGACCACAGAGCATGTGGGAAAGTACCTTGCAACGCATGCGCTCCGTCCCGGTCAGCCCTCGCCAATGAGCCAGCTGCTGCGGAACCTGCCGGACGTCCCGCCAATGCGCATCACCGAATTGCCAGCATTCCTGACGGCCCATGAACTGGTGGCCAGGCAGCTCCAGCTTGACGAGTTCAGCGACGGATTCCTGAGCCCCTGTGCGGACTGCCATCGGCAAGCCGGCGACGGTATCTTCGACAAGGACCGGCTCCACCCGGGCTACGGTCCGCCGACCTGGAGCGATGACTAGCGTTCCGTCGCGATCTTTGCCGCGTCGCCCCTATATCCGTCTGCCGTCCCGTCTTACACTGTGACCACCAAAAACGGGGGCTACAAAGATGAAAAGGTTCATTACGGGCTGCGTACTGGCAGCGTTACTGGCACTACCGGTCAGCGCGAGCGTTCTCACCGGCATCATCAAGGACACCAAGGGCAACACCATGGAAGGTGTTCTGGTACGGGTGACAGACGACGCTCTTGGTGTCTCTGAGTCCGTTTTCACCAACGACAAGGGTCGCTACGAACTTGCGACCCGCCTGAACGGCACGCTGCGACTGCGTGCTCGTTTGCCGTACTTCCGTGACTACAAGACAACCGTCGAACTCGGCGGCAGCCAACCGATCTCCGAGAACCTGATCATGGAGCCGATGACCACGGATCAGGAAATCTCCGACAGCCTGCCAGCCGCGTATCATTTTGGCGCGCTGCCGTTTGAAGATGGCGACGACAAGCACTTCAACCGCTATCAGTTTCAGCGTGACTGTCTGTCCTGTCACCAGATGGGCAATCCGTTCACGCGCGTGCCGCGCACCCCTGAATCCTGGGCAGTCACCATTCAGCGCATGCACCGAATGGTGGGCAACTTCGATGCCAAACTGCGGGACCGCCGCTCGGTCATCCTGTCTAAAGGGTTCAACGGCAAGCCCGTCAGCGCTCGCCCGAAGTTTCCGCTGGACGCGTCTCTCGCCAAGGCCAAAATCTACGAGTTCATGCTGACCAAGGCGTTTGTTCCGCACGACTCGATCGCCCATCCCAACGGCCTGATCTACACCGTTGACCAGGCACTGGATCACATGGTGGTGACCGACCCGGCGACGGGCGCGTCCGAATACATCGTGCAATCGAAAGGCGCCGCGATGACATACTCAAAGCCAGAGCACAACGTGGTCGGCGAGTTCGATCCCGGCTCTCGCCACGGCCCGCACTCCCTGGACCTCGGCCTGGATGGCAAGTATTACGTGACCAACGCGGGCAGCAACAGCATTGGCGTGTTCAATCCCGCAACCAACAAATGGGAAGCGTCACACCGAATCGCGCGCGAGACAGGGGCAAGGTATCCCCACACGATCCGCGTCGATGCCAAGGGTTACGTCTGGTTCACCCTGGCCGGATCCGAGCACGTCGGCCGACTCGACCCCAAGACAGGAACGCTCGATATCCTGGATCTTCCCCACGCCGTGTCGAACGGCATAGCCGGCGGCACTCAACCCTACGGCATCGACATCAATCCGAAAGACGACGCCATGTGGTACGGGCGCTTGTTTGGTGACCGCATCGGTCGCGTCGACCCAGACACCCTCGAGGTTACCGAATACGACTCACCCATCCGCGGTCCACGTCGCATGCGGTTCGACAAGGAAGGGTTGCTATGGGTCACCGGCTACTCAGAAGGCCAACTCGCCCGCATCGAGGTTGATAAGGGCTTTGCGAGCACGGTTTACGACATGCCTGAGTTCGCCGAGGGCTTTCGGCCCGCTCCCTATGCTTTGGGCGTTCATCCCGACACACAGGACATCTGGCTGAACGAGAACATGACCGACCGGATCTATCGCTTCATTCCGAAAGAGACGCGGTGGGTGGTCTATCCCGTACCGTTGACTGGAACCTATACAAGGGACATGACGTTCACCACGGACGGCCAGGTCTGTGTGTCCAACAACCCCATACCCCCACCATCACTGGAAGGCGGCGTGCTGGAAATTCTCTGCATCGACCCGGACTACGACCCGAAGCGGGAAGCGGCGTTGAAGTTGAGCCAAAACTGACGATTAGCTAATTTCTGTCCCAAAACTCCGTTCTAGCGTGCGGCAGAAAGCAGCCGGCGCG
>CAVOBC010000394.1:0-4194 GCA_963693635.1 Gammaproteobacteria bacterium | reverse complement strand
GTGAAATGCGGCTAGAAGTCATCCAGGGATGTAAACAACCCAACTTTAACATCTTGCGCTATGTAGATGCGCTCCCCGTCGTTGAACACCTCGGCGTCGCCGATACCAAGGACCGTCTTGCCTTCACGGACCCTGGCCATATCAATCCGGTAGGACACCCGCGACGATGTCGGCAACACCTGGCCACGGAAATTCACCTTGCCGCAGCCCAGCGCACGACCAACGCCCCAGTTGCCCTTCCATGCCAGAAAGAAGCCGACCAATTGCCAGAGTGCGTCCAACCCCAGACATCCTGGCATGACCGGGTCACCGATGAAATGGCACTTGAAGAACCAGAGGTCCGGATTGATATCCAGTTCGGCTTCGATGCGTCCGCGGCCGTTTTTTCCGCCGTCGTCGTCGATGTGTGTGATGCGGTCGAACATGAGCATCTCGTCGACCGGCAAGTGTGCACGTCCAGGTCCAAACAGATTGCCGAAACCGCATTCGAGCAGTTGCTCACGCGAGAACGCATGCGTGTCGATCAGGGAGCGGTCCGGTGCAGGAGGCTTGCTCATAAATGTGTCTGCAAAAAGTCGTCGATTATAGCATTCCGCCGTCGCCCCACTGCGAACGCAAAAATCGAATGACAGGCCGCTCGCGTGTCGGGTTCCCTGATGTCTTGCGCGTTTTGTTTCTCCCCGCAGTACATGCGTCGCTGCCTTGATGGTATAAGTGCTGGCTTTCGCAGATGCTGGGAGGGGCAATGTGATCAAGGCTGTGATGTGGGACTTTGGCGGGGTACTGACAACCAGCCCCTTCGATGCCTTCGCCCGGTACGAGGCGGAACGGGGATTGCCGACGGACTTCATCCGCGGCATCAATGCCACCAATCCTGATACCAATGCCTGGGCCCGCCTCGAGCGCAACGACATCAGCGTTGATGAGTTTGACCAGGCGTTCGCCGACGAATCAGGCACCGCCGGCCACGAGGTGCGCGGCGCCCTCGTGCTGTCGTTACTCGCCGGCGACCTCCGGCCCGGCATGGTCAGAGCTTTCGACAAAATTCGCGTGCAATATAAAACCGCGTGTCTGACCAATAACATCAAGCGTGATGACAGCCAGCCCTCCCCGACAAAGACCCGGGACGAACGGTCCGGGGCGATCGCGGACGTGATGGCCCGATTCGACTACGTCATCGAGTCAAGCAAGGCCGGCATCAGGAAGCCCGACCCCGAGTTCTACCTGACCGCCTGCCGCGCACTCGCCGTCGAGCCAGATGAGGCAGTGTTTCTGGATGACCTGGGGGTTAATCTGAAGCCCGCCCGCCAACTCGGCATTTCTACCATCAAGGTCACCAGCGAGACCCAGGCACTAGCCGACCTCGAAGCCATCCTTGAGATGTCACTGCGATGAAAATACTACTCACGGGCGGAGCCGGCTACATTGGCAGCCATACGGCCATCAGCACCGTGGCCGCCGGTCACGAGGTTGAGATCCTCGACAACTTTGCCAATTCGTCACCTATCGCGGTTGAACGGGCAAGCGCTCTCTGCGGCACGAACATCACGACGCACCAGGTCGACCTGCTCGACGCCGACGCCGTCAATGTAGTCATGGCACGCGGCTTCGACGCAGTCATTCACTTCGCTGGTTTGAAAGCGGTCGCGGAATCAGTCGAGCATCCACTCGACTACTACCACATCAATATTACCGCGACGATCAACCTGTGCCGCGCGATGCTCAGGTACAGCGTTCACAATCTGGTTTTCTCGTCGTCTGCCACCGTTTACGGCGACGTCCAGCAAGTTCCGATCGACGAGTCATTCGCGGTCGCGGACGCCACCAACCCTTACGGGCGCAGCAAGCTCTTCATCGAACGCATCCTCGAAGATGTGGGCATTGCCAATCCCCACCTCAACATCGCGCGTCTTAGGTACTTCAATCCGGCAGGCGCCCACGAAAGCGGATCAATCGGCGAGGACCCAACCGGCATTCCCGCGAATCTCGTCCCCTATCTTTGCCAGTTCGCAGTGGGCCGCCAGAACAAGCTCGTCGTCTTCGGCGACGACTATTCGACCGCTGATGGCACCTGCATTCGCGACTACATCCATGTCAGCGACCTGGCAGACGGCCATGTCGTGGCCCTCAACAAGCTGATGACCAACCCCGGCCTTGTCACCTATAACCTGGGCTCCGGTACGGGTACGTCAGTGCTTGAAATGATTCAGACCTTCGAAGCAGCGAACAATCTTCAGCTGGACTACCAGATGGGTGAAAGACGGGCGGGCGACGTTCCGCGTACCTTCACGGACCCGACGAAGGCGGAACAGGAACTTGGCTGGCGCGCGCGAAAGTCCGTGTTTGATATCTGCCAGGACGCGTTTCGATGGCAGCAACACAATCCCCAGGGCTACAAGTGAGCGACCCGGTCGGACCAGAAGGCGGGCGAAAAGCAGCCACTCGACCGATCCGTTCGCTTCGCGAGCCGTGAATAGGCGTTCACGAGTTCACGTTCGCTTCGCGAGCCGTGAATAGGCGTTCACGAGTTCACGTTCGCTTCGCGAGCCGTGAATAGGCGTTCACGAGTTCACGTTCGCTTCGCGAGCCGTGAATACAGAGAGATTTGCTAGAGACGGACGCGAAAGATCGGTGCTGCGCCGCGGCCACGATATCGTTCCTCGCTGACAAAAAGACGTTTGCCGTCAGCCGATAGTTCCACCGATTCCCGCTGCCGCCCGGGTGGCAGGACGATTCTCTCGGGCATGCGAGTAAAGGCGGCCGCCCAGTTACCCCCAACCCGGCGCTCGTAAAGGTACGCGTGCTTGTATGTCACGACCACCGCCCGGCGACCAGCGAAGGTGAGACCGGTTGGCGTCGACCGGAAGTCGCCGAATTCAGGGTCCTCCAGCAAATCAATGTCCTCCGGTTGAGGCAACGTTGCGAGGTCCGCGACGTGTTCTGCAACCACCGGTTCGGTCGCATCGAGGGGCACCCGGAATACCTCTGCCGGAACCACCCGCTTACTAACCAGGTAAACAAAGCCGCCATCGACAGCAATGGCTTCACAGTCTCGCTTCTCACCCCCAGGGTAGGTGAACCTGATCGTTCGCAATACCGGCAACCTGACGTCGAGCGCTGACGCCTGGACATCTGGTTCAGCGATGATGTGCAGATACAGTTGCTGGCGCCAGCGGAAGTTGTCGCCCGTGTCGCCGATAACGAGATAGCTGGCCCCGTCCTGGCGATACGACGCAAGGGCTTCCCAGTCGTCGTTGTCGGCACCCTCGACCGCCCAAACCCCAAGGTCGTCCCCCGCCTCATTGTGCGCAAAAATCTCGGGCGGGTTTCCGCTGTCATTGAGCGCGAAGAACACACCCCTCTCGAGCGTGGACCGGGCCAGCCCGCTCGCCTCGTTCAGACGATAATTCTCGAGATTCCCAAGCCACTCTACACGACCAACGTTTCTACTCGAGACGCTATCGGGGTCTACGGTTACGCCTGCGGGGCGCGTGTAGAAAGCCCGCAATCCCGATTGAATGTCACGGCCGCCGACAAAGCCGAAGCCTATGAAGCCGCCAAGAACCAAACCGGCCCCGAGCACCCCGCCGACAACAAATCCTGTTAGCAGCTTGATCAACGCACCTCCCCCGTGCGATGCCTGCGAGACATCAACCGCGCTGCCCTACTCATCCATCTTGTCCCATCCAACTTGACCTCAAACCAACTCGACCCCAACTCGAACCCATCCACCTCGAACTCATCCAGCCCATCACGAACTGGCGTCTGTCCCGACAAAACTGAACCGCGTTGTCGACATAAACGGCTCCTGCGGGTCTAGTCGCGTGGACGGAAATGCGGCCTGGTTCGGGCTGTCTGGAAAATGTTGGGTTTCGAGGCACACGGCGCGGCACCCGAGATGATTGTCTGAATAGATCTGCACACCTGGCTGATCAGTCCACACGTCGAGCGTCAGATCGTCTGTTGCCAGGGTGACATTCGGCGGCGTGCCCCGCCAGTCCATGTCCGCCCGGTCCGACAGTATGTAGTTGTGATCCAATCCACCGGCCATCCGCAACTGGTCATGATCATCCGCCAGAACGTCACCAATGCGGCGCGGCACCGACAGGTCGAAAGGCGTTCCCCGGACGGCGACCCTGCGGCCTGTGGGAATCGACTCAGCATCCGCTTCAAGAATGTACCCGGCCACTACTC
>CAVOBC010000393.1:0-4201 GCA_963693635.1 Gammaproteobacteria bacterium | reverse complement strand
CTGACCGTTCTGCGCACCCTTCCTTCTTAACTAGAGTAGCTGTAGGTAGGTAGCAGGTAAGGAGCAGGGCGTCTAACCATTCGCGGCATCTGAACTGCACAGTTCATGTTTGTTACAGCTTATGGGGGACAGCGGCTTGGTACTCGACTTGCTTACTAGCCGGTTCCTTGCAACTGTTTCTTGCGAATGATCTCTGTCAGACAGCGCCGTTCAATTTGTGGAGCACAACACGCATCTTTATGCATCGATGCGAATAAAGATGCGAAGTCGCGGCTGGTTAGCTCTCTGGCATCATTCGGCGAACGAGAGGCACGTCAGCCGCGGCGACGTCCTTCAATCCGCGCAGCTGACGCTTACGCTTTGTGCTCTTCTTCGTGAGGATGTGACTCTTAAAGGATTGCTTGTGTTTGAATCCTTTCGCGGTGCGTTTAAAACGCTTTGCAGCACCGCTGCTCGTCTTGATCTTCGGCATGTGAATACTCCGCATTGGACCGACATCTCATAGGTGTCGGTCGGCCATTGACATAATGTCATTTCCGGGACTCAGGCACCGCTCAACGCGGCCGCGTCCCGCCGATGGATCAGGCGATCCCCTGTCCTTTTTTCTTGCCGAGGGGGGCAAGCACCATGGTTAGCTGGCGTCCTTCCATCTTTGGATGGAGTTCAACCGCGCCCATCTCGGCCAGGTCTTCCTCAATTCGCTTGAGGAGTTCCATGCCGAGTTCCTGGTGTGCCATTTCCCGCCCGCGAAATCGCAGGGTTACTTTGGCTTTATCCCCGTCAGCCAGGAAACGTGTCAGGTTGCGTAGTTTGACCTGATAATCTCCTTCTTCCGTCCCTGGGCGAAACTTCATCTCCTTGACGTGCATGCGGCGCTGCTTCTTCTTCGCCGCGGCCTTGTCTTTCTTCGCCTCGAAAATGTGCTTGCCGTAGTCCATGACCTTGCACACGATCGGGGTCGCATCCGGCGCAATTTCGACCAGATCCATCCTGGCATTCTGGGCCGCCTGCAGCGCGTCGCTGAAGGAAACTATGCCGACCTGCTCACCGTCCGGGCCAATCAGGCGAACCTGAGTGGCTTCAATCTCGTCGTTTGTTCGCGCCCGCTTGCTCTTCTCTTTCTTGATTCTAAACTGCTCCTGTGGAGGTAAAGGGGGTGGAGTATACCAAAACTTCGGTTAAAACCAGCAGGTCAGGCTGCCCTGCCCCGCCGTGCGATAGCGCCGGTCAAATGCGCAACAAATTCGTCAACCGTCAGGGTTCCCAGATCCTCGCCGTTGCGTGCACGAACCGACAACGTGCCATCAGCCAACTCACGATCACCGGCGACGAGCATGTAGGGCACCTTCTGCAATGTGTGTTCCCGGATTTTGAATCCAACCTTCTCGTTGCGCAGGTCTGCTTCAACCCGAAACCCGTGCGCCATCAGTCGCTTGCGTATCTCTGCGCAGTAGTCGGCCTGGGCATCCGTGATGTTGAGTAATACTGCTTGCACTGGCGCTAGCCAGGGTGGCAACTCGCCGGCAAAGTGCTCGATAAGGATGCCAATGAACCGCTCGAACGACCCGAGCATCGCCCGGTGTAGCATGACCGGCGTTGTGCGCGCACCGTCTTCGGCCACGTACTGCGCGTCCAGGCGTCCGGGCATCGAAAAATCCACCTGCATCGTGCCGCACTGCCAGACCCGGCCCAGGCAGTCTTTAAGCGAGAATTCGATTTTTGGCCCGTAGAACGCGCCCTCGCCGGGAAGATGCGCCCAGTCTAGTCCACGGGTGTTGAGTGCGTCTGCGAGCGCCTTCTCGGCCCGGTCCCAGTCGGCGTCGGTGCCGACCCGGTTTTCGGGGCGGGTCGACAGCTTGATGATGATGTCATTGAAGCCAAAGTCTTCGTACACACCAAACAGGATGCTGATGAAATCGAGCACCTCGGACTGAATCTGCGCCTCCGTGCAAAAGATGTGCGCGTCGTCCTGCACGAACGCCCGCACCCGCATGATCCCCTGCAGCGTGCCTGACGGCTCATCCCGGTGGCAGGAGCCAAACTCGGCAAGGCGCAATGGCAAATCTCGGTAGCTGTGCAAACCCTGGTTGTACACCTGGACATGGCAGGGGCAGTTCATCGGTTTGACCGCATACAAACGGTTGTCTGAATTCACCGAGAACATATCGTCGCCAAATTTGTCGGCATGACCGGATTTCTCCCACAGCGACATGTCGACCAACTGCGGCGTCCTGATCTCCTGATAGCCGTTCGCGTTCTGCACCTCGCGCACATATTGCTCGATAATCTGCCAGATCTGCCAGCCGCGTGGATGCCAGAACACCATACCGGGCGCCTCTTCCTGGGTATGAAAGAGATCGAGTCGTTTGCCGAGCTTGCGATGGTCACGCTTCTCTGCCTCTTCAAGCCGGAACAGATAGTCTTTCAGCGCTTTTTTGTCAGCCCAGCAGGTGCCATAGATACGTTGCAGCATCTCGTTGTTCGAGTCGCCCCGCCAATATGCACCGGCCACCTTGGTCAGCTTGAATGCCTGCAACTTGCCGGTCGACGGCACGTGCGGCCCCCGGCAGAGATCGATGAAGTCGCCCTGTTGGTAGAAGGACAGATCCTCATCGCTCGGAATGCTCTCCAGAATCTGCACCTTGTAGTCCTCGCCCTTGTCCCGGAAGAGCGCCACGGCTTCGTCGCGTGACATGAGCGAACGCGTTACGGGCAGGTTCGATTTCGCGATGTCCTTCATGCGCTTTTCGATCTTCGTCAGATCTTCCGGCGTGAAGGTCCGCTCGTAGGCAAAGTCGTAAAAGAAGCCATCCTCTATAACCGGCCCGATAGTGACCTGCGCTGCCGGGAACAACTCCTGCACAGCCATCGCCATGAGGTGCGCACAGGAGTGCCGCAGCACCTCCAGTCCACCGTCATCGCGCGACGTAAGAATGGCAAGTTGGGCATCTGTTGAGAGGGTGTGGGAGCAGTCGCGGGTTTCACCGTCGACGACACCGGCGATGGCCGCTTTCGCGAGCCCGGGGCCGATGTCCTGGGCGACATCAAGGATGGATACCGGGGCATCAAAGGCGCGCTGACTACCGTCAGGCAGTGTAATCACTGGCATTTCATCTTCCTCGCTTCAGTGGTGACCCATACACCGGGCCACATGCTTATGCGCTTGTTTTCACGCTCGTTTCACAGGTACTTCACGCGTCTCACATCGCCTTTGCCGGTAAGTCGCTGCCGGGAGGCCGGGACGTGAGGGGAAGTGGTAGGAACGCTCGGGTTCGAACCGAGGACCCTCGCCATGTCATGACGATGCTCTAACCAGCTGAGCTACGCTCCTAAAATTTGCCTGGGACGCATTCTGCTCACTTGCGCGACTTCCCCCAGCAACGACCGCGTCAATCAGCCAACAGTCGTTAATCAATCGCTAAGCAAATGTGCCAGAAACACCCGTGATGTTCGTACCAGGAACCAACCATCCGGACTATCCCAAGCGGCGCGAAATTTAGCAGGATCGGTCCGATTTTGGAAGACCTCGCCCGGCGACTAGCGCCGTGAAGAGACGCGCAGGCTATTCCCGATCTTCGCGCTTCGACGACAGTTTGCCAGACGCGCGATGCCAGGCCGGATGCCGATCAACTGTTGACGAACTGACCCCGCAACTCTTCAATCTGATCACGAAGCGCCGCCGCATCTTCAAAGGCGAGGTTCTTCGCAAACTCAAACATGCGTTTTTCCAGATCGAGGATCTCTTTCTCAAGATCGTCCTGATTCAGTACGTTGGTGCGCCGTGCCGACTGGCCGCCGGAACTGCTCTTGCCGTGACCGCGCTTGGCGCGCGCCGGCGCACCGCGAGCACCTTCGAGAATGTCGGTGACCTCACGGACAATGCCCTTCGGTGTGATGTTGTTGATGCGGTTGTGCTCCACCTGCCGCTCGCGCCGCCGGTCCGTCTCACCGATCGCGCGCTTCATCGAATCCGTGACTCTGTCCGCATAGAGGATGGCCTTGCCATGAAGATGACGGGCGGCCCGTCCAATCGTCTGGATGAGCGAGCGATCCGAGCGCAGAAAACCCTCCTTATCAGCGTCCAGAATCGCGACAAGCGACACTTCCGGCATGTCCAGTCCCTCACGCAGCAGATTGATGCCGACCAGCACATCGAATACGCCAAGGCGCAGGTCTCGAATGATCTCAACCCGCTCAACGG
>CAVOBC010000392.1:0-4221 GCA_963693635.1 Gammaproteobacteria bacterium | reverse complement strand
GCCTCTTGGGCGAAAACGACCAATGCTTCGAGTTCGTCCTCAGCGTGACTACGCGCACGCCGGACGAGGTCAGACAGAAACTGGTCAACCTCTGCAACAGAGGTTGCCATCCGCGTTTCCATCGCATACTCAGCAAAGTTGTCATAACCCAGCAACGATGCCATCTGCTGGCGCAACGTTAGGATGTTTGCCATCACTTCACTGTTGTCCCACCGCCCCTCACCCGGCCCCATCTCGCTGGCACGCGTAACGTACGCGTGATACATCCGCTCTCTGAGTGACCGATTCTTGGCGAACTTCATGAAAGGCACATAGGACGGCGCCTTGAGCGTAAAGCGCCAACCACGCTGACCTGCTTCTTGTGCCGTTACCGCCGCCATCTCGCGCACTGATGTCGGTACTCCAGCGAGACCCGACTCATCGACAACGTCCAAATGCCAACCATCGGTGGCATCGAGCACATTTTGCTCAAAGCGATTCTCGAGCAGTGCGAGTTCTTCGGCCAGTGCAGCAAATGTTGCTCGACTCGATTCGTCCAGCGCCACCCCAGAGAGACGAAAATCACGCAGCGCATTGGAGATGACACGCCGCCGCGCCGTCCCGACACCCTCACCTGTCTCATGCAAACGCTGAAAGCCCTTAAACAAAGCCTGGTTCTGACCCATCTCGGTCTCATAGACGCTGACTTTGGCTAGACAGGCCTCGTAGGCCCGACGTAACGCATCCGAATCGACCACAGCGTTCAGATGCGACACCGGCGACCACACCCGTTGCAATCGTTCATCAAGATCCTCTAGCGGCCTGGCAAAACTAGTCCAGTCCGCACTACCCGCATGGGATTCGAGTGCGCTGATCTGCTCGCGGTTCGTGGCCAGCACCTCGTCGAGTGCCGGCTCAACATGATGCGCCTCGATCTCCTCGAAACGTGGCAGGCCAGAAAGATCCAGCAGCGGGTTAACTTGCTTCATCGGTCGGGTTCTAATACTTGATGTGCTGTGGTAGGGGCGCGATTTACACGCCGCGCACTGATTTCGTTTAATCTACCATGTAGCCGTTCGCACTCCGCAGACGCCTCGGTAAGACACTCGGGCACTCAGACCATCCTATGAAAGAAGACGTCGATTTTCTAGTTATCGGTGGTGGCAGCGGCGGGATCGCCGCAGCTCGCCGTGCCGCCCAGTACGGTGCCCGCACCGCCCTGATCGAGGGAGGACGCTTGGGTGGCACCTGTGTCAACGTCGGTTGTGTGCCAAAAAAAATCATGTGGAACGCATCACGCATCGCCGAGATGCTGGACGACGTCCCCGGCTATGGCTTCTCCATCGATCAAAGCCGTTTCGACTGGCCGTCGCTAAAAAGTGCCCGCGATGCCTACATTTTACGACTGAACGACATCTACCAGCGCAATCTTGACCAGGCAGGCGTCGAGACCATTACCGGTTGGGCTCGCTTTGAAGGGCCACATGACATCCGTGTTGAAGATCGCAAAATTCACGCCAAGCACGTTCTGATAGCCACCGGCGGCATACCGACCATCCCGGCCCTTCCGGGGGCCGAACTTGGCATCAGCAGCGACGGCTTCTTCGCCCTTGATACACAGCCCGCGCGGGTTGTGATCGTGGGCGCTGGCTACATCGCTACTGAATTTGCTGGCGTAATGAACGCACTCGGCAGCGAAGTCACGCTGATCCTGCGCAAGGACACTGTACTGCGTGCCTTTGATCACACCCTGCGTGAGGTGGTGATGAGTGAAATGCACACCAGCGGCATCCGCATACTGCCCCAAACCAAGATCGACCAGATCATATGTGGCGATGATGCCCGACTGCGTATTGAGTGCACAGGCGAATCACTGGACTCCATCGATTGTCTTATCTGGGCCATCGGGCGCGAATCGAACGTCACGGGTTTAGGCCTCGCCGAAGCGGGCATCACGGCAGATGAACACGGCTTTATTCGGACCGACCCTTTTCAGAACACAACCACCGAGAAGGTGTATGCCGTAGGCGACGTCACCGGTCGCCAGGCCCTGACCCCAGTTGCCATCGCCGCCGGCCGACGATTGGCCGATCGTCTGTTTGACAACCAACCCGATGCACATCTGGCGTACGACAATATTCCCAGTGTGATCTTCTCTCACCCGCCCATTGGTACCGTGGGCCTAACAGAGCACGAAGCAATCAGCACCTTTGGTGAACACAATATCAAGATTTATCAGAACCGGTTCACCGACATGTACCATGCGATGACATCGCGAAAACCACCAACCATCGTCAAACTGGTGACAACCGGAGCGGATGAGAAGATCATTGGCTGTCACGTCGTCGGCCACGGTGCAGATGAAATTATCCAGGGCTTTGCCGTCGCCGTGAAAATGGGCGCCACCAAAGCCGACTTCGATAACACCGTCGCAATTCACCCAACTGCGGGGGAAGAACTGGTGACGCTGCGCTGACGCTCACCCGAGTGGCCATGGCCCATATCAATGTCTTCGCGCAATAAACCCGCGTTAGGAACCAGCGCCTGTTTGTTGGGAGAGTCGGTGCGTTTCGACGCTAGCCATAAACATGATCGCTGGATCACCGGCACACTGAGTCAGTACTTCGACCTCGTGTCCGTATGCCCAGAAGTTGCGATTGGGCTTGGCATCCCTCGACCACCCATCCAATTGAAAGGTACAGTAAACAACATTCGCGTTGTCGGTAGTCGTCACCCAGACCTTGATGTTACCGACGATCTTCGCCGATACGGCACCAAAATGGCCGTTCAGATGGATGCGATCAGTGGCTATATCTTTAAGAGCAAATCGCCTAGTTGCGGCCTTGAGCGTGTGCGGCTTTTCCCCGAGGACGACGGCGCGCCCTCACGTGAGGGCGTAGGTCAGTATGCTGCTGCATTTACAGCAGCCCAGCCATTGCTGCCCGTTGAAGAAGAGGGTCGCCTAAATGACCCTGTGTTGCGCGACAACTTTATCGAACGTGTCTTCTGTTTTTATCGCTGGCAGAAACTTCAAGACCAGGGCATCACACCGGCGCGCCTGATCGATTTTCATAGCTGTCACAAGTTGCTGGTGTTGTCGCACGGTGTCGTCCCGTACCGTGCGCTCGGTCGCCTAGTCGCTGACACTGGCAAGCACGATATTTACAAAATGGCTGACGACTACATCCAGCGCCTGATGCAGGCACTCAAACGAAAAGCGACTCGGCGCAGTCATGCTAACGTGCTCCAGCATCTGCAAGGCTACCTGAAACGTGCGCTTGACCGGTCCGATCGCCAGGAACTGGGTGAAGTCATCGATCATTACCGCCTTGGACGTGTCCCGTTGGTGGTACCAATGACATTACTGCGACATCACTTTCGCCGCCATCCTGACCCGTACATCACCCGCCAAATCTATCTCAACCCTCACCCACCCGAGTTAATGTTACGGAACCTGATCTAACGGGCCCTGATAACCAACGAGGCGCAAACATTGCGCGCCGTTACAATCTAGGCACACGATTCACAACACACTTGGAGTAAGCGCCAATGGCATGGTGGGGCACACTGATCGGGAGTACGCTTGGATTCATGCTTGGCGGGCCGCTGGGCTTGCTACTCGGCAGTGTGGTGGGACGCCAATTCGATGCGGGGCGGCAACGCACTGGCGATGGCCCCTTTCTGGGAAATGGCCGTGAAGTCACCCAAGCGGCTTTCTTCACCGCTACGTTCTCGGTCATGGGTTACTTGGCCAAGGCCGATGGCCATGTCTCGGCAGCAGAAGTCCGTGTTGCCGAACGGCTTATGGACGACATGCGACTGGATGCGCGCCAACGACAAACCGCCATCGAACTCTTTAACCGAGGGAAAAGCGGCGACTTCCCATTAGAGGCGGTCCTCGATCAATTCCGCCGCGAGTGTCAACGACGCACCACCTTGCTGCGAATGTTTCTTGAAATTCAGGTACAGGCCGCACTGGCCGACGGGCGCATCGATCCAGCGGAAAACACCGTATTGACACAGGTTGCCCAGGCACTTGGCTTCGACCCCGGAGACGTACAGCGTTTGATCGACTTTATTTCCAGTGGCGCTAATGTCGCAGGCCGGGAAACACAGTCCCTCGATTCCGCGTACCAGGTGCTTGGCGTCGACTCGACCGCCAGCGACGGAGACATAAAGAAAACCTATCGCCGATTGATGAATCAACACCACCCCGACAAAATGGTCGCACGCGGCATGCCT
>CAVOBC010000391.1:0-4248 GCA_963693635.1 Gammaproteobacteria bacterium | reverse complement strand
CTTTACAAAGCCAAGTTGAAGACTCTTTACAAAGCCAAGTTGAAGACTCTTTCCAGGGAGCCAAGTTGAAGACTCTTTCCAAGGCCGGGTTGACGACTCCCCTAAAACTATCCGGGATCAAGCAGGCATTCGCGGATCGAGCGCCCATCACGTACGACATCACGCCAGACACCCGCCAGGCGGCGGTGGCGATGGTGCTTCGGCCGGGTTCGCTTGAGTCGCTGTTCATCCTGCGGGCCAAGCGAGACGGTGATCCGTGGTCGGGACACATGGCGTTTCCTGGGGGGCATGTCGAGACGATTGACGCCTCGTTACAGGCGACGGCGGAACGCGAAACGCGAGAGGAGATCGGTGTCGATCTGTCGGCTTGCGCCCGCTGTCTCGGACCGATGGATCAGGTTCGAGCGAATCCTCGGAGCGGCCGGGACATGGTGGTTTCGCCCTATCTTTTTGTTCTCGAAGAAGAACCGGCCTATGCGCTGAACTACGAGGTCGCCGACGTGCTTTGGGGCTCCGTTGACGACATGTTCACCGGGGCGAGCCTGACCCGGGAGGCCTTCCCGCGCTATAGCGATACCTGGGCAGGCTACTCTGTCGGCGGCCAACTGGTCTGGGGACTCACCTTTCGCATTCTTGATCTATTCTTTGCGGCGATCGATCCTGATTGGGTCCATCGACCGTCCTGATCCATCGCGGTGACCCATAGACGCAAAAGTTCGCAGCGTGTCGACAGATCCCGGCGCTGGCGCATCGGTTTTACGTGAACACGAATTCGAAGCCATCACCGTCGTTGCGCACTTCGCCCGCGAACGACGGCCCAAAGTGGGCCGGCATCATTAATGAGCCGCGGTTGGCACAATGTTCGAGCACGGACAGTCGTGTGGCACGAGCCTGCTCTGGGAGTTCGCAATAGGCACTGTTCCAATGGGGCTCATAGACCTGCAGCGGGTGATGCAGTATGTCGCCAGTGAATAGCGCTTCTTGCCCTTTGTCGGTCAGTGAGACCGTAATGCTGCCGGGCGTGTGGCCGGGTGCGGGCTCGACCTGCAGCAGGTCGGGGATGATCGCTTCGCTGCCCTCGATCAAGTGAGCGAGATGCATGACCGGCAGAACGCTGTCGTCAAACGTTTTGTTGTTGACCCGTGCGAAAGCCTCGCCCTCGTTCCGGTCGCGTTCTGCGTGCCAGAAATCGAATTCCTGCTGCGAGAAAATGTACTTTGCATTGGGGAACGTGGGCACCCATTGACCGTTCTCCAGTCGGGTGTTCCAGCCGACGTGATCGACGTGCAGATGGGTGCACATCACGAAGTCGATGTCTTCCGGTCGCACGCCGGTGTCGGTGAGGCGGTGCATCCATGGCCCGTCCATCTCATGCCAGTCCCGAAACGGCATGCGGTCCTTGCCGTTGCCGATGCATGAGTCGATCAGCACGGTGTGATGGGGTGTGCGCACGAGCCAGGAATGCATACTGGAGATGATTCTGTTGGCCGACACATTAAAGTGGCCCGGAAGCATCCATTTGCGGTGCTTGTCGATGAACGCGGGATCGAAGTCGGGAAAGAACGTCGTGGGGTCGAAAAGGGGCCCCAGTAGTTCTTCGACTCGCGTGATGGTCGTATTGCCAATGGTCCACTGCTGCATCCGGCGAGACTAGCAGGTTACGGGGTAGTTTGCCGGAGCATCCGCCGATGTGACTATAATGCGGGCTCGCATTTTCATGAGAGTCGAGCAAGTCATGGCCGAAAAGAAAAAAGTTGCAGTTCAACTGCCTCGCCAGGCGCAAACTCAGTCGGTCCAGGAGCGCTACGATCTCGAGCTGGAAGCGCTGGATCCCGTTGCCGAGATTATCGAGGTTGATGGTTCATCCCCGGCGTCGTTCCTTGAGGGCGCGCGTGATGCGGACGCATTGATTACGTCCTGGGGGATCAATATGGACCGCCAGATCATCAACGGTCTGGACAAGTGTGTGGTGATCGGGGTCGGCAGTGTTGGCGTTGACATGGTGGACGTGGACGCGGCCACCGAAGCGGGCATTGTCGTGACCAACGTGCCTGATGTTTTCATCGAAGAAGTAGCTGATCACACGATGATGTTACTTCTGGCGAGCGCGCGACGCGTCAAGATGATGGACAAGATCGTCAGCGACAACAATTGGTACCGTGGGCGGCCGGTGTTTGATGACATTCCTCGTCTCTGGGGCCAGACGCTTGGCCTCATCTCGTTCGGCAATGTTGCTCGCGCTGTTGCGCGGCGTGCCAAAGCCTTTGGTTTCAACATCATTGCGTACGACCCGTTTGTCTCCGAGTTGAAAATGACCGGGGAAGGGGTGGAGCCGGTGCCACTGCAGGAACTGCTTGAGCGGTCCGACTACCTGTCGATTCATCCGGGATTGAACGATAGTTCCCGGCGGATGTTGTCTACTGAACAGTTTAAGACGATGAAGAACTCGTGTGTGGTCATCAACTGCGGCCGCGGCGGAACCATCGATGAGAAAGCGCTGATCGCGGCCCTTGAGAGTGGCGAAATCGCTGCTGCCGGACTTGATGTTCTTGAGCAGGAGCCACCGGATCCGAACAACCCGTTGATGAAGATGGACAACGTGATGCTCACGCCCCACGCTGCGTCGGCGACCAGTCGGATGCGTCCGGAGACACGCCGCCGCGTCGGCCGCGAGGTAGCGCTTGCGTTGTCGGGTAAGTGGCCGATGAGTTCGGTCAACCCAACGGTGTTGCCGCGCGTCGATCTTGAGCGTTGGCAGCCCTATCCGATGGATCGCGGCCCGAACCGCTAAAATTGCGGAAGCGTGATTGAACGAACCTCCAGCCCGCAACGGTTGGGGGTTCTCTTCGTTTTGGTCGTTGCGGATCCTGCGCTCGAGCCGTTTTGGAGAGGCTGGGTGCGGCATCCTCGTCTCGTCCGTGTAGCGGCATGCCGGATTAACCCCACACAAAACCGGCTTACGCACGATGGGTGATGTCGCACCCCGGAATAACGACACACACCAAAACAGGCGTACACGCTGTGAGTGTTGGCCTACTACCGCTCCCGGCGCGCAGCGATTCCGCGTCGCCTCCAACGGACATTGCGTTAGCCGACTGCCGACCTGGGGCAGGCTGCCGCGTTTGAGGCGCTTGCTTCTGGTGGCTTATAGCGTCGTGCGATGTCGCACGCTGCAATGACGACACACACGTATAGTGGCTCACACGCGTGAGCCTTGTCGCACAGGGTTAGTTATCGCCCGCGAGCCCGCTTTCGTGATCGGTGCTCGATGCATGTCTCTGCAGGCGGATCGCTGGTCTGTCATAACGCTGGTCGACCGACCCGAAATCCGAGGGCCTCAGCGGCAATCGCGGTTCGGTCCGCGATCCGTTGCACGGGTTAAGACGCATCTCTCGATCTTCGCTGGAGTTAAAAAAATTCCAGTGTAAGAAGAATCGACGCCCCGAAACGGATGAGTGGTTAGTCGTCACTTTGCCGTGGTCAGGACCATCCTTTATGATCGACGGGTATTGCAAAGGAATAGCAGCCGAACGGTGAACAATATCAAGGTTAATATGATATTGGGCGGGATTCTGATAGCTCTCTTTGCGCTGGCGCTGATCGCCGTATACGTGATCGGTTTTCCCGCATGGCTGTTGCTCGGTATCGTCCTCGCGCTGACGATGGTGGGCCCCAATTACATCCTTGAGGCCGAGTGGGCCCGTTTCGATGACGGGCTTGAGGATGCAGCTCGAGAAGCGACTGATCTTCGGGACGAGATCGATCAGATCAGGCTGCAGGTCTCGGAATCAACCACGATCGAGGAAGTAACCGGCGCACATAACGAACGCGACTTCGCTGAGATGCTGATCCAGCATCGCGCAATGTCCGTCCGCAGCACCTATCACTTCACCCTCGGCGTGCTCGAAGTAGATCAGCATTCGTCGGTTGTTGAAAGTCTGGGCCTGGCGTACGGCAACGAAGTCTTGAAGTTGTTCTGCCGCATTGTCACTGCAGCGCTACGCGAAGTTGACGTGCTGGGTCGCCTTGACACCTATCAATTCGGCATCATCCTGAGCAGTGCTGGCGAACAGGATGCCGTCAACGTCTTCAACCGCATCAGCCAACTGATCAGCCAGATTCAGGTGAACGAAGAGAACGACATTCGCATCACGATGTCGTCGGGCATCACGTCCTATCACGGCGCGGTGTCTCACAGCGATTTGATCGACAACGCAACAACTGCTCTGCAGTTTGCCCTCGAACAAG
>CAVOBC010000390.1:0-4267 GCA_963693635.1 Gammaproteobacteria bacterium | reverse complement strand
CATTTCCCGCAGGCCTCTTTACTGCAAGCCTCCTTATCTGTAAGAGAATGCGAGGTTTGTTTGCAAACCGACTCCCAAGAATTGTCAGAATGACAGTTTGGGACAGGAACTAGCCAGGGGCGGCGATTTCGGGACGAGCCACTGGGATGGCCCCGTGCCATGCTGATCCTCAAACCTAATTGTGAACGTTGCGATGCTGACTTGCCGACGGCCTCGACGTCCGCCCACATTTGCACGTTCGAGTGCACGTTCTGTGCGAAGTGCACGGGCGAAATGGGGCGTTGTGCTCCAATCGCGGCGGCAATCTGGTGGAGCGGCCGGTCCGACCGCCCGGTCGGCTCGCACTTTATCCAGCGTCAACCGAGCGGGTCCTGAAGCGCCACGACTGAGGCGAAGCCAGGCAGCGCATGCCCCAGGACTTTCGCTCAAACCCGCCTGACCCACCACCATGTCAGCGCTTGCATGGCTCTGTCGGCAGGCGAGAGTGACGCGCGCTCGTCTTCGTTCATCTCCATGACGCTGGCCAGACGATCGCCACTCATCGCACGTGTGGCAAGGACCGCTTCCCGGCGGTCACCGCGTGCAATGACGCTGCGGAGAAGGTTGCTAACGGCGGGGCACGCCTCGGCACGAAGCAGCGCGATCGTTGCTATGCCGCGATCGCGCTGGTGTTCCAGCATGCCGCGCAGGACAGATACGAGACGTCGGTGGGGAATGCGGTTGCCGGTGAGCGCGAAAATGGCTGACGAGCGAATCTTGCGTTTCTCGCGGGTATCGCACGCGATATCAAGCAGGCGTTGCGCGATGGTTGGCGACGCGAGGTACGCGGGCGCGAGCTTCGCCGCCTCTGCGCGAACGCGCCGCGACGAATCGTTAAGCCCCATGAGGAGTATGCTCGTCCGCGCCGAGACGGTGCTTGCGGCGTCGGAGCGGGTCGCGAGACCTTGCAGAACCCGCAATGCTGCTACTCGTAGATTGCGGTTGTCGCTTGCCATTGCGGCGTCGGCAGCGATGAGCGCTGCGTCGGCGTCAACGCCTGCTGGATGGGCGCGAATTGCTGCGAGGTCCGCTTGATCCATTGTCAAACCCTCTTATCCAAACCCGCGACAGAACCCCGAGCAAGGCCTGCCAAGCGCCCGTTCGCGTTTGCCTGCGGCGAAATTGAGGTGCGGGCGCCCTGAATGATACTCGGTACATTTCAGCCTCTTTAGCAATGAGTGCTCCCACCGGCGCGAGCGCCAGCGGGACGACCTGTTCTCCCTCGGAACATTCCAGACTCTTTAGTAATGAGTCCCCGCAGGGCAAGTTTAACAAAGAAGGGTACATTTCAAGTCGTGAGTTTGAGCTGTAGGCGGCGTAACCAACCCGGTGATCGCGGTGGCTGGGCGTCGGTTTGCAAGCAAACCTCACGTTGTCTTGCAGAAAATGGCGGTGCATCCCTGTATCGCTCGCGGTGCCCGCTAGACTAGAGCTGCCATGGCCGTGGCAAACCAGAGTGCCATCGCGCCGCCACGATCATCCAATCCGGTGCTGTAGGCGCGCGTAACGTAGGCATTACGCGAATCGAGCGGGCCTGTGCCAACACAAACCTGATTGAGTTCGCCGGTAACCGACGTCTGGCTGACAATGCCCCGCCAAGCACTTTCAACCACGCCCAGCCAGTCGGCGGACAGCCAGCCGCCGTGGATGCCGCGCGCAATCGCGTAACCAAACATGCAGGTCGCGCTGTACTCCTCAAAGGTGCTGGGGTCATCGATGACCTGGTGCCACATGCCCGACGTGGCCTGAAGTTTGCGCACCGCGAGCAGGTGACACTCGTTTCGGGCGATGAGTTCTGGGCGCTGCGGATGATCGCGGACCGCCGACAGTGCTTCGGCAATGCCAAGGGCGGCGAACGCGTTACCGCGACCCCAGTACCAGGGTGACCCGTGGCAGTGCCAGTAGAGGTCGTCGTCGGTGAGGGTATCGGCGGCGAGCAGGAGATTGAATAGCGAATCGGCGTAGCGGGCGTCGCCGATGAGCGTCGCGGCGCGGCCGAGCAGAGCGCCGGCAAAAAAGAAGTCTTCGACCCGCACGTCCGGGTCGGCGTGGAAGCGATCGGCGCTCGCGATGAGCAGTTGCCGGTGTGCCGGGTTGCCTGTCGAGGCGAAAAGTTCGTCTGCGAAACAAGCAGTGGCGAGACAGGGCGCAGCGTCAGGAATAGAAAGCGGCGCGTCAACGAGGGCCCTTGCAAGCTCGGCGATTTCGCCCGCAACGATGGGCAGGTTGTCGTCGCTCGCTGCGAGTCGAAGCTTTGCCGAGAGCGTCACGCCCAGAGGGTAGGTGACCGGTTGCACGACATCGAAGCCGTAGATCGCGGCGAGCGTGCGCGCGAATTCTGCGGGGTCGTCGATCATGGTTCCGGCGCCTTTGTTCGGCCCGCGCCGGTAACATCGCTTGCCCGCACGCTCTTCATGGCGACCGCTGACATGATGCCCTCGGGATGGTGCTGGTAGACGTGGCCAAGCCCGCCTTCGCTCAGCCACAGGCCCACGAGTTTGCGCAGTTCCCGGTCGAATTGACTGACCCGGTCGTGTGGGAGAGTGAGCAGGAAATTCTCCTGCGTACGCAGATAGCCCGCGCAGTAGTCGACGGTGACGCCATAACGTCGCTCGTTTGTTGTGGTGTTGGCTCCGCCCGAGTGAAAACACTGACCCTCGAAGAAAAAGATGCTGCCCTTGCTCATCACGGCGGCCTTGCTCTCGGCCATCCACTTGTCCGCATCCTCTTCCCGGGGGTAGGGCAGGCGCGGGCTGTCGGGGACATAGCGGGTGGCGCCGGTCTCCTCTGTGAAGTCGGTGAGCGCGATCATGGTATTGATGACGATTGGCGAGCGTGGTCCGCCCGCAACGAGGCGCGGCCGGTTTCGCAGCGCGGAGTTGTGCGCGCTAATGAACGGGCCGTCATCGACATGTATCTGTTGCGCTTTCTCACCCGGTCCGATGATCGCGGTGCCGTAGGTGTTGAGTAGGCAATCGTCGCCGAGTACGCCACGGACCACGGGTAGAATGGCCGGGTGGACGGGGATGCGCTGCCACACCTCGCCGTGATTCAGCAGGTCGAAGTAACGCGCAGTGCGATGGCCGTGGAAGTCGTTGCGCAGACTCAACGGTGCGTCCCTGGCTTCCAGATCGTGGATCTCAGCCAGAATGTCATCGCAGAAGTCGGCGTCGAATGCGTCCTCCATGATGTAGTAGCCGTGGGCCAGGACGTGGGCAATCGCGGCGTCTGTATCAGGCGGGCTGGGTGTGTCAGCCATCAGGTCGGTTCTGTGAAGCGCGTTTTCAGTCCCTGACTGACGCGCAGTTCCAGCGTGTGCGCGGTCATCTTCTGCGTCGCCAGGAAGACCGCGGCGTCGGCAATGTCTTCCGCCTGAATCAGGCTGTCCGGGTCTTCGGTCGGGAAGCCCTCTGTCCGCATTTGCGACACGGTCGCGTCTGGGAGGATCACGTGTGACCGGATGCCCTTGCGAAGATATTCGGCGACCAGGACCTTCGTGAAGCCCATGACGCCATGCTTTGACGCAGCGTATGCGGAGCGATTCGGTGGCCCCGATACACCGGCGCCGCTTGAGATGTTAATAATGCAACCGCTACCCGCTTCAAGCATGGGTGCCAGGGCGTACTTGGTGGCTAAGAAGAGCCCGCGCAGATTGACGTTCAGGACCAGGTCCCACTCTTCGACCGGCAGTTCATGGACGGGCAATCGCGCAACTGCGCCAGCGTTGTTGACCAGGATGTCGAGGCGCCCGTGCGCTGCGAGCGTCTTACTCACGAGTTGCTTGATCGAGTCCTCGCTGCTGACATCACACGGGATTGCGGTGCCACCCGTCTCTTTTGCTACTGCTTCAATCTCATTGGTTGAGCGCGCGCTTGCAACGATAGTTGCGCCAGCTTGCGCGAACGCGATTGCGATGGCTTTGCCGATGCCGCGACCGGCACCCGTGACGATGGCGACTTTGTTGTCCAGATCTCCCATGTTGCGGGCTCCATGAAAATGTTGTTTGGGACCACATTAGCACGGCCAACCCGGGGGTATGAGATTGTGGCGGCGGGCGACTCGTGCTGTCGTTCAATCCATAGTGTCACTTTGGGGGTTATCCGCATATCGTCCGCAACAAGTGCCGCGATGCAGGGGCGATGGTGGCTCCAGGGACTCTGCGTTGCGGTTACCTGTTTTCTGTCCCAAATTGTCACCCTGACAATTCTTGGGAGTTGGTTTGTAAACA
>CAVOBC010000389.1:0-4271 GCA_963693635.1 Gammaproteobacteria bacterium | reverse complement strand
TTGCAGGTCGAGAACGCGGTCGAACAACCGGCTGGCGAGGACAACGTCAGCGCGTTTGCCCGCGATATCAATGTAGTAACCGCGCAGGAGTTTCACTACGAAATCGAAACCCAGCACCACGATGGCGCCAATGGCGAGTACCCAAAGCGTTTCGATCGCATTGTTCGGTATCACCCGGTCGTAGACAGTCATGATGAAAAGCGGCGTGACCAATGAAAAAATGTTGATCATGACGGCACCGATCACGACCTGACCGTAGATCCACCAGTTCTCGATCAACGCGCTCCACAGCCAGCGACCCCCGGCTGATGCGCGAACCGCGTCGTCGGTTTCGCGGCCACGGTATTCCGGGCGCGCATAGATGATATATCCGACATAATCGTGCTCGAGTTGGCCGGGTTTGAGTTCGGTAACCCCGCCACCGGTTTCCGGCAGCATGACCACGGCTCGGCCGTCGGGCCATATCTCGAGCACGACACACGCCTGATCATCCTTCAGAATCGCGATGGCGGGCAGCAGTTCATCCGAGAGAGACTTGAAGGGCTGCTTAGCGACCCGCGCGATCAGGCCCGCACGACCGGCGGCGCGGATTAACGTCGATGGCGCGAGCCGTCCTTCCGAGAGTGGCAAACCCGCCTTGAGAACGTCAGCTGAATAGGGCCGCTGGAAGTGGTGGGTGAGGAACTCCAGACAACTGAGCAGCGGATCAACCGGCACACTGCTCCCGCTTACGGACTCCCAGCCCGGTGCTGCCGGGACCGCGGCGGGCTCGGCGTCAGCGAGTTTTTCTGTTGGAGCTTCCGTCATTCCAGTCACGATCGTACGGCGCTAATGCGCGCGGCGTGCGAACTCTAGCATTTTACCGAATAGAAAGCCTTTGGCGCTGACGATCATCACAGTGCGGATCTCCCAACAATGCTAGGTAGTATCCCGATTCTGATTAGGAAATTAACTTAGTCCGGTCGGCTGCCAACGAAAGCCGATCAACAAAGCTCAAAGAGCCGGGGGTAATGGTGGCCGTGGTCGATCCGCGGATCGGGTTGCTCGACCCCGCCGCGATAGCGTTTCCGCACGACGCTCGCGCCAACGCACCGACGGGGGCGTCGGTGCGCGATCACGTGAGGTTGGAGGAGGTATCGTCTGTGGTTGCTGCCGTCGCCGGTGCATCCCGTATTGATAACGATACGGTTCGCGTATTGGCCGGCCCACAAGCGCCCGCACAATACGCCCAGGCATCTGAAGTTGCCGCAGCGCAGCCGATCGGACGCACCGAGACGATAACCGGTGACGTAACTATCGATCGTGCGGACGGAACCGAAGAACAGCTCGGTTAGCAGTCATTCGTATTTGCGGGCGGTGTCGTGCTGACTGCAGTCGCGGCGGCAGCGCGATTGGTTCTTGCCGACGACACAGTTCTCTCCATTAGCGGCAGAATCGCGCCCGTTGAGGCCAACGCGATGACGGTGAATACGCCAGTTGCGTCTTTCACGATTCGCGGTGATGCCGCCTTGGCGCTCTCGCTGCCGCCGGATGGTCCTGCGACTTTGGCGTTGATAAACAGTGGCGCCGAGGCGTCGGTCGACATCACCGCGTCGAACGGGAGCGCCACCCTCGATCAATCTCGCGAAACCGTAGAAGTTATTGATGGTGGTATCCCGGGTGGCATTTTCATTCTGTCGGACGACCAGGCCGCTTCGTTGTTTGGCGGAGTTATTTCCGAATTCTCCCACGGGCTGCCGCTCGTGGCGTCTATACAGGACGACGCGGCGCCGTTCGTATTCCAAAACTTTGGCGTCGTTGATCCGACATGGAGCAGCCTGGAGGGGCAATTGTTCGGCGGTGGGAAACCACTTTTCTCGCCAACTCCGCCAAATGGACCCCCAGTAAGCCTAGCCGCCGGCTTGGCAAATGACGTTTCAGCCGTTCCGCCAGCGCTCGCATTGCCGGTATTCTCAATTTCAGACGTCGCCGCGAGTGAGGGGGCTAGAGTCGTGACCTTCACGGTCAGTCGTTCGGGAAACCTCAGCGTGTCTTCGTTGGTCACCGTGTCGACCTCAAGCGGGACCGCAACAGCGGGCATCGACTTCGTCCAGGACTCAACGATGGTGTTGTTTGATCCGGGCATTTCGGCGCAAACATATGACGTGGTTCTGACCGACGACAGTCTGACCGAAGGGACTGAATCATTTACCGCCAGCCTAGAAGTCGTGATCAACGGTACCGTGCCCGACGGCGCTGCGTGCGCTGGGCGATGGCGATTGGCTTTAAGACCGACGAAATTTGACAGGTGATAACCGTCGAATCAACGGCAGACGCATTAATTCCACCCGAACCGCCCGAGGCCTATTCAGATTCGGTAAATCCGAATTTGGTTGAATAATTCTCCCGCTTCTGGTGCACCAAGGGAATTCGCCGAGAAATCAGAAACTTGTGTAACGAATGCGTGCCTTAAAGTTAATATCCGATAATATTATCAAGTGTATAGTCGTGATCGCGTCTGGGGGGTTTGGTTTGAAGCATTCTCTGCTCGGTCCGGGCTTGCGCGTAGAGAATGCAGAGCGTTTCGTCTCGCGTCGCTGGCACCGACAACTATTCAAGTCGCTTCTTGGCGCTGGGTTGATTCTGGTATCATTGAGCGCGCTCCCCATTCCGGAACTGGCGAAAAATGCGCTCGCGGGTCCGATTGCCGATTCCGTGCAGACCGCCATCCGCACCCATCCCACCGTCGAAGCGGCGCGCAATCTCCAACGCGCTGCGGTGCACGGATTGCGTCTCTCGCGAGCTGGATTTTTCCCGACCGTCGATACCCGAGTGGCTGCCGGACTCGCTCGCCCTAACAGCTCGGGGACGCGCGCTCGGGCAACGCGCGCACCTGGCGGGCCCCAATCAATAACCCAGGACCGCTACGAATCCAGCGTCACCGTGACACAACTTCTGTACGACGCGTTTGGCACGCGCAACAGCGTGCTTGCGTCACAGTTTCGGGTCGACGTTGCCCGGTTCCAACTTTTTGACA
This sequence comes from Gammaproteobacteria bacterium, assembly GCA_963693635.1. Classification (GTDB taxonomy): domain Bacteria; phylum Pseudomonadota; class Gammaproteobacteria; order Pseudomonadales; family Azotimanducaceae; genus CAVOBC01. Next base: position 1,255 of record CAVOBC010000389.1, on the reverse strand, counting down.
CGGGCGAATTAATCGGCCTCCGCGCAGTCGTCTCGTATCTTGAGGTCTTGCGTAACGGGCAACTTGTCGAGCTAGCCGAAGCCAATGCACAGAAGCACGAGGAGGTGCTTGGGAAAATCCGCACGCGCGCCGATGCCGGCGGCGGCAGCCAAGCTGATGTCGATCAGGTGTACGGACGAGTTGCGCTCGCGAATTCGACCTTTTTGGCAGTGTTAAATGCGCAGCTCGACGCCGAGGCGGCATATCTCGAGGCTGTCGGCGAGCCACCCAGCGGCCTCAGCGTTCCACAGACCGATGCCGGTCTGATTGACGCCAGCGCCAATGAGGTGGTCGATTCAGGAGTTGACAGCAATCCAGCGGTTCGCGTCGCACAGAAAAACATCAAGGCGCTCAACAGCGATTTTCGTGCAACGCGTTCACCGTTTCTGCCTCGGGTCAATATCGAGCTTGCCGGACGCCGGGACGAGAACACTGGCGGTGTCGAAGGTCCGAACACGGATTTCACGGCCAAGCTGGTGATGACCTACAACCTCTACCGCGGCGGCGGTGATGCTGCGCAGCGGCGACAAACGCGTGCACTGGTTGCTGAAGCCCAACAGCGTGAGTACGAGATTCGCAGACTGGTCGAACAAGCGATTCGCGTTTCCTACAATGCCTATCAAATTGCGCGAGACCGAATCCCGACCCTCGAAAGACACGTCGCCTCGAGCAAACGCGCGCTCGATGCGTATTACGAGCAGTTTAATCTGGGCGAGCGATCCTTGCTTGACGTGCTCAACGTCGAGAACGAGGTGTTCGGGGCACGGTCAAACCTGGTCAACGGTCAGTTCGCTGTATTGACCGGATACTACAGAATTCTCACCTCAACCGGACGGTTGCTGCAGACGCTTGATCTTGAGGTCGGCATATCGACAGCAGATGACGAAGAAGACGCGATGTAGTCTCCGTTTCGACTCTAAGTGGGGCGCCCCACGTGGGCGCCTGATGATTCTTGTGGGAACGGTCAGCAAGTGGTCGTCTGACTGCGCCGCGAGCCGGCAGATCAAGCTCGACAAGACGATCGACAACGCCAGCGCCAAGCCCAATGGAATCGATAACAATCTCACTAGGACGCTCGGAGTAGGGCGCACTCTCATATTCGGTCAGGACAATGCCGCACAGCTCCATGAGATCTTTGTCGCGCCAGGTCTTGATGTGCTCGGTGACGACGTTGCCGCGGCGCTTGCATAAGGCGCTTCTGTCGCCGCCCATTCTT
>CAVOBC010000388.1:0-4301 GCA_963693635.1 Gammaproteobacteria bacterium | reverse complement strand
CCGAAGTGACTTTCAAAGAGCGGCTCGAAGAAATCCTCCCCAGCCGTACTCTGGTGCTGGTTACCCATCGCGCATCTTTGTTGTCATTGGTAGATCGGCTGATCGTTCTGGATATGGGTCAGGCCGTCGCTGACGGCCAGAAACAAGCCGTGCTCGACGCGCTGACGGAAGGTCGCGTTGGCGTGGTGGGGACCTGACCCGTGTCTGAGCGTCGCCGACAAGAATCAGAATTCGCCGCAGATTTGCGGACTGCCGCACGTCAGGGCCCGCGCCGATCCGCCAACCTGCTGCTGTTCACCATCGTTTTGGCTTTCGCTGCCGCGATCACCTGGGCGAGCCGGGCACCGCTTGACGAGGTCACCATCGGCACGGGCCGGGTGATCCCTTCAAGTCACATCCAGGTCGTGCAGAACCTGGAAGGCGGCATTCTGTCGGAGATCCTCATCCGTGAGGGCGAGATCGTAAAAGAAGGTCAGATCCTGTTGCGGATCGACGATACCGGAGCGGCATCAACGTTTCGCGAGAACCAGACACGAGCACGTTCGCTGGAAGCCAAGATCGTCCGGCTAAAAGCCGAAGTCGCCGGCGCCAAACTGGTCTTTCCTGCTACCTTCAAAGGCTCCGCGCAAACAATCTCCGGCGAACAGGCGCTTTACCAAGCGCGACGGGCAGAGCTCGAATCCTCGATCTCGATACTTCAGCGCCAAGAGGAACAACGCAAACAGGAAATCGTCGAAGTTCAGAGCAAGGTCAAACAACTCGAAGACCGACTGGCGCTTGCCAAGGAGGAGCTAGGGATCATCGCGCCGTTGGTCAAGAAAGGCGTGATGTCGAAGGTGGAGCTGCTACGCCTTAAGCGCCAGGTTGCCGGGTTGGACGGCGAGCACCAGGGCGCCAAGCTCTCAGTGCCGCGCATCCGTTCGGCATTGTCTGAAACCCGCCGGCGTATCGAGGAACGGCGCGCCACCTTCCAAAAAGAAGTCCAAAACGAACTCAACGAGTCTGCGGTGCGCCACAACGCCCTCTTAGAAGCGATGACCGCGGTGGCCGATCGTGTTCGTCGCGCCGAAGTAAAGTCGCCAGTTTACGGAACGATCAAGCAACTCAAGATCAACACGATCGGCGGCGTGATTCGACCGGGAATGGACCTGTTGGAGATCGTGCCGCTGGAGGACAACTTGCTAGTTGAAGCACAGGTTCGCCCCTCCGATATCGCTTTTCTACGGCCCGGGCAGGCCGCTAAGGTGAAAATTACCGCCTACGACTTCGCGCAATACGGGTCGCTTGAAGCGAAGCTCGAGCACATCAGTGCCGACACCATCACCGACGAGCAGGGCGAAAACTTTTACCAGATTCGCGTACGGACCGATCGTAGTCATCTCGGCAACGCCGAGCGTCCGCTGCCGATCATTCCCGGCATGGTGGCCCAGGTCGATATCCTGACCGGCAAGAAAACGGTGCTCGACTACATTCTCAAACCAGTCCTGCGAGCCCGCGAGCGCGCCATGCGCGAACGCTAGTTCGGGGACTATTCTGAAAAGTATCATCCGGTTGCCGTGCGACCACCATCCACGGCGACCGCCTGACCTGTCATAAAGCTCGCATCGGTACTCGCGAGGTGGGCGATAACCCCGGCGATCTCGCTGGCTTCGGCGATTCGACCAAGCGGGTGCCTGTCGACCACCGCCTGATACGCTTCGCTGGGGTCGGGAAGATGATCAAAGGCGTGGCGTGACATCGACGTGTCGACCACGCCTGACGCCTGGGCAGACGCAATTGACGCGAATATTATCGGACGCGTGATCCAGGGCTAGCGACATCGTCATCGCTACGACGCCGCCTTTCGATGCCGAATACGCAATTACGCCAGGCACCCCGCGAAGCCCGTTAAACGATGCGATATTTATGATCGCGCCGGCGCCGCGTGCACGCATCACCGGGATCACCTCGCGACAGCCTAGAAAGACCGCCGTGAGATTGACGCCAATCATGTTATCCCATGTCGTCCGTTTGATGTGCTCGGCATTGCCAGGGCGGCGAATCCCGGCGGACGTCAAGACCGCCATGAGCCGCGACGACATGGTCGATTGCCGCACGCCAGCTATCGGGCTCGCGCACGTCGAGAACCACATGGTCGAGGTCCGCGACCGAGTTGGCCTGGCTGGCGTTCTCGGGACCGCACACCACCGAGCCGCCTTCGGCATTAATGGGCTGTGCGGCGGCGAGCCCGATGCCGCTGCCGGCACCGGTGACGACCACAACCCGATCGCGAAATCGCATAGCTTGGCCGACTTAACCGACGGCGCTGCGGCCACCATCAACGGCGATTGCCTGGCCGGTCATGAAGCTGGCATCATCAGATGCCAGAAATGCGATCGCAGCCGCGATATCCTCGGGATCGCCATCGCGCCCCAACGGGTGCATCGAAACCCGGGCCTGACGCGCAGCTTCCGGGTCGGGCGTTTCCGCGTACACCGCCTGAACCATCGGCGTATGCACCGAGCCGGGACAGATGCAATTCACCGGGATGTTCTCGGAGGCATAGTCGAGCACCATCGACATGGTGACCGCTACTACACTCCCTTTCGAGGCGGCGTAGGCCAACGCGCCGGGCGTTCCCCGAATTCCATTGAGTGACGAAATGTTGACGATTGCACCGTCGCCACGCGCGTGCATCAGCGACACGACGTGACGGGCGCCGAGAAATACGCTGTTCAGGTTGACCGACAAAACTCGTTCCAGAGGTCGAGGGTGGTTTTCTCGGCAGTCCCTTTGCGAAGGATGCCGACACAGCTCACCAGTACGTCGATGTCTCGCCCCATCGGCTGGACAAAGGTGAAGTTGAGCCACCCGCTGGGCCATTGGAGACACGGGGCCACCGGTCGAGATTGCCAGCCAGGATTGCGTCTCCCGCGGGTGCCACCAAAAGGTAGAGACTGTGTCACTGGTCGCGGCTGCGTTCGACGACAACACCCCGCTGCCCCCACAACCCATCGTCACGGTATCTCTCGGACAGTCCAGTAGTGTCGGTTTCGATGGTTTCGTCGGTCTGTCGCTCGATCACGTGCACCGTCGACACATAACCTGCGCCGATGTATAATAATTACCGAGTTGCGGGTTTATATAAGTGAGGTGAGACTTGAAGACTACCAGCCGGTTGCGCCCTGAAAAAATGGAGGCCGGCAATGAAACGCGTGCTAACGAAACCGCAGCAACTGGGCTTACTCCCATGAACGTTGCCGCCATGGTTAGCCCTGAACTTTCTGGTGAACCGAGTCTCTCAAACGTAATTGTTCTTAACACCGGTGCGAGCAACCATCTGGTTGTTGGCGACGGTACATTCCTTTTATCGGCGCAGTATTTGCGTCTGGGCCCAGACTTGTTACTGACCAATGCTGATGGGCGCCAGGTGCTCGTAACAGACTTTTTCGCCGAAGAAACATTGCCAGATCTATACAGCGACAACGGGCTGCGGATTAGCGGCGACGTAGCTGCCAAGCTGGCGGGTCCGCAAGTGCCGGGCGCGTACGCGCAGGCACAGGTCGAGGCAACGACACAATCTATAGGCCGGGTGGAAACCGTAGAGGGGACGGCCACTGCAACGCGCGCAGACGGCACGACGGTGACGCTTGAGGTAGGAGCGCCGATTTTCCAGGGAGACGTGTTGGAAACGTCAGAGGAGGGATCGATCGGTCTGTTGTTCGTTGACAACTCGACGTTTGCGCTTAGCGAAGCGGGGCGGATGGTGATTGACGAACTGGTGTATGACCCGGTCGAGAGCGAGGGAACTGCAGCTTTTTCTGTGGTTCAGGGCGTGTTCTCGTTTGTGAGCGGTAAGATTGCTCCGTCAGGTATGGACGCAGTTCAGATAAAGACACCCGTCGCGACGCTTGGGATCCGCGGCACAGCCGTTGCTGGTCGGGCGGCACCTGAGGGTGAACTGAATACTATTACTCTGCTGTCAGAGGAAGGCGGCTTTGTCGGCGAGATCTCGGTCACAAACGCGGCAGGTACCGTTGTCTTAAATGTCGCTAATGCAACGGTCCAGGTTTCAAGCTTTCTCACTGATCCTGGTACGCCAATCATCCTAAGTAATGACCAAGTAAACAATCTCTTCGGGTCAGCGCTTTCGAGTCTACCAGCATCGCCGGATGGAGGCGGTGTCTCGGTGGGTTCTGTGGAGCCCGGGACGAGCGCACCGGCCAAGCCGGCAGCGGATGACGGCGAAGACGAGGAAGGTGAAGAGGAAGAAGAAGGCGCCGAAGAAGAAGGTGAAGCTTCCGAGGAAGAAGAAGGCGCCG
>CAVOBC010000387.1:0-4307 GCA_963693635.1 Gammaproteobacteria bacterium | reverse complement strand
GCTGCATACGGCACGCGCGCGTGTACATGGATTTCGTCAGGATCTCAGCCGCGACGGGGCTGGTGGCGGTCGTGCTGATCGATCTCGGTGACGCCGTCTGGTGGCAAACCGCGCTCGCGTGGAAAGCATGGCAACTGGTTTACAACTTCTCAGCGATCATGATTGGCGGCTGCATCCTCGGCCTCTTCATGCGTCACCACGACCCCAACGCGCGTTAACAGCACCTCACGATGCCGGATCACCGCGCTGTTGCGCCGGGAACACCGCGGCACCTTGCTTTAGTAGGTGCTGAAAAAGTGCTTCCCTGCACTTTTTCAGAGTCGCGGGCCTCAGCCCGCTCGCGAAGCGAACGTGAAATCCATGTACGGGACTATCAGGCTGCTTTTTCTGCAGCCTGATAGTCCCATGAAAGGCTACTGAAAACAGGTTACCGAAAAAGTGCTCTCCGGCAGTTTTTCAGGGTCTCGGGCTTCTGATGTGGCGCGCGGCGACGCGCGCCACATCAGAAGATCGCGAGCATCTCCTCAAACGCGACCATCTGTCCGCCGCGCGCAGAGGATGGCACAAGGATGGGCGTCTTGATGCCTGCATCAAACCAGGCCTCCAGTTGGTCACGCACCTGCGTTGCCGTACCAAAGAGCGTTGTGTCTGCGAGAAAACGGTCTGTCAGAAAGCCCGGCACCTTGTCCATCTCACCGGCGGCAACCGCCGCACGAATACCCAGCATTTCTTCCTCGTAACCCGCTTCAATCCAGTAGTTCTGGTAGTTCGGCAAGGTCGCATACGGCATTGAAAGTGTACGCCGATTGACCGCCTTCGCTGCCTCGACATCGTCTGAGATACACGTCGGAATCATATTGCCAATGAAGAAGTCATCTCGCTTGGCGGTGCCTTCAGGCAGTGCGCCAAGGGATATGCCCATGTGTGAACGGGCACCATTGGCAAAGACCATGCCATCACCGATCTCTTCGGCCAGGGCAATCATCTTCTGCCGCAGTGTCGCGAGGACGATCGGCGGCAGTTCGCCGGCCCTTGGCACCGCCTTGAGATCCGCAACAAACTGTCTGATGTCGCTGAGGGGTTTGCCGCCCGCAAGCCCCCGCGCCTTCAGCGCTGGTCCGTGCGAGACGCCGATGCCGAAACGGAAACGACCGTCCGAGATCTCGTGGATAAACGAAGCGCTCTGCGCGTGATCGACCTCCTGGCGGAAGTAGATTGGCATGATGCTCGTGCCGAAGATAATTTCGTTGGTCGCAAGCGCAAGCGCCTCACACAACGCCATCGAGTCGCCGAGCGACGGACCGAATATGCCGGCGAAGCCCCGCTTTTCGATTTCGCGAGCAAGCTCGATTGTCGCCTTGCGACGCCCCGGAACAGCCGCGAGGCTGAGTGCTGGCATACGTGTCATTACTTTCTCCAAGTGGATTGGGGACCCTGGCAGCAGTGAAATAATGCAGCCAGGTAAACCGATGCACGGATTTCAGGTTCGCTACGAACCTAAGTCTTTGATTAGTCGTGATCGGGCTGTAGCTGGCGATGCGCAAAATTGCAGGACAGCACTCCTTCAGCAACCTGCCAGGACCACGGAGCGTACCGATGGCGCAGGTAGCCCGCAAGCGCACTTCACAATTGTTTATACTTCCGCCATCGAATGCCCGGCGTAAACATGAGGACCCTCTCGGATGGAGCTCTCGGATGTAGCCCTTAGATGAAGCCTTCAAATTGAGCCCTCAGGTGCCGCCGCCGATGACGTCCACAAATAAAAGCCCTTCCGATCACGCACACCCGATGAAACAGCGATGAAAAAGCTCACGCGAAAAGGCAAGCAAATCCGCAGGCAAAAAATCGCAGTCGGCGGTGCGGTCGCGATTGTTCTCGGGATCCTCCTCTACTTTTCCTTTGTCGCGGTCACCGACCAGAATCTCGATGAGATCACTGCCGGCGTTCATTATCGCGAACTGGCAGAACCCCGCCGCATTCGCGGCAACAAGATTGAGATCATAGAGCTCTTCTCCTACGGCTGTGTCCACTGTTTCCGCTTTGAGCCGCTGCTCGCAGATTGGGTGCGCGACAATGGGGACAAGATTCGGTTCGTGCGCGCCCCATCGATGGCATCCCGGGCGTGGCAACCCCTGGCACGCAGTTACTTTACGACTGAAGCCCTCGGCATTACCGAGGACGTACACATGGATCTCTTTCGGCAAATCCACAACGGCGGCAAGATCTTCTCAGACAAGGAAGAGTTCGCAGACTGGTTTGACGGCCGCGGGACAACCCGGGCCGAGTACCTGAAAACCTGGGATTCGCCGCAGGTCCAAAACCTGGTTCGGTCAGGCGACCGGATGCAAAGGCGTGCCCAGGTGTCATCTGTGCCAACCATCATCGTGCACGGCAAGTACGTCATCAGCCCGACGGCGCAGGTCGGCACCAATCGGATGCTGCAGGTGATGGATCATCTGGTGGCGAGCGAAATCGCCGAGCGCGCAGCCGATTCAGCGGACACGGCACCCAATGCCGGCGCACCGGATGATCCCGCGCCCAGCGCCGCCGGCGAGTAAAGTCTATTGGCCTGGACGGGCCATCGGCCCACGGAGTTTGATCAGCGATTCGGGATCAAAGCTCTCGATCGTAAAGGTCTCTTCATCCGCCCGTTCGACTCGCGAGTGAACGACCCTTACGTTTGATCGATCGATGCGCCATTCGCGCACCTCAACCGAGTAGTCGCCGGCTGTCCTCTGCGGTCGCGGCGGTGACAGTGCCAAGCAGCAGCAGAATCAACGAAACCCTGCGCCCCAACCACCCCGGCGCGCAAAGGCCCCAGCGCGCTAGCCCGACCCGGAGCCCCCGCACTTTCTGCATCCCTCGTTCGTGCTCCGGCATCGGCTTCAAACTGCCGCTGGCCCCGGGAACTCTTCACGCAGCAACCGCTTGAGGACCTTGCCGCTCGGATTGCGCGGAATCTCTGAGACAAAGGTCGCTCCCTTCGGAAGTTTGAAGCGGGCGAGCTTGCCATCGCAGAACTTCAGAATGTCCGCTTCGGTGACGTCCGCGGCCGTCGCGACGACGATCGCAAACGGCGACTCCCCCCACCTTTCGCTCGGCTGACCAATCACAGCCACCTCGCCGACTTCAGGATGCGCCAGAATCACGTTCTCGATCTCGGCCGGGTAGACGTTCTCGCCGCCGGAAATGATCATGTCCTTGATGCGATCCTGGATATAGATGAAGCCTTCTTCATCCTCGATCGCCACATCCCCTGTGCGCAGCCAGCCGTCAACAATCGTCTCCGCCGTCGCCTCCGGCCGATTCCAATACTCCTTCATGATATGACGGCCGCGAACCCACACCTCGCCCTGCTCGCCATTTTCGCAGCGACTGCCGTCCGGATTGGCGACCTTCACATCGGTGTGAAAGAAGCCCTGTCCGGTTGAGCCAACCTTTTTCAGCGCATTCGCTGAATCGATGACGCACGCGGGACCGCAGGTCTCGGTGAGTCCGTAGATTTGCTGCACCTCGATGCCCAACTTGTCATACGCCAGAATCAGATTGATCGGGAGTGGTGATGCCCCCGATTGAATCCAGCGCAACGCGCTGTAATCAAAGCGACCCAGCTCCGGCACGTTCACCATAAAGTTCAGCATCGCAGGCACCAGCAGTGCCGCCGTAATCGTCTCTTCGCCCATCAGTTGCCACGCGCGAACCGGGTCAAACTCACGCATGACGACGGCTGTCACGCCGCGATACACACAAAGCGTAATCGGTGTCAGGGACCCGACGTGAAACATCGGCAACGCAGCGAGGTAACGGTCACCATCACGCAGGTCACTCGTGATCGCAAAAGTCAGAAGCGCCCATAGACTCGTGTCATGCGTATGCACGACGCCCTTGGGCAGCCCGGTGGTGCCGGACGTGTACATGATGTAAAGGAGATCGTCATCCTCGCCAGAGACGGTTGGTTCCTCAATCGAAGCCGCGTCGGCCATGGCGTCGAAGTCTGAGGAAAAGTGCGTTTCCCCAGCGCCCTGGGCAACCTGAAGCCATCGCGCAATCTCTGTCGCGTCACCACGCTGGTTGAGTTCCGAGACCGTGTCGATGAACTCCTCACCAAAGATGAGTACCGTTGAACCCGAATCTTTGAGTATGAACGTCAGTTCATCCGGCACCAGCCGCCAGTTGAGCGGCACGACTACGCCGCCAATCTTGGCGATGGCGAAGTAGGAGGCAACAAATTCCGCGCTGTTCATGAGCAGGAGTGCCACCCGGTCGCCTTTACCGACGCCGGCGTCCAGCAACCCGTTGGCGACCTG
>CAVOBC010000386.1:0-4332 GCA_963693635.1 Gammaproteobacteria bacterium | reverse complement strand
GGTCATTTCAATCCGCGCAAGACCGCTCATGGACTCTTCACACGGGACGGCAAACGGAAAGCTCACGGCGGCGACCTTGGCAACATCACGATCGGTCCTGACGGGAACGGGACCCTGCAGGCAGAGGTGAAAGGCCTCACCCTGACGACGGGCAGAATGAGTGTGGCCGGCCGGGCATTCATTGTACACGCGAAGCCAGATGACTACGGCCAGCCGACCGGCAATGCCGGGCCCCGAGTCGCCTGCGGGCCGATCGTCCTTACTGCTCCCGAGGCTGCGCCCTCACCCTAACTCGTCGCACCGAGCAGTGGGGTCGCTGTGGCGATGACCGAATCAGTCGGCGCGAAATCGGTCAGTCGAACATGATCACGCTGCGCGCCACTTCGCCAGTTTCGAGCAGGTCAAACGCCTCGTTGATCTGCTCGAGTTTGATCCGTTGCGAGATCAGTTGATCCAGATGCAGCCGACCCTGCAGATAGAATTCGACGTACCGCGGCATGTCGACGCGAAAACGGTTGGACCCCATACTTGAGCCCTGAATGCGTTTCTCCTGCAGGAAATCCGCTCCGCGCAGGTCCACGGTCAGTTGCGGGGGGATCATGCCGATCACGGTCGCCGTCCCGCCCCGTCGCAACATCTGGAAAGACTGCTCCGCCGCAATCTTGAGGCCAATTGCCTCAAAGCTGTAGTGCACGCCGCCACCAGTCATGTCCATGACCGCTTCGACCGGATCACATTCACTCGCATTGACCGTATCCGTTGCGCCGAACTCGCGTGCAAGTTGCAACTTGGAGTCGAGCATATCGATGGCGATGATGCGGCCTGCACCGCCGATCAACGCCCCGTTGATCACCGACAGTCCGACCCCGCCGCAGCCAATGACTGCGACCGTGCTGCCCGGAACGATGGCTGCTGTATTGAGTGCTGCGCCTGCCCCGGTAGTAACACCGCATCCGATGAGAGCAGCACGATCGAGAGGCATGTCCTCGCGGATCTTCACGAGCGAGTGTTCGTGAATCAGCATGTACTCGGCAAACGAACCGAGGCGCGCAAACTGACGCAGAAACTCGTCGCCCTTGTGTAGTCGAGGTCCCTCGTCAGACGCTCGATTGACCTCGGGTTCCTGGCACAGGACCATCCGGCCTGTGATGCAGTCCTCACAGTGGCCGCAGAACGTCGACAGACACGTGATCACATGATCGCCGCGCTTCACATAGGTGACATCAGAACCAACCTCCTCGACGATACCCGCCGATTCATGGCCGAGAACCATCGGAAACCCGGCAGGCCAGGTACCATTGTAGAAGTGCAGATCACTGTGGCAGACACCGGCCGCCACCACCTTGACAACAACCTCCTTCGCTTTGGGGCCATCGATTTCAACGTCTTCGATCGTCTGGTCCCGCACGCCTCTCAGTACTGCTGCTTTCATGAATCCGCTCCTGGTACGGCTTGAAGGACATCAATATACACCTCTGCGCACCAATGACGATCTGTTTGCATCAGGTCCGGCGGGCGACCATGACGGTCACCTGTTGGGTCAGTACCTGATTGCCGCCGCCGTCTGTCAGTTCGTCCGCGAGCGTGACGATGCCGACGTCACTACGACTCGATGGCTGGCGCCGATCCACACAAGTGTGTGTCGTACGTGAGTACAACATCGGCCCTTGTGGGATTGGGCAGGCGGATCTGATCCTTGCCCAGCATTGCTGCAATCTGGATGCAGTCCTCATGGTCAAAAAAGAGGCGTGTCGCGATGGCAAAGAGATGCAGCGACGACGCCACGAGTCCGCCGAAGATGGAAGCCCTAGCGGCTGCCGGGTCAATGTGGAATGGCTGAGGATCCCAGACACGGGCGAACTCGATGATCTCCTCAGCGGACAGCCGCCAGGTACCTACGAGGCTCCGATAGCCAACGTCGATGTCCTCGAAATACTTCGCGATGCGGCTCTCCCCCTGACGAATTTGGCAAGCATACCGCGCCTGCCGCGTCGTGAGTGTGCTGCGTCGAGACCCGCGCATCGCAACCCCGGTTTAAACCAGCGCAACATCTGCTTTCCCGAGTTGATCGGGTCAGTCGGTCAACGGCTTGTCGCGCAAACGTTTGAGGGAGCTTCGTCGACTCTTGATGTTGAGGCGACGCTTCACCGATGCGCGTGTGGGCCGGGTCTTGACCCGACGCATGGTTGGCTTCTGCGCTCGCGCCAGGATCTCCGCAAGTCGTGCCAGTGCTTCGCGCTTGTTCTGATCCTGGCTACGGTGGTTCTGAGCCTTGATAACGATCACACCGTGCCGATTGACGCGTGCATCGCGCAATCTGAGGAGACGCTCCTTGACGACCGGCGGCAAGCTTGAGTTTTCCACGTCATAGCGGAGGTGGATCGCCGACGACACCTTGTTGACGTGCTGTCCACCGGGGCCGGCCGCGCGTACGGCGTTGAACTCCAGCTCTGCGGCCGGGATGTCTGTAACGGTGATCATAGGTTCGCGTGCAGCGGTATCGCTGACAAAGTAGCTCGTGTCTAGTTCGTGGGATGTCGGCTTGGAAGCAAACCTCGCGCCCTCTTTTCGCAGAAAATAGCCCCGCAGGTTTTGCAGAAAAATAGCCCAGCAGAAAATGGCCGTGCCTCCTGTACTCGCCAAGGAAGTCAATGGCGCTGGCGCGCATCCTGATCGGCAATCCAATCCTGAGCTTCTTCCTTGCCTCTGAACACCCTGAAGTCGATGTCGCCGATGAGTTTGAGTATTGTGAGGTACACGCGGACCAACTGGAAGTCTGCCGCCCTTGACGTCACCAGGGCCGCCTTGAAGCCATCTCCACGCTGGGGCCCGAAGTCGCGCAGCGACGGCAGCTTTCGAATCTCGCGACGCGGGCGTCTGGTCAGGTCAATGCATACCCCTGTAGAGCCCCATGGAGCGAGCCGGCTGGCTCACCGACACGTTTTTCGGGCTGTGCAGTGGTTCGATGACTTTGACGAACCCGCTCACGGATCCCGGCCAGCCCCGGGTGGTGCGGGGAGGCGCCGCCCAGGTACCGCTCGAACGCTGATGAATGAGTGTACGCGGCAGCGGCAGGATTGCTGCAATCACTCGAACGACAGGGCTTTGACGCGCTCGATCTCCGCGGCGAGCACCTCGATGTGCCCTTCGATGAGATCCACATCCTGATCTCCCGACGCTTCCTCGATGACGCGCGCTGCGTCCACGATACGATGAGCCGAGAAAACGGCAGCCGAGCTCCTGATCGTGTGTGCGCCGCGACGAAGCGTGTCTGGGTCCGAGGCGCGGAGGGCCGCGCGCAAGGGCCCGAGCTGTTTCTCGCAGTCCAGTACCAGGCAAGGCAGCATGGCCTTAACATTCTCTCTGCCGCCCGGCAGAAGCCGGGCAGTGTGACCCAGGTTGATGATGTCGCTGTGATCGACCGAGCCTTCGAATGCAGGGCCAGTCGTCGGTTGATCGGCAGTCTGTTCATCGGGAGTCGGTGATGTGTCGCCATCTGACGGTTCTGACTACCCATTTATCGATCGCCTCAAAGAATTGCTCGCCTTCTACTAGTTTCGCAATGTAGTCATCCATTCCAGCCGCGAGACAGCGCTCCCGGTCGCCCTTCATCGCATTAGCGGTCATCGCGACAATCAGTATGTGGTCAGGGCCGCCCGCCTCTTGATTGCGGATCGCTGTCGTTGCTTCGTAGCCGTCCATCTCGGGCATCATGAAGTCGAGCAGCACGAGCTCGTAGGGCTCTCCTTCGTCGACCGCCCCCGAAAGCTCGGCCAACCCGGCGAGTGGATCACCGACTGAACCCGGCTGCAAATCCCAGCTCTTCAGTATCTCTTCAAAGATTAGTCGATTGGTTTTGTTGTCGTCGACGATGAGTATCCGGAGCCCCTGGAGCGCCGCATCGCTGATTCGACGGTTCTTCGAACCTTCAGCTACGCCCAGGTCCATCGTGAAGTGGAATGTCGATCCCTCGCCAGGCGTGCTGTCGACCCATATCCGCCCAGGCATGCAGGCCACCAGGTCGGATGAGATGGAGAGTCCGAGTCCGCACCCACCGAATCGGCGGGTGCGGACGAGTCGGCCTGGCGAAAGGGTTCAAAGATGTGAGCCAGGTGTTCTTCGGAGATGCCGATGCCCTGGTCATTAACCGTCACAGACAGGGCGATGCGACCCTCTGCGGCGGCCTAGTCGGCCGCCGCGACGTCAGTCAGCACCTCGCCACGCTCAGTGAACTTGATGGCATTGCCGACGAGATTCGCGAGTATCCGCCTGATCCGGCCGGGATCGCCAAGCAATGAGTCAGGTAGCTCCGGTGCGATGCGACAAGCAAGC
>CAVOBC010000385.1:0-4350 GCA_963693635.1 Gammaproteobacteria bacterium | reverse complement strand
GCAGGGCCGCCCGAGGACCCGCCCGCGGTTGGCGTGAGAACGGGCGGATGACACCGCTCGCCTCGGTCGGAAGATTGGAAGGTTGCTTCGGTTGGAAGGTTGGAGGTTGGCAGGCGAGCGCGGCGGCGTCTTTGCGTGACCACATCCCTGCGTGGGCAAGATTATGTACGCTGAAACGAGAAGTGGCGGGATCGCGACGTTTACCAGCCGATTCGTTGAAGTGTGCAATGCGTGGGGCGTAAGGCCGGGACGAAAAAAAGCCAGGTGCCGGCGTTGCCAGAACCTGACTCTAAGGTGGAACACACCGTGTGAGGGGGAATCACAAAATGCATGACCACCTTATGCAGGAATGCGATATCCGCCAAGGGTGAAGTCGGGCCATGTATGTTTGTACAGGGCTTCGTAACAGGGGGCCGGATCGCGCTCCCGATCACGATACAGTTGCGACGGCGTCTTCCTCAACAAATCCCAACGCTTGCATGTCAAAAAGTGCGCGGTAGGTACCGTCCTTTTGCATCAGCGCATCATGGGTTCCGTCTTCGACCACTTGACCCGCGTCGAAGACGAGAATGCGGTCCACCTGTCGAATCGTTGAGAGGCGATGGGCAACGATGATCGCGGTGCGGTTTGTTAACAGGTCTGAAATTGCTTCCTGAATGTAGTGTTTCGTTATCGAGGCGAGGCTGGAGGTTGCCTCGTCCAGGATCAGAACCGGTGCATCAGCGAGGATGGCACGGGCAATCGCTACCCGTTGTCGTTCACCCCCCGACAACTTGATGCCGCGTTCACCGACGAGCGTCTGATAGCCGTCGTTCAGTCGGATGATGAACTCGTGCGCGTGTGCACGGCGCGACGCGTTTTCAATCTCGTCGACCGTTGCGGAGGGGCTCGCGTAGCCGATGTTTTCGGCGAGCGAACGGTGGAACAGGATTGGTTCCTGCGGCACCAGGGCGACTGCGTGTCGCAGGCTCGATTGCGTGACATCTGCGACGTTCTGGCTATCCACAGTGACGGTGCCGCTGTCCAGGTCATAAAGACGCTGGATGAGTTTCACGAACGTGCTCTTGCCAGAGCCTGACGCGCCGACCAATGCCACCCGCTCACCCGGCGCGATCGAGATTGAGAAATCGCTGAAGATTGGCTCTGGCTGATTTTCGTACTTGAAGCTGACGTGCTCGAATTCGATACGGCCAGTGCCAGGTTTGAACGCAAGAGCGGAGTCACGGTCGCGCACCTGGGGCTCGGTCTTGCAGATTTGAACGAGGTCATCGAGTTCATTGATCGATCGTTGCAGACTCCGGATTTGCCAACCGATGTTGCGGATGTAGCCGTTGACGATGAAGTAGCTTGTGATGACGTAGACGATATCGTCAAGGATCGAGTTGTCCCGTTCTGAGAGCCACAGAACAATGCTTAGCATGCCGCCGAGCAGGCAGAGGATCATCACGGATTGCATCGCACCGGCGTCCATCGAGCGCATCCAGGACCGGCGCGCCTTTACCGCCAGTCGCCACTGACGCCGACGATGGCGTCATCTTCCCGGTCCTCCGAGCCAAACGCCTTGACTACGGTATTGCAGGTCACGGCGTCGTCGAGCGCGCCCCCCATGTCAGTGTCGGCGTCGTTTGAAAGCACATTGGCCGGCGCGACATACTTGAGTGACATCGCGACCGTCACGGTCAGGAATATGGCGACGGAGACGCCAAAGTAGATACCCATCACCGGTTCGCGCAGATACATGGCGACCGTGAACCCGGTCAGTAGCAAGAGCGCGGGTGCCATGTCGACGACCAGGATGTCGGCAATGTCCTCGTAGGCCCACATGCCGCGCGTGACCTTGCGGACGGTTGCCCCCGAAAAACTGTTCGCATGCCAGTCAGCACTGAAGCGCTGGATGCGTTAGAAGCCGTCGGTGACCATGTGCTGCATGATTTCCGAGGCGACGTACATCCACACGCGCAAATAGCCCTGTTGAAGCAGGAAAATGATGGCAAAGCACAGGACAAGCGATTGCATTGCAGACCAAGCCATGTCGGGGGAGGCTTCTCCCCGCGCGATCTTCTCTGCGGCCACAACCAGCGCGGCCGAGAAGAGGGGAATCTGCAACTCGATCAGAATCGTCGCCAGGACGCCGCTCACGAGAATGGTGAATCGCACCGGCATGTTGCGCCAATAGCCCATGGCAAAGCCGAGGACTTCGCGGACTGACGCTTTTGTCCTTTCATCAGTCTTAACATCAGACATAACATCAGACATAAACAGTCCCGTGCGTGAATCGTTGAGTTATACGGGCCCGCAGGTCCCGGGTTCTGCGGGAGATGTCGGGACTCGAGGGGCACGCCCGTTGCAGGATTCCCTTGCGGGCACACGAGCGGCGTGCAACGGCAGGTATTCTAATGCCTGCACTCGAATTGGGAAGTGCGCGGGGGAGACGGGGCAGGTAGCGATGGGTAAAGAGTGGGCTTTGCGGTTTCGCCAGCCGTATGCGTTGTCGGAACACGACCCTGGTCCGACGCCACGTAAGGGATGCAGGGGGTACAAACTGGTGGAGCTAGGCGGGGTCGAACCGCCGACCTCTACAATGCCATTGTAGCGCTCTCCCAACTGAGCTATAGCCCCGGTTTGAACGGCGGGAATATACGCGATGTGTTTCTGAAATCAAAGCCCGGCGTATAGCAGCGCGGCCAATCACGAGATTGCAATCGTGCAACTCACCCCGCCAGCAACGCCCGTGAAGATACCCTCACTTGCGCATGATTGAGACCGTGTCGCCTTCCGCGCAATCCAGCGTTGTAGCCGCATTCTCAAGATTGCGAGCCAACCGCAGGCTCCCTATCTCTTCGATGATGAAAGCGACCCACTCGCCTTTTTCAACGTCCGAGTAGGTTGTAGCCAGCGTCACCTCGTAGGTTTTGCCGTCATAACGAAGCTGGAACTTGCCGCCGTGCTCGATGCCTTCTTTGGCAAGCGCGTCCGCGGTGATGTCGGTCGTCACGTTCCCGTACTCCGACGTAATTGCAATGATTGTGCCTTTAATTTCTGCTGTTACCGGCAGGGTTACCAATATCAGGATGAGCGCCAGACTGAAACGAAGCATGCTTGTTTCCGTTTTCTTAAGGACATGGATGGATGCCGGATTGTAATCGCCCAGGTCTCTCGTTTCACCCGTGGCGGGTCACGGGTCTGCGCGGGCGCCTCAACGTCCACGTGAGCACGGCGAAACTGCATCACGGGCGACCTGCGGACACGAATCAGGACAGTTGACAGGGGCCCGTTGGGATCTTCGCTGGGACTGCGTTATCCAATATTGGGGGAAAAGAACCAAAATAGTTGACGGGCAGGAAAAATGGGAAAGATACCCCAAGTATGAATGCCCCGGAACCACCAGGTCGATGAAAGAAGCGCTTGGCAAGACACTCGCAAGGCTACTCAAACCGTTGGTGAGGATGGTGCTTCGATATGGGTACACCTTTGCGGACTTTGCCGAGGTAGCCCGGAGTGTGTTCGTCGAAGTCGCCGATGACGACTTTGCGCTGACGCGGCGTAAACAAACCACGGCGAGAATCGCGATGCTGACCGGCACCCAACGCAAGGTGGTCAGTTGACTCCGCAAGGGCCCGGCCGAGGTTGCAACTCGCCGAGACTACAATCGGGGTGTCCGGGTCGTTGGTGGCTGGACCCGCGACCCCGTTTTCGTGGTTGCGGGTCAACCGCGAGATCTACCGTTTGACGGACCGCTTAGCTTCGCGGAGCTGGTCAGACGCTACAGCGGCGACCTGCCGGCTCGCGCAGTCCTGGATGAACTGCTGCGCGTTGGCATCGTGGCGGAGACGTCCGGCCTCATTCGGCTGCTGAATCGAACGGGATACGTTCCGTACCAGGACGAGCAGGCGAAAGTTGCGATAGCGGGCGATGCTGTAGCGGATCTGCTCGCGACCCTTAATCACAATTTGGCGACCACGACCCGGGACAACGGGAGGCTCCAGCTTTCCGTTGCCTACGACAACTTACCGCGACGCGTCCTCAGCGGCTTCCAGACCATGAGCCACGATGAAAGCCTCGTTTGGCTGCGTCGTTTCGATGCCTGGCTGCGTGAGTTTGATCGTGATGTAACCGGGGAGGAATCGGAACCGGCGGATACTTTCAGAGCGGGCATTGGCATCGACTACTTCGAAGAGAAGATTCCGCATGAGGACCGAGACGATGACTGATCCAAGGGTCGACGGTCGTGCTCGCTGCTGTCATGCTCGTGTTGCTTGGTTGTTCTTCTGAAGTGGGATCGGTGGTGGCACGCGCGTCAACGTGAGCCCGGGGAATACGGGACCGCCGACGATTGTGATCAGAGGTGGC
>CAVOBC010000384.1:0-4372 GCA_963693635.1 Gammaproteobacteria bacterium | reverse complement strand
CAGCAGCGAGAACGTCGATGGATCGAGGTCCGGCAAAAGCGCGAGGATGCGCCACGTCAGGTTCTCGCGCTCGTATGAGGAGGAGCCGTCAGCGGGTAAAGAGCCGTCAGCGGATAAAGACCCCTCAGCCACATCGAGTTGCTGCAACAGCCGCCAGATGAAGTTGGCAGGCGTTAGGCAGTCAACGTTCGCGGCGATCCCATCGGCCTCGGCGAGCTGGAACTTCAGCCACTGGCCAATGCCAAAATTCTGTACGAGAACGATGTCGGGATCGAAGACAGAGCGATCGGTGGAGGCGACCTTGAGTTGATGACAGAACACTTGCGCGAGCGCGGCCATCTTGTTGCTTTGGTAGATCGTCAACACGCGGTTGATCCTACTACAGGTCTGCTGGCTGCGCGCCGGATTTGCGGGTGTTGGCGCGCTAAATGTTGCGTTCAATCTTCTGCCCGCTGACTCCCGTTGGACGGCCAGTCAGACTCGAGCCGGTGCTCTGGTACAGTTGGTCATGCCAGCTAGTGACATCGTTGCCCGTATCCCGCTGCTGCGGCCACTCGCGGTCCGCAACTTCGCGCTCCTGTGGTCCGGATCAGTGCTTTCCTCCCTCGGTTTTCAACTGACGCTCATCGCGTTTCCGTGGCTCGTCCTGCGGTTGACCGGCGACCCGCTTGCGATGGGTCTCGTCCTTGCGGCAAGCGGCCTGCCAAGGGCCGTCTTCATGGTTGTCGGCGGCGTCGCGACGGACCGCTTCTCGTCGCGATCGGTGTTGCTGGCGGTCACCTGGTTGCGTTTTGCTGTGATGGCGGCGATGGGAGTTTTGATTGCTAGCGATCTGATCAACATGCCCATTGTCTTTACCGCCGCTCTCTTCTTTGGCGTGATTGACGCATTTGCCTGGCCAGCCTCGTCGGCGTTTGTGCCGAAGTTGGTCTCCGATGAACTGCTGCCATCGGCCAATGCGCTCCTGCAGGGCTTGTCCCAGTTGAGCGTGATGATCGGCCCGGCCGTTGCTGGCATGGCGATCGCGTATTTCGGCAAGTGGGGCAGCGGCGAAATGACGGGCATTGCAATTTTGTTCATGGTCGACGCGCTCGGCTTTGCGGTCGCGCTGATTACGCTCGGGTTGATCCGCGTGACCGAACCGCGGGATGGCGGGGAGGCCAGTCTGGCCGGGATGTGGGCGTCCCTCTCCGAGGGCTTTTACGCCACCTGGCGTGACCGGCCCGTGCGGATCATTGCACTCTCATTTGCGGCGTTCACATTTTTCTGGCGAGGGCCCTTTCTCGTTGGCATCCCGATTCTCGCCGATCAGCGCTTTGAATCCGGAGCGATGGCGTTCGGCATGATTGGGTCGGCGTTCGGCGTGGGAGCGTTGGTTGGTCTCATTCTTGCGGGCTCGCTGCCGCGCCTGTCGGTACGCTGGTTTGGCGCATTGATTATCCTCGACATGTCGATATTCGGGGCGTCGCTTCTGGTATATGCGCTCACCCCGAGCCTCGCGGCGGCGCTCGTCGCGACGGCGGTGTCAGGCCTCGTCGACAGTTACCTCGTTGTCACGCTCATTTCGTGGCTGCAAAGCCGGGTCGCCAATGCGCTCCTGGGGCGCGTCATGTCCATGATGATGTTGTTCACAAACGGTCTTGCACCCGTCTCTGCTGCCCTCGCGGGGGCGCTGATTCGGTTCAGTGCAGAGGGCGTTCTGGCGGCCTGCGGCACCATATTGATGGTAATGACCGTGGTCTTCTCGTTCACACCGTTTGTGCGCAATCTGGGCCTCACAACGGCGGAGGTTGCCGCGCAACGGGCTTGACGTCACTCCACGCCCAGTGTTGCGGCGTAAGGTCATTCCACGCCCAGTGTCGCCGCGTAAGAACGCCCGCTAAATGGACCGAAGGCCGCAGTCAGTCCCTATCGGTGACAGCGGGGGGCTCGCTGGTGCCAGGCAGCGGCAGGGTCGGCATCTGGATCTCCGGGGCCGGCACTGCGTCGAACGGACGTCGATGATCCTTGAGGTAAAAGCCCTTGTGCCAGGTCAGGCTCCAGCGTTCGAAATCGACCCGTATTGCTTCGATCGCTTCGGTCTCGCCAGCCACCTCAAACAGATCCTTCAGCGCCTGAGCGTACTCGTACTTGGTGTCTTCGGCAGCAAGATCGTAGCCGCGTCGCATGTGCGCGAACGCCTGAACCTGCGCGTTTGGATCATCCGAATTACTGTAGTACAGGGACTCGCCGTACTCAAAGTGCGCATCCGCGCTGTCTGGGTACTTCCCCGCGATCTCGGCGAAGCGTTTGATTCGCGCTGTTGCGGGCAGGGCAGCAGCGGCGTCGAGTAGGACGTTGACCATCGCCCGCACGGCTGCAGCATCCCTGGGTGACCCGTTTGCCCCCGCGCTACGGTCATCTATGGATGGTGCATCTACCGATGGTGCCGCTACCGATGGCGGGGCCACCGCAGCAGGCACCATGGTAAAAGCGCTAAATACGAGGATAGATATCAGGCCGCCGCGGGTGATCACGGCCAACCCGACAGGTGCCAATGCAGGCGCCTGTTCGATGCGACGCTGTACATTACTTGATCCGTTGGAATTGAATGTGTAAGTCTCTCCCGGCATTTACAGGGACACAAGATGATGGAATACACCTTTGACCGGTTGGATTGTCGCCTGGTCCGGCGCGTATTGACCGTTACGATTAGCAATCCACCTGTCAACGTGATGACGCGAGAACTCTTCGCAGACCTTGCCGCACTCACGTCCACAGTCGCCGAGGATGATGCCGTTCAGGTCGTGATCTTTGAGAGCGCTGACCCCGACTTTTTCATCGCACATTATGACATCAGCGCGCTCGTCGCCGTGCCGACCGCCGATGCACCCACGAGAAGCGACACACTCGGTGCGTTTCATTCTATGTGTGAAACGGTTCGCACGATGGGCAAGGCAACGATCGCCCGCATCGCTGGCCGTGTGGGCGGGGGTGGATCAGAGTTCGCCGCGTCCTGCGACATGCGATTCGGGGTCTACGGCGAAACAATCATCAATCAGATGGAAGTTCCGATCGGCATCTTGCCGGGCGGTTCTGGCACCCAAAGGCTGCCACGGCTCCTGGGGCGCGGACGCGCCATGGAGGTCATCCTTGGTGGCGACGATCTGGATGCGAGGACAGCAGAGGCCTGGGGTTACCTGAACCGCGCTTTCGATTCACGTTCCGAAATGTATGCCCATGTTGATCGTCTCGCTGCGCGCATAGCACGGTTTCCAGCGGAGGCCGTCGCGCTCGCGAAGGAAGCTGTAAACAGTGCCGAGAAGCCACTTGCCGAGGGACTGGCAGACGAAGCCTATCTATTTCAAAAATCGCTCCGCACTGAGGGGGCACAGCGTAATATGCGCCGAATTCTCGACCTCGGCGCACAAACTCGGGACGGCGAGAAACAGATCAGCGATCTCAGTGTAAGAGCGGCCGGTGACATCGAGGATTAGTCAGTGACCGAGATCACGATGCAGGTGGTCGACGACACGTGGAAGGAATTCTCCTCGCTTGACGATCTGGAGGCACTGGATTACATCGACATGCTCGGTACGCGACAACCCGAACTCATGGGCTTCGTCTGCGTTGCACTGGATGATCTCGACGAGGAGTTGGCTGAGCTTGGCATGTTCGTGTTTCTCGTCGTATACCGCATGTTCGAGGTCACCTTCGATGAGGTTCGCATCGCCCAGGAAGCAGACGTCGCCCGCTCCTATGACGAACTCGAGGCACGCCTCGATCTGCTCGAGGGTGCGCATGAGAAATTCCAGCTACGTAGTGTCCAGCGCGAGATCGCGAGCCAGCCAGCGGTCATCCAGTACGTGATGGATGCCCTGATGGAACAGCATGACGAAGCGCCCCTTGCAGACGAAGAGTTCGGCGCCATCTTTATTGCACTCAGAACGGCGATCACGGTGCTCGCACAAATGTGTGAACCCGGCAGTCAGGTGAGCGCCTGAGGGCGGCGACTTATGAACGTGACACAGCATAGTCAACGGGTGCTCGAGGTCCTCGCGGGAAGCGAGCGTCTGCTCGCTGCGAGCGGGCGTGGCACCATGACGGCGCATCGCTGGAATCGGGGCGGGGGCGAGGTCGTTATTCTGTGCCACGGCGGGTCTGGTTCCTGGACCCACTTCATTCGCAATATCCCCGCACTCACGAGAGAATTCGACGTCATCGCCCTTGACCTTCCCGGGCTTGGCGGCTCGGCATCACTGCCCAAAGGCTACAAGGCCGCTGATGCCGGTGCCATCGTCACCGCGGCGATTTCGTCCTTCATCGGCGACACCCCTTGTCACCTGGTCGGTTTTTCTTGGGGAGCAGCAGTTTCTGCGATGGTTGCGGCTGA
>CAVOBC010000383.1:0-4428 GCA_963693635.1 Gammaproteobacteria bacterium | reverse complement strand
AAGTATCATGCGCGGAGAAGATATCAAGCCGATGGCTTTTGACGACACGTGCATGTCGTCTGCATTCGGGCGCGTTGTGGCTCGTTATTCGAATCAAGGCCTGGTTCCGGGAGCTGCACAGGGACTGCGTCCCGACCGACGACTGGCCTCGCCCCTTCGACTGACGTCAGATGCCGTCAGAGAGGCCGAGCAACGGGTTGCTCAACTCACGCTCTTTCCGGGTCTCGATGAGGGCTTTCTGAGGGCGGCAACAACGCGGCGTGATGTGCTGATTCTGCAGCTCTACCACTGCGGCACCGGACCGACTGCGCCGCATTATCGCGGCCTCGTCGACTTCCTTGCTGCGGGGCGAGGATGCGAAGTGCTGATGGGCACATACCCGGCCGAAGTTCTGGGCGCGCCGTATCCGAGTACGGGCAAGCTGGTCGATGCAGGTGGCCACCTGTTCGCTGCGCTGCAGCCACACTTTTTATACGTCGGCTCTGTACTGGGGCTGGCGTGCGGTCTGTCGCCGCAGGACTTGAGCCTTCAACTGATGGCGTGGGATGGGACGCTGAGTTAACCGGGCGCCAGGCCCGAAGTGGAACTCGCCCGGGTGCTCGATGTGCACCGGGCGAGCGTCGCTTGTTGCCGTCTCAGGGAAGAATCCCGACTTCGTAGTACGAATCGACCGTCGCGCGCAATGTGTCGTCGATCTCGCGGGGCTCAAGGCCGAGTTCCTGCATGGCGAGCAGGCAGTACGAGCGGGGTGAGTCGAAGGTGTGTGCGGCCGGGACGTCGCCGTTCATTTCCTCGCCGCCAATACCCGCAACGCCGGGATAGAGTTCCTGCAGGCGCGCCTGCAGTTCGTGGGTGAAGAGTTCGCCTGCCCGGTCTCGTGCGGACAGAATGTAGCGGGACCCATTCGTTGCCGTGGCGCTTTCGGCTGCCAATCGATGCGCCTTGCCCGTGTCGCGTACGTCGACGTTGTTCCATAGCATGCGGCCGCCCTTCGACTTTTTGTAAGCCTTGCCCTGCATCATGAAACGAATGCAGTTCTGCCAGCTATAGCCCTGGTCGTGGTTGGCACACATGACCGGCCCGATAACGTGCAGTGGCAGAATGGCCATCGCCGCGTAGGAACCGTCTTGCTCGGCGTCCTTGTAGATCATGCGTTCGGTATTGGCTTTTGCCATCGCGTAGGCGAGATCCCGGTTTTCCGGAATACGGTCTTCGGTCCACCGGCCGTTGTAAGCGTCGATGTTATCGCCGCACCAGTCTTTCTCGGTGAAGACATATCCTTCGGGACGCGGATGGCCGACCGCCGCGAATGAACTGGTAAAGACGAAGCGACGCACTGAGCCTGATTTCTTGACCGATTCAATGACGTGATCGTTCTCAGTGAAGCAACCGTCATACACCTCTTGCGGCGTTTCGCGGTTGTAGCCAACCGTCGCACCGGCGTGGATGACTGAAGAGCAGTCCTTGAAGGCATCGTCATAGCTGCCGCGCTTGAAGAGGTCGCCCTCGTGGATCTCGACAGATCCGCGCAGACCCAGGTCGTTGAGCGCGGTCAGGTGCGCGACTTTGTCCGGGTTGTTGCGGTCCCGTACCAGGGCGCGAACGGTATAACCCTGCTCGACGCAGTCTTTGACGGCCCAGGACCCGATGTAGCCGCTGCTACCGGTGATCGCGATGGGTCCGTCGGCGGGTGAGACGGGGCTCGTGGGGTTCGATGACATGGATGTGCTCCTGCTCTGTCTTTTTTTCAGGCGATTCTGTGACGCGATTCAAGGCTCCGGGCGGCGCGAAAGCCGATGCCAGTCGGCTGACGCGGCGCGCCTGCGAAGGTGGACCGAGAGATTAACATGGCCGCATTTTGCGGGGAATGTCTCCAAGGGTGCGCTGCGCGGTTCAAAGTTGGCGTATTCCCCGCTCTTTGTGCGGTTGCGCTTGCCATCGTTTGCCACCGGGGTCACTCAATGTGTGTTACGGAGCGAGCGGGTCAGATCCCGTTCTGACTCCGCGTCGCGGTCAGTGTGTTGTGAAGAAGGCACGCGATGGTCATGGGGCCAACGCCGCCGGGTACGGGTGTGATGGCAGAAACTGTCCCCAGCACACCGTCATAGTCGACATCGCCGACCAGTCGGGTCTTGCCATCCGCGTTGGTTGTGCGGTTGATGCCAACGTCGATGACGGTGGCGCCGGGCTTCACCCAGTCGGCTTTGACCATTTTTGGCTGGCCGACCGCGGCGATAAGGATGTCGGCAAGGCGACAGAGCGCGGGCAGGTTGCGGGTTCGGGAGTGGGCCATGGTGACCGTGCAGTGCTTGCCCAGCAGAAGCTGGGCGACCGGCTTGCCGACGAGTTGGCTGCGACCGATGACGACGACATGTGCGCCGGTCAGATCCTTGAGCTGCCGTTCCAGCAGCATCACGCAGCCGAGGGGCGTGCACGGGACGAGTCCAGGCTTGCCGTTGACTAGCCTGGCGACGTTGTCGGGGTGCAGGCCGTCCACATCTTTTGTGGGCTCGATTGCATGGACGATTGTGCTCTCGTCGATATGACCCGGCATTGGCAGTTGCACAAGAATACCGTTGACCGATGCATCGGTGTTCAGCGAATGCACCACATCGAGCACTTCATTCTGGGTTGCGGTCGCGGGCAGGCGCTTTTCGATCGAATTCATACCCATGTTGCGGGTCATCTTGCCCTTGCTGCGCACGTAGATCTCGCTCGCTGGGTCGTCGCCAACGAGGACCACGGCGAGTCCGGGAACGATGCCGTGGTCCCGCCCGAGCACCTCAACCTCCAAGCTGATCCGGTCGCGCATTTCGGCGGCAACGGCCTTGCCGTCGATGATCTTGTTCTCGTCGCTCATGGATTGATTACCGTCTGCATCGGCGAAGTTGCCCCGATGTGATTCGCAGGGTTTTTGATCTGACGCGCCAATGATGACGATTCACCGCACGCGGGGCTATTGAGAGTCCTTCAGTTACAAGTGTAGCGGCGCTCAAGGTTCGGGAAATCCGGATGCCATCTTCCGCGAGGGGTTCGGATTGAACGAAGACTCAGGCGATTCGCCAATCCCGTGCTCTTGTCGTATGCTCGGCGGGATCCCGTCGCTTAAGGCGTCGCGCGGTTTTGCGGCGAAGTCTATTGAAAACGAAGTCCCGCAAGTAGCCAGAAACTACGATACAGCGTTAACGCACAATCCATTTTGGTGTCACTCGTGTGAATCGAAGCACGAGCAACCGGGAGAGTTCCATGAGTCATGATGTTGTGATCCGCGGCGGCGAGATAGTCGACGGTACAGGTGCCGCGCCGTACCAGGGCGACATCGCCATTGACGGCGACCAGATTACTGAAATCGGTAAAGTTCAAGGCAAGGGCAAGGAGGAGGTCAACGCGGACGGGCACGTGGTGTCTCCGGGCTTCGTCGACTTGCACACCCATCTCGACGCCCAGATCGGCTGGGACCCCCAGGTGACGTCGGTCACCTGGCATGGTGTTACCACGGCACTGCTCGGCAACTGCGGTGTGACCTTCGCGCCCTGCAAACCAGCGGACCGGGAGTTCCTTGCGGGCATGATGGAGACGGTCGAGGACATCCCCAAACAGGCGATTTTGAGCGGCCTGCCGTGGAACTGGGAGTCCTATGGCGGCTACCTCGACGCGCTTGAAAAACTTGGGCCGTCGATCAACATTGCCGGTCTCGTCGGTCACTGTGCGGTCCGTTTCAACGTGATGGGCGAGCGCGCCGTGGAAGAGCCGGCTACGCCTGACGAAATGCGCCAGATCGCGGAGATTGCTGGCCAGTCAGTCGCCGAGGGTGCCGTCGGCTTCTCGACCAACCGCCTGCCGCAACACGTCCTGCCCGATGGACGCTCGATTCCGGGCACGTTTGCAGATCGGGACGAACTGCGCGCTGTCGCAAAAGAAGTCGGCAAACACGGCGGCATCATGCAGACCGTGTCTAGTTTTGCCGAGTTTGACGAAGAGATGGACCTGATTCGCGACGAGGCCCGCCTCGCCCGTGGCGCCCTCTTTAGTTCTGCGGCCGAAATAGGGGTTGACCGCATGAACGAACGGGTTGGCTCCATGCGGGCAGAAGGCCTGAACGTGACGTCGGTCACTGTTCCGCGCAGTGGTGGCGGTGTGGGGGGGCTCGCGACCAACAACTTCTTCCGCACAGAGGCGTGGAACGAACTCAGAAAACTCGACTTTGAAGGGCGACTCGTGGCGATCCGCGACCCTGAGACACGCGGCCGCCTGATCGATGAAGTCAAAGCACAGGGCGATGACGTGCTTGCGGGCATGCGCCGATACTTCTACATGGGCGGAGAATCGAGGCCCAGGTACACCCAGGATGCGGGTGAGAGCCTGCATCATCTGGCAAAGGCCGCGGGCGAGCACCCGGTTGAAACGTGGCTGCGAATCAGTGATGAG
>CAVOBC010000382.1:0-4430 GCA_963693635.1 Gammaproteobacteria bacterium | reverse complement strand
GCCATCCCGATAGACCCGGCGCAGCTTGGCCGTGCCGGTCTTGCTGGTCAGGTATTGCCTAATCATGCCGCTGGTGCTCGTCACGATGGCGAGCGCAAAGTCCGCATCCCTGATGATCTCTCCCTTCCGGATTGCCTCGGCAATGAGCGGCTTGTAGACGTTTTCTTCACTCTGCTTGCGCAGCCTTGTGAGGCGCCGCGAATCGATATCCCGCGACGACGGCAGGTGTTCACACACCCTGCGCGCATCCTCGCTGATGCGGGCAAGGAACCGCGAACTGGTCTCCAGCACCAATCGATATTTGTCAAAAAAGCCATCGCCCTGATGCTTGTCCAACTCCTGCTGAATGAGTTCCATCTTGCGTTTGCTGAACGAGTCGAGCAGATGGAAATAGAGATCACTCAGATCCTCAAAGTACTGGTAGAAACTGCCCTTGGCGATGCCGGCGGCTTCAACAATGTGATTGAGGCGTGCGCCGTGGAAGCCGTAAGCAGCAAACTCGGTGACCGCCGCCTTTTCGATGGCAGTCTGCTTTTTCTTGTCCAGATTCACGAAGGTTGTCTTCGGCATTGATTCCTGCCCCCTGGGCCCGCCGTGGTCGGTCAGCCCATTGTCAGCGTGTTGCTAACGGCGATTAATGTGATGACACCCGCACTGATGAAGCCGGGAATGTAAGGATTTGCGCCTGCCCGATAGAGCTTGCGCGAGATGATCGCCGAAACCGCAAGATAGACGATCACCGGAAACAGCCAGATGCTGGTAATGCCCGGAAACCAACTGATCGTGTGGCCGGTTTGAAAGAACGTCGTGTACTGGGCGATGACGAGCACGATGGGAGCGAAAGCTGCAGCGACCGCCATGACGGCAGTGTGGGCCCACTCGCGTCCCCCTACCACAACGCGACTTGTGCAGTTGATCGCAATGGAAATCGCCACAAAATAGATAGCAAAGAGCGGAAAGTAGCGAAGCGCAATCACCACTTTGTCAAAGTCGAACGCTTTAACGGTCACGACCCACACCCGGAAGTCGGTCTTGAAGATGTAGTCGACAGCAAAGACGATAGCGAAGGCACCGGCAATAACTGTCAACGACAGCGCTGCAGATGCACCGACGTTGCGCCATCCGGGCAGGACGCCCAGGTCGCGCAGATTCCGCCCCGCTCCTTTGCCATGCAACTGATAGCCAAGCACGACCAGCAGCAGCGCGGCGAGACCATTGACCGCAGCCCAAAGACCGATGAAATACGGTGGACCCTGAGGCAGCCAGGCCGGTTGCGTCATGTTCGCGACCGGGAACAGCAGGATGTAGGTAACCCCGGACGTCAGGGCGAGGGCAGCGAGACCGCCCCAGAACCATGCGAGGTCACTACCTGAAACCGAATTGCCGTCCTTTGCCCCGGCACCCGCCGCCTGCTCCACCTGGCCCATGCGCAGCCCTTCGAACACTCGCGTTTGCAGCAACCAGCGCGCAAATGCAACCAGAAACATCGCAAAGCCGATCAACCCGAGCACGGTGAACACGTTCCTGATCTGCCACACCTGTGAGGTGGGCTCTATGGGGTTCGGCGCACCGAACACCCGGTCAAAAAACATGACCTGGTCGCGCGCAGCATCGGCTGAGAAGTGTGTCCAGGGGTGAATCTGATTCAGGCTGTAAATGATGCGCACCGCATCCCGTTCGCCGACACGCTGCGTGTAGACCTCGCCTGCCGAGCGCACATCCGAAAAGGTAGACGGGGCGGCCCCGAAGTGCAGAAACGACTGGGCATTCGGCGTAGACAGATACTCCCTCGGCGGCGTCAGGACCTTGCCGCTTTCATCGCGACTGCGAAAGAAGAATTCATCGTAGCCATCATGGATCAGGCCGACATCACGACTGCCATAGATGTTCGCGTAGTCACCATCCCCGGACTGGTAGACCGGGTCCCGATCAACCAGCAGCACCGCGGCAATCAACTGCGTCTGGGCGGCATCATCGACAGGCACCGACAGGTTTGCGGCCATCGCACCATTGGAATGGCCGCTGACACCAATACCCGACGTGTCGACGTACGGCAACGTTGCGATCATTTCAACCGCATCGTACATGCCGATGCCGCGCTTGAAGAGGTCAGCCTGTGGCAGCACTTCAGAGTTGCCGTGGCCATACATGTCGATGGACAACGTTACGAAACCGCGCCTGGACAGTTCAACAAAATTCAGGTCCTGCATTTCTCGGTTGTTGAACCAGCCGTGGCTCACGATGACCGCAGGAGCGGGGTTCTCGGCGGTCGCCGTCGCCGGCTTGAAAAGCAGGGCACTCATCCGATGTCCGGACGGCGTCTCCCAACGCAAGTCCTGAACTTCGACAGCGCCGCCGTCGGTTTGAATGAACGAGGCACCCACACCGGAGACAAGGCAAAGGACGAGAGCCAGGTACAGCCAATACGCCTGATAACTCGAACTGTGGGGCGAATTGGTCATGAGGCTCACGCAAATCAACAAAATCGAGGGGAAGACAAGGCGGTCTCGTCGCTGCGCCGCCTACGAAGGCAGAAGATCACTTATCCCGCGCACTGTCAAAGCCTCGTGACGATACTTGTGACCTGAACGCATGCCCTGCCCCTCCCACCACCCGGTCTCACTTCGGCGCGTGACGCCAGAGGGCAAAACGCACCAACCCACACAGCCTTCTATTCTGACTGCACTTCCTATTCTGACCACGCTTCGGTACTTTGATCGCGTGCCAGAACTTGCATACATATCGCCATTTTTCATCGTCAGCGACGTCCGTCATTCGGCGACGTTTTACAACGACATTCTCGGTTTTGAAGTCCAGCTAATGGTGCCGCAGGACGAGCCGTTCTTCGCCATCGTTGGTCGGGATGGCGTGCGCATCACCCTCAAAGCGATCGACCCGGCAACGCCGCCGCAACCCAACTGGCAGCGACACGACTTTGCCCGTTGGGACGCGTTTGTCGGCACCAGCGACCCGGATGCCCTGGCCTCCGAATTCAAAGCGCGCGGCGCATGTTTTCGCGAAGCGCTCGCCGATCACGACGATGGCCTGCGCGGATTCGCGGTCTACGACAACGACGAATACGTCCTCTTCTTTGGACGTCCAGTCTAGCGGCCGGTTCTAGGCCTCAGGCTCAGCTTCCTGAGGCTCATCCAGAAACCAGTCCATGATGCGGGGGTTCTCGTCCCGCGGATACGTGTGCGACAGGTCATCGATCTCGCGATAGACGACACTTGCACCGGCAGCGGAGAGCGCCTCGTTGGCGGCCCGCGCGACGTCGACCGGGAACATCCAGTCGAGCACCCCATGCATCAGATAAATGGGCAACCCATCGAGACGCTCGGCCGGATAGCCGTCAAGCAGCATTGGATGGAAACTGGCCGAGCTGGGCGCCAGATGGGTAAAGGGTGATTCCCCGCGCAGGCCAGAGATGTATGAAAACGTACCGCCGTCGCTCATCCCCGTCAGCAGCAGCTTTGATGAGTCCACGTTCCAGTGACCACTCACGTGGGCGAGCATGCCGTCGATGTTGGCGCTATCAACGTCCGGGCCCATCAGCGACCACGTCCCCTCGGCCGATGTCGGCGAGACAACAATAGCGCCCCGGCTTCGCGCCGTCGTTAGCCATGTCCATAGAAAGTCGCGACCGTGCCCGGAGCCGCCGTGCATCGCCATGATCAGAGGATAAGCGCGGGTCTCGTCATAGTACTCGGGCACGTACAGCGAAAAGCCACCACGCGTGTCCTTCTCGTTGCCCGCGTGGATGATGCCAATGTTGTCGCGGCTCGCGTCCGCGTTCGCGATACGTTCGCGCAGCGCTTCGTCATCCCGTTGCGGGTGGTCGACAAAGAATCGGCTGACCGGCGGCAACATGAGTGCAACCGGATACAACGCCTCGATGGCGCGGGTGTACTGACCCAGCGCACGATAGGCTTTGAACACGCCCTTCTCGTCGGTGCCTGCCTCGGCGAGGCCGCTATAGGCATTGTCGACGTGTCCCGCCACCTTGATGAGCTGTTCTGAAAACGGCACCAGATGTTCCGGCCAGTCTGCCGCCTGAAAAGCGGCAAGACCGGTCTGCACCGGCCCCGGTGCCGCCGACACGGCATCGACAAGACTCGCGATGTTCGGCGGGTGCAAATGCCTGCCGACAAAGCTCAATGCCTCGAGCGCGGTCAGAATGGGGGGCACAAGGCCAGTAATCGCGTTGAGCAGTTCGTCGGTTTCGTCAGTCATGTGACCCACTATCGCGGTTATCCGGGTTTCGATGCAACCACCTCATGATTCCATACGCGCCCTCAGCAACTGGACCGGCGCCCCTTGTGAACGCTGCAGGGACCTGGCCGTGAGTCGTGTCAAAACCTGCACTCGGACAACACACCGCGGCTCGTTTCCAGCGTTAGGCAATTTGGCCGCGAATGCTGTACAACTCC
>CAVOBC010000381.1:0-4459 GCA_963693635.1 Gammaproteobacteria bacterium | reverse complement strand
CCTCGGGAGCTACTCCCGTGGTGGCAGTTGGCGTCGGCGCGTCGCCCTGGCGCTCATCATGCTGCCGTTTGCGCTTGCGGTCGCGTGTTCCTATTCGCGTGTCGGATCTGCCGTGTTTGCGGTGGCGTTGGTGTTCTCGCTAGCGGTGATGGCGGTCAGGACCCGTCGATTGGTCGACGTCGCGATCATCGGGTTGATCGCGGCAGCAGCTTTCGGGTTTGTGCACAGCTATGCGAGTCAGTCAGAGGCGTCGCACTCGGAAGGCTACACGACCGATCTTGATGCGACTGGCTGGCAGAAGCGCTTGGCCCAGTGGCAGGCCGCCATTGCGATCGCCCGGGAGTACCCGATCACCGGGTCTGGCCTTGGCACCTTCAAGGTTCACTATGCCCGGCATCGCACGTCCGCCGACCTCGACACGGCTGGCAATTACGTCCACAACGATTACCTGCAACTCCTTGCTGAAGCAGGACCGCCCGCGTTCGTTGCCGCGGTGGGATTGGTTTTGTACCTCGCGTACCTGCTGTTTCGCACGGTCGCAGGAACGGCCGTTCATGCGCGGACAGGCGCGGACGATGTCGAGCAAACGGTACTCATCGTCGCCGCGGGTACCGCGCTCGTGCACGCAACCATGAACTTTGCGCTTTTCCAGTTACCGGTCCAGATTCTGCTCGGCGTGTTGTTTGCACACATCGTTACTAACGTCGGGACCGGCGAAGAGGCAGGCACCACGCTATCAAGCCGGTGGATGCGGCCGCTGACCGTGGGGATCGCCGTGATCGCCCCGTTGCCGCTCTTTGCAGACGCGATGACCGCCAATCTGCTTCTTCGCCAGACGGGCATGCCGTTCGCGGCTTTCGTCCGTGAAGACCAGCGCCGCCTGTTCGACGCGGTCACCGTGCTCGCCCGGGTTCGGTCCGATCATTCAACAAACCACTTTGGGCTCGCCACCTTCTACCGGATGACGGGCGACCGGATTCGCGGGCAGGGCGGTGATCCGCAGGGGGTACATTCGCTGGCGGTTGCCTCGGCGATTGAGTACGAGCGCGGACTCGCGATTAACCCGTATCGGTACTCGTTGCGAGTCTTCTATTCCCAGTTGTTGCGTGAGCATCCAGGGCTCGCGGACATTGACGAACTGCGCGAATCGCCAGCTTCCGTTCTCGTCGATGGTATTGCACTGACCCCCATCTACGTTGATCTGTACGTCGCACTCGCAGAAATCGAAGCCGGTCGTGGCGAACACGACGCGGCCTATGCAACACTCTCTCGGGCGCTGCCGTGGATGGATGTGCGCGAGGAAGGCTATGTCGACACGCGGCTCGAATTGATCCGGCTGACATTGAGACATGCGCGACGTCTGAACGATGTCGAGATGCAGCGCCGACTGTTGGCTGTCCTTGAGTCGCAGTAACAGCCGAGTAGCGCGTTCGATCTGAATCAAGTTCAATATTTCAAAGGCAAGACGTCAGGATGATTGAGAAAATATGATTGAAAAAATACCGTTCGGACGTACCGGTCACGAGTCGACTCGCACGATTTTTGGTGCAGCGGCGTTGGGGGCGATGCCGCAGGCGCGCGCAGATCGGGTTCTCGACGTTTTGCTTGAGTACGGCGTCAACCATATTGATGTCGCCGCGAGTTACGGCGATGCTGAACTGCGGCTGGCGCCGTGGCTCGCGAGTCATCCAGACACGTTCTTCGTTGCCTCGAAGACGGGTGAGCGCACCCGGGCAGGTGCAAGGGACAGCATCCATCGATCACTTGAGCGTCTGGGAGTAGATCGTTTTGATCTCATCCAGTTCCACAACCTCGCGGATGACGCCGGTTGGGATACGCTGTTCGGCCCCGGCGGTGCGCTTGAAGCGGCCGTGGAAGCTCGTGAACAGGGGCTCGTACGCTTCATTGGTGTGACCGGCCACGGTACGCGTATTGCGGAGATGCACATGCGCAGCCTGCGCGAGTTCGCGTTTGATTCTGTGCTGCTGCCCTACAATCCGGCGATGATGGCAGAGAGCCGTTATGCGGAAGAGTTTGAAGCGCTTTACGCCCACTGTGAGCAAGATCAGGTTGCGATGCAGACGATCAAGTCGGTCGCCCGACGGCGCTGGCGTGATGATGACACGGCGCCGCGTTATAGCTGGTACGAGCCGATCCGCGACATGGATGCGCTCCGACGTGCGGTGTCCTGGGTGCTGCGGCGCAAGGGCCTCTTTGTCAATACTACCTCGGATGCAACGCTGCTGCCCGAGATATTAAAGGCGGCGAGCGAGATGGACGGCCAGGTTGAGAATCTTGCGGACCAGGTCGAAGCAGATGTTCAGAATCACGGCATTGAACCGCTCTTCATTCGCGGCGAGCAGGATGGCGTACGCTAGCGGGATTCGGGCATCTTTTTTGTGCGCATGACGGCGGAGGCGAGTCGCCGCCGAAGACGGTCAGCACGCGGGAATCCGGTAGAAAAGTGGCGGGTTGGCGTCGCCCCGGTACCCGCGTTCCTCAAAGCAGGTGGCATTACCCCATTCATCGATGCGCTTGATGACCCGGTAGCCCATCTGGTTCTGGTAACGAATGACGACAGGCCGGCGCGTGAACTTGCGGATGTACTGTGGCTGCGCCCACGGGTCGTCGGGCGCGCTGTTGTCCGGGAAGTCTGCAACGGAGAAGGTGAGGATTTCGGTTGTCTCACCAACCGGGTCCCTGGCGCGTGCCCGTATGCCGTCGATGGCTGCCTCGACGACGCGCACGATCTGTCGAGCCGTCGGCGGCGGTCTTGTCGGGCTCTTCAGCTCACTGACTTCTTGCGGCCCGACTGGCACCTTCTGGATGCGCGGGAAGCTCTGGGCCTCTTGTGGTGCTGCCAGATCCTCGCGCGGGATAATCTCGGTTGGCTGATCGGCTGCGGGCGCGGGTTCGGCAACGACAGGGCTTTGACGCATCTCCACGATCAGGGTACGTGACGTCGGCGGTTGCACGTGCCAGTTCATTGTCGAGAGGGCGATGACGTGCAGCGCGGCAACCGCGAGGAGGGCGACCGCGAAGCGCCGGTGTGAAGTCGGCGGGTCCATAACTTCGTTGGAGCCGCTTTCGAGCGTGAAGTTCAGGCTGCGGGGTTCGTCGGTTGATGCGTTCATAGGCGACGGGTATCGTGCCCGCACTCACGTTTGCGGGGAAGCGCATGGCGTACATAGAAGACCGGATTGTCCACGATGCTGACGCCCACGTCATGGAGACCCGCGACTGGGTGACACCGTTTGTAACAACTGAAATAGCGGGCGCGCTCGGCCGGTTGCTGGAGCGCGATTTCGGCGAGAGTCGGGTTCGGGAGATCGAACGTGCCGCGACGTTGCAGATAGATCCCGCGCACCGTGCAAACGATGTTGCGGAGCTGATGGCCCGCAAGAACTATCAGGCGATCGGTGCGTTCGACCCGTCGGATAGAACTATTGCACTTGACCTCATGGGTGTTGCGAGCCAACTCGTCTTCCCCACCTATATGAATGTGCTGCTTGAAGAGCTTGAGCACGGGGACGACATGCCGTTGCTGTACGGCACTGCGGCGGCGACGAATCGAGCACAGGCAGCGTTCTGCTCAAGTGACCCGCGTCTGTTGCCTGTCGGCTATGTGCCCCTGGCAGATCTCGAGTGGGCAGGGGCCGCGGCCGCGCAGGCCATCGAAGCAGGCTGCAAGGCGCTCCTTGTGCCGTGGGCATGTCCGCGACATCACGCCACCAGTCATGTTGGGCTGGATGGCGTCTGGGCGAGGGCGAGTGAGGCCGGCGTGCCGATTTTGTTCCACGTGGGTGTTGCTGACCGCGTGCTGCCATCGGCGCACGCCCTAAACGGCCTTCCTCCAGAATCGGACTTCCACGGCGGCGACGAGAATTTCCGCTCCATCTCCTATATGGCGATTCCGCACGGTCCCATGCAGGCGTTGTCCCTGTTGATCTTCGATGGGGTGCTCGAACGCTTTCCGCAGTTGATGCTCGGCATCATTGAACTGGGTGCAGCGTGGGTGCCGGGTTACATACGGCAATTGGACTCGGCGTTCGAAGCGTTTGCCCGCCATGAGGCGCGCCTCGCCAGGCTCACGCTCAAGCCGTCGGAGTACGTGACGCGTCAGGTACGCGTCACGCCCTATCCTACGGAGCCAACCGGCTGGATCATCGAGCAGGCAGGGCCTGAGATTTGCATGTTTTCATCTGACTACCCCCACCTTGAGGGCGGCCGCAATCCGTACGGCCGATTTGGCCGCGCAACCGAGGGATTGCCGGAGGCAGCGAAAGAGCGTTTTTATCGCACAAACTTCGAAGGTTTGATGGGCCCCGCGCTCAGCGCCTGACCCGTAGGTTTACGGCTTCAGGGTCACCCAGGTCTCAAGAAACGAGTCGACACGGCCGTTTGCTGTGGTAACGCGCAGCGCAAGTTCGCCGCTCCTCGCGCCGCCCGACGGGATGTC
>CAVOBC010000380.1:0-4479 GCA_963693635.1 Gammaproteobacteria bacterium | reverse complement strand
CTGTAGTCCGGCGACAGGTTGCCGCCGAGTACACGTAAACCCCCCGTTGGTTTGTAAGGTGAGGACACAGGATAAACGACAACGCCGTCAGGATCCGGCGGATTTAACCGGCCAACTTGCTCGCTTAAGGTTTCGCCAGTGCAGGTTAAGGTATCGCCATTCAACAGACCCGCATCTAACAGCGTTTTGACGATGACCTGTAAGCCGCCTTTCTCGTCGATGTCGACCATGGAGTAAATGCCGTACGGCCGTGCGTCAGTGAGCACGGGAACGATATGTTCCGACAATCGATTGAACTCCTCTGGCGACACAATATCTTTAGCAAAATCGCGGAAGCCTGCCGCGCGTGCAATCTCAGGCGCATGCAGCAAGACATTCGTCGAACCGCCGACCGCCATCGCCACGATGAGCGCGTTGCGGATTGAGTCGCGACTAACGATATCGCGCGGCGTAATGTTCTTTTCCACCATCGCGTTTAAGTAGGTCACGAGCTGTTCAGGGAATTCTTCCAGGCGCCGCGGATCATCCGACGGCGGTGACACCATGTGTAGCGGTTGCATGCCAAGTACGCCAATGAACGACTGCATGGTGTTGTAAGTAAACATGCCACCACAGCTGCCGATGCCAGGACAGGCTTCGCTAGCAATTCGTTTCTTGCGCGCTTCGTCCGGGTCGGCCGCATTCTGAAAACCGCTAATGATGTCCAGGCGCTCGCCGGTGACAGAATCTTTGCCGGGTCGGATGGGACCATCGGACATGATGATGGCAGGGCGGTTATGCTCAAGAATGGCGGCCAGGGTGCCGACCGGGGGTTTGTCGCAGGCGACCACTGCGATGGTGCCTTCGAGGCCACTCGCGCTCAAATGCTCGCACACGGTGTCGTGCGTGACCTCGCGACCAATCAATGAATAACGCATTTCGCGGGTGCCGTTGCGCATGCCGTCCGAGGTTGCGACGGTATATTCTGGCTGCACCAGGCGCATGGCAATCTTGCCAGTCGCGAGGCCGAGTCGCGTGCGTAAATGTTCGTGGATAACCTCCACTTTACGTTGCACCCCAAGGTAGCACTGGCTGTCGCCTTTGTTGCCGATAACCCCAACTGAAGGGGCATGGACGAGATCGATATCTGTGCCAAGTTCGCGCGCAATGCCATAGGTCTGGGCGCTGCGGCCGGGGTTGTTATCGATCAATACAGATTTTGATTTCGTCGTCATCGGCGGTTCCTTCAACAGCACTCGGGGTGCTCGGTTAGCGTTCGCCGCATTGTATACCCCCCAAAGAGTTAGGAGGCTGCGGCCATTTTCATCCAGCGACGTTATCGATCGCGTTAGCCGAGCTGCTGCACCGCGCGACCGCTGCCTTGCTGGAACAAGTAATGGACACCGCAGCGATGAACACGAAGGATAGGCCGGTCCAAAGACCGGCGATTCGTATGGGTGTCTCTGGCTTGTCCTTGGCCAATTTCGACTGCGCCTATTGCACCAGCGGGATGTCCAGCCCAAAAATTCGGTCGCACAAATAGTCGAGAATGGCGCACCCCCGATGGTCGGCACCAATGCGAAGCCATACTCGATTGGATCGCGCGCGAGCCGTTTAATATCGGCCTGCGGCTGTAATCAATTGGCGAGCCCCTGTTTTAGCGCTACTTGCTCCGCCGGCACTTGCGGTAAACAGCGCAACTCTCGGCGTGAAAATCTCATTTGTCCGCGCGCCTACGCTGCGTGCCAGAAGCGGGAGATTGATCGCAAGAGACATGAGACGCTTCCTGATCTCCCCTCAATCGTCTTTCTCCAACGCCGGGTAGTGCCGCAGCCAGTTCGTCCACGCTTCCGGCAACGAATCCCCTTCCATTGCAACGATCGCGAGCAGCGAGTCGGGGCTGTTCCCGCAAGGGCCAGCAGTTACAGAATCGTTTCACCTCGGAACGATGGGATTTCGCCGGCTGGTAGTTTTCGAGACGCGATTTCTGCGGCAAAGTGATAATTCACCGCGCCTTTTTCGTCCAGAAACTCGAGCGATGGGTTGATCGCTCCCAGCAATGTAGAGTCGAATGCGCTCACGACCACTGCTGTCTGACAGCGCTACGATCGCTTCACCGAAGCGTTGCCCGATGAACGTCCTCGGTATCTGGATCTCGCGTGGGTCTGGATCGCGTCCCTGTTCAGATTCGAACTTCGCCCTCTGGCCATCGCCGGGTGCCCCCGGATACTGACCCTGGGGTTATCTCATCGAAGGGGCGACGGCGGACGAAGTTGCTGTAACTGGTTTTCGAGCTCAATGACTCTGCTTTCAAGGCCTTTGCTTTCAAGGTCTGGATTCACGCACCCCACGACCGCGCCCACAAGATGACTCCTGCCCCAACTCATGACTTCATTGATGGTTTCCGGGCAGCAGTAGAGTCTCGCATATAGTAATCGTTAGCTAAGATCTGGTCTAAACACGGAAGGTCACTCGGCAACTTGACGGACATCAGCCCATCCGGTGCAACGCGCAGATCTTGTTGCCAGATGGATCCCGGAGGTATGCAAGGTAGAGTTTAGCTGCGCCGTCGCGCACGCCCGGTGGGTCTTCACACATCGTGCCGCCATTGGCGATCCCGGCAGCATGCCAGGCATCAGCCTCAGCTGGGTCCTTCGCTGCAAACCCGATTGTGCTGCCATTCCCGTGCGCGGCAAGTTCGCCGTTGATCGGCGGAGTGATCGCGAACACGCCCGTCGCCGTCCGATAGAAACAGCGGCCCTTCGGGTCGATGGCGCCCGCCTCAAGACCCATCACACCCAACACCGCGTCATAGAACTTTTTCGATTCCTCAACGTCGTTCGCACCCACCATGATGTGGCTGAACATAGGCATTTCTCCAGTTGGCAAGCGCCCACATTAGACCACAAGGTGGTCCGGGCGATTGCGTGAAAGGAAACTTGCCGGGCAAGCCCGCGGGGCAGGCGAATCCGATCGAGCGCAGGTCGTTCATCTCGTGAGTCTGTGCGATCGAAGCTCTGCACCGCGTCCATGCACGCACTGCGCTCGAGTCAGTGACACCTTCGATCATGGGCTGACCGGCATTGCGTTCGAGCCCAGCCTTTCATGATTCATGCTTCGGCGCATGTCCGACCGATGTCAGTTGAAGAACACGGTGGGCTATCGCAGTACAAATTTCAAACGTCACTCCAAATGCGCTCGTCGGGTGACCCGTGGCGCCTGGCGATCACTCGGCCGCCAACGGCTCATGGGCCATCAGGAAGCGACGCACGTGCCGCACCGCCTCTGACAAGTGCTCTTTCGTATCCTTCCAGGGAAAGAGGGTGACCTCTGAGTTCGGTGCGAGGTTCGCCGATTCCATCGCCACCTCGTACGGGTGCGGCGCTACGTCGTCCGGCATGATCAGAACCGGCTTGGTACAAGCGCGAACGAAGTCGCGTGTTACGGTAAAGACGAAATCAGGCCGTGATGTGTACATCGCGTCGAGAAACTCGCGCACCATGTCCATCGTGATCTCAGGGTTACGCTCACAAAGCGGCGGCCCCCAGTTCTTCACGTTGTTGTCGTAAAAGATCGTCGGGTGATCTGGCGAGTAGCCGCTGGGCTGGCACATGACCGCCGCAACGATACGCTCCGGCGCTCGCTGTAACAGATTCCACAGGAACGGCCCGCCGATACAGCAGCCGAGCACCAGGAACTGCTCGCAGCCGAGATAGCTCATCAGTCCAAGCTGATCGTCCGCGTAGGTATCCCAGGGGTTGCCCGTGCCCAGAGGGCCTGTCGATTGCCCGCCGTGCGCATTACGCTGGTCCATCGTGATGCAGCGGAAGTGGTCTTTGAACTCATCTACCGCGTCAAAGGGACCGTAGGGGGAGGTCCACGCGCTCAAGTTGGAATTCAGCCCTCCGCCTGCGATGAGCAGTAAAGGGAAGCCCGTGCCGGCCTCCTGGAAATGGATGCGAACGTCTCCGTTGTCAAAAAAGGGCATTTGAATCTCCTGGCATTTCTGGCGCTCAATGGGACCATCGCGCAAGGCTCGGCGTTGTGCAATCGCCGACTGGCCACTGCTTGAAGCCGCGAATTTCACAGAGGCCGTCAGAACGTCTCAGGTACTTGAGCGGCGCAGTGGTGGTCAGTACGCCCGTGGCTCTAACTTTCAACGCAGCACGAAACCCTCGTAACCGTTGCGTGCACTGTCCTCACATCTATCCATTTACTCTCTTACGCTGAAGTAAGACAGCAATTCCCTCTGTTTGCCCGGAATGTTCGCGCCCATGTACCACAAGTCGGCGAGCGGCAACAGCGAGTGCTCACCAATGTCCTGGATGTGGCGCCGCCAAGCCTCTGCCCCGACCGGCGTCGCCTCGATGACCACGAGACTTTTATGCCGCAAATGGCATAGACAATCGACCACCCCAGTCGCCCTGAACCTCGGCGCTGGTGGAGCCGTTCCAGAACGCTGTCGGGCTCTGCGGGCCGTATAGCATCAGCATGTTCGGG
>CAVOBC010000379.1:0-4481 GCA_963693635.1 Gammaproteobacteria bacterium | reverse complement strand
GGCCGGTTTCCAGGCGTGCGACGATCGCGGTCCGGTCGGTCTTCTCGCGGAGCAGATTCCGGGCGAAATTCAGCCGCGCTTGAGGAAACCAGCGCGCGCCCGGCATCGCGTCTGGATTCTCAAGGATGACGTCACCCTTGTCACCGATCACGCCGGTGAAATCCCACAGGCGGCTCCAGAACGTTGGACTCTCGTCGCAGGACCAGGCATGTAATTCTGCGTAGCTGGAGAAGCTGCCAACCGCGTCGGCAAACGCCGTGATTTGCGCGTTTGCGATACGCGCTGCATCCGGTGTCCACAACGGCTTAACCATGTCGCTCGTCCTCTCTCGTTAGTTCTTGTCCCAAAATTGTCATCCTGAGAATTCCTGGGAGTCAGTTTGCGCGCAAACCTCGCACGATCTTGCAGAAAAGAGGCTTGCAGAAAATGGCGGTGCATCCCTGCACCGCACGCTAGTTGCCGCCCCAGGACGGAGTTCTGGGGCAGGAACTCGTTAGTCCCGTACTTCGGCGCAGGCAGGCCGCGCACCCGGTAGCGCCGGTGAGCGCTATGCGGGGTCGGGCAGACCGAGCACCCGTTTTGCGATGAT
This sequence comes from Gammaproteobacteria bacterium, assembly GCA_963693635.1. Classification (GTDB taxonomy): domain Bacteria; phylum Pseudomonadota; class Gammaproteobacteria; order Pseudomonadales; family Azotimanducaceae; genus CAVOBC01. The sequence continues at coordinate 3,892 of CAVOBC010000379.1, read as the reverse complement.
GTTCAATTGAATCTCGCTGGTTCCGCCGTAAATGGAGACGGCACGCGTGGTCAGAAAGTTCTTCTGGGCATCGACCGCGTCCGCGGGGCCGTCCTCGAAGAACTGACCGTCTGTTCCCATCAGGTGCGTCTGCAATTCGGCCCGCTCCATGGTGTTGTGTGCGCCGGTGACTTTAAGGATCGACGTGGCGAGGCTCGGCGCCCGCGCATCGGTTTCAGCGATGACGCGTTTCTGCGTCAGCGCATACGCCCGCTCATCGAGGCCGAGACGCGTGATGCGCTCGCGCAAACTGGTGTCGGTGATGCGCGACGTTCCCGGTTGCTGCGCCAGGGCCATTTCCCCAAGGCTGCGCACCGTATGGGTGACTTGGGCGCCGCTCGTATTGACGCCTCCGTGGACGCTGCGCTCGTACTGCAACAAGCGCTTGCCAACACTCCAACCGTTGTTAACGCCGCCAATCAGATCGTCTTTACCGCCGCATGCATCCTCGAAGGTCGTTTCGCAAAAGGGTGAGTTGCCGCTTAGCAGTTGAATGGGCCGTACTCGAACACCCGGCTGGTCCATGTCCACCAGGATCAGGCTGATTCCCTCATGTTTCGGCGTGTCCGGGTCAGTGCGGACCAGACAGAAAATCCAGTCGCCGAACATGCCGTCAGAGGTCCAGATCTTCATACCGTTCAAGCGGTAATAATCGCCTTCATCGGTACATCGCATGGTCAGACTGGCGAGGTCGCTGCCGGCGCCCGGTTCGGAATAACCCATACACCAGCCGCCATCGCCCCGCGCACAACGCGGCAGCCATCGCGCTTTCTGCTCGTCTGTGCCGAATTCAAGAATGGTTGGGCCGATGTAGTTGATGCCGCGTCCGGTCAACGGCGCGCGCGCACCGATGCGTTGCATCTCCTGCTGCACGATCAGGTATTCATCCTTGCTGAGACCGCCGCCGCCGTACTCGCGGGGCCATGTGGGGACGGTCCAGCCCTTGTCCGCCATGCGGGTCAACCACAATGCTGCATCTTCGGGTACTTCCGTTTTGCGGCTTCCCCACGGAATGAACCCGGGGCCACGCACGGATACCGGGCAGTTTTCCTCAAGCCAGGCACGGGTCTCATGATGAAAGTCGTCCATGTGCGTTCTCCTTTTCTGGGGTGCAATCGTATCAGTGTTGAAGTCTTCGATTAAGGCGCGACTCCTCGGCGCTAAGCTCCACGAGGCAGGTGCTGCACCGATCGTCGCCAAGACGAAGCGGTCGGGTCGTCGAGATGCCGTCGGCATGGGACGGTGTTTGGGGCCGCCTCAACCGCCCTCAGATTCAATTGTTTAGACGCGGCGATACCGGGGAGTGAGCCCAACACCTGTTCGACTGATCTGTCACAATTGACGCATGTTGGATTTGGCATCGGTCTCGATCAGCATGGAAACGCTATCGGGCAAAAAGGGCTGAATCGGGCAGAGACGTGTCAGGAGCGCCGGATGCGACAGTTGGGTGACCGTGGGGTAAGGACACAGCGACAGGCTTACCGACGAGGAGTTTTGGATGAAGTGTTCGAAGTGCGAATCAACGATGGAAGAGGTCCGTTGCCACGACATCGTGATCGATCGTTGCCACGGCTGCCATGGACTCTGGTTTGATATCGGAGAGGCGAAAGCCATGAGCGAAGAGTGGATCGCGGCGCTTATCGACATAGGGGACGCAGCGGTCGGGGAGCAACACGACCTGATCGACACGATCGGTTGTCTGCGCTGCGGATTGGAGATGCGTCGCTTTCTCGATATCGAAGGTGCGATGCTGCAATACGAACAGCGCGACCAGCATGGCAAGTTCTTTGATGCGGGTGAATTTACGCTGTGGGCCGAGTCCCAATACCTCTGACGGACGCGCATGCGTGGTGTCTCGCCATTCTTGCGGGCCTGCTTGCCGCCGGCGCTTCGGCGGAGCCAGACGGCGAGCGCCCCCTGGTCCGCTTTGACACGACGATGGGATCCTTCGTCGTGTCCTTGTATCTCGAGAGATCGCCGAAGTCGGTCACAAACTTCCTCAGCTATGTCGATGCGGGTGCCTACGACGACAACGTATTCCATCGCGTCGTACCCGGTTTCATGGTCCAGACGGGTGGTTACGGTGCGGATCTCCAGGACCTCGACGAGACTACCAAAGTCGTCAACGAAGCCGCCAACGGGCTCGCAAATCGGCCCGGTACGCTCGCACTCGCGCGCAGCGGTGACATCGACAGCGCGGGCCGCCAGTTCTTCATCAACGTGGGAGAAAATGCGCACCTCGACCATAGCGACAGCAGTTGTACTCGGGAAGACGAGGATATGCAGCACAAGCGCGAGGCGAGGGGCCTCATCAAACCGCAGACCTGTACGACCTACGGCTATGCCGTTTTCGGCGAGGTTGTAGACGGCATGGATGTCGTCGAGGACATTGAGTTTGCAGAGACCCGCATGACCGACGATTTCGACGACCTGCCCATTGACACTATCCTGATCAAGAGCGCGCGCCGGATTGCGCCGGGGCAGCACGGGAACGCAAAGGCTGCGCGCGACAAATAGATTGCCCCCTGGAGGGGGTCAATACCCACGCTGGACGAGAGTTTGCCGTCTGGGAGAGCACAGTGGCGAAGGTGTCTCAGGTTAGACTGGTCGGGTCAGGCAGGGCAGGTCAAGATAGTCCCAAGGCAAAGGGTTTCAGGGCAGAGACGGCAACTGATCATGCGACATCGGACCAGGCTACCTGGGTGGCCCCGCATCAGAAGTCACTAGTCAGGGGCGCGCAAGCACGCGCCATCAGATGCATTGGCGTCCCGGATCAGGCGGCTCGTTTCGCCTTCTTCTCAAGCTGTGTCACGAAGCGCGAATCTGCGCGCATCTCCTGCACAAACCGCAGAACACCGACTTCAGTGTTGACGACGCATGTCGACAGATCGACAAGAATTAACTCGCCATCATCGGCAATGACCAACTTGCGCGGCAGGTAGTTGACCTTGGCGACCCCGGCGAGATGCAGCTTCAGGTAGAGCGCGTCGAGCTTGGCGATAAAGTCAGGGTTCAGGAGCAGCGCGGCGTGATCGAGGGTGTTGGCAGGCGTACCCTCAGCGTAGGACTTGAGGATGGCGTGGTGCGTGTCATTCACATACTCATGGACAAGCTGTGTGATATTCGAGAGCTTGCGCTCTTCCACGCGTCGTAGCGCGTGGATCTCCAGGTGGAAATAGCTGTCGTCCCAAAGATTCTGCGACAAACGGCGCACCTTTAGGAGGCGTCTGGCCCCTTCGTCTTCAACGAGAAGCGTTCGACAGGTGGTCCCGGCCGGGTGCAGATCGCGCGGGTACGAAAGAGCCGGGTCGATCGATGTAACAAGTGCAGATAGCATGTCGTCGTCGTTGGCGACGGGAGTCTCATCAACTTCGCTCATGTGCAGCCTCGCTAGTGCTTGTCCCAAAATTGTCGTCCTGACAATTTTTGGGCGGCGGTTTGTCAACAGATCACGCATTCTCTTGCTGAAAAGGGCGGGCAACCCTGCACCGCCCGTGAATGCCCGCCCCGGAACGGAAGATAGGGCAGGAACACGCCGGGGTCAGAGTCGCTGAGTTTATCATCGTCAAACAGTCGTGCAGCAGTTTTCGCATCCGGGTAGCAAACTGCTGCTCTCGCCGTCCTGGCTGCGAGAGCAGGTTGGCGGCGGGCCCGAGGAGGGCCGTCGCGACACGCGCTTTTATGGGGCAGATGCCGGGAAGGGACGAGTGGCGTTGTGGACTGGCACAATTTGACTGGGCCATAGTTGTTATGACAGGCCGTAGTCAAGGCAAAGCGCAAAATGACTAAGGAGTGATCGTGGCGTACAAGGCAAGCGGGTATTGGCCGGCGCATCGGGGAGGGCACGTCATCG
>CAVOBC010000378.1:0-4485 GCA_963693635.1 Gammaproteobacteria bacterium | reverse complement strand
AAAGCCTACAATACGTGGCGTTTCCCCCCGTGACCCGGATACACGGCTGCATGTTTCAACACCCGTCCCCTCGCCACTTGCCGAAAAACAGGGGGTTCCGGCATTTTCACCCGATTCACCCACCGCATATGAATCCATTTCGCGGCCGTCGCACCCACCGGCGCAACATTCGCCCACACGTGCAGTTTTCACTCTATTTAGCGGCATCTTTAACATTGTCAAGGAGAGCCAAAAAGTCCAGATTTCTACCCAATCGAACACCCCGTTTGTTGCGCACGATGGCGTCGAGCGCGAGACCGGAGAAACGCCCGGCAAATTCCCTCGCGGAAGACAAAACCTGACCCTCCTCGACGCACACTTCGGCGAGTCCCATGCGCACGAGTTCGTCACCATAGTGACGCCGTCCCTGCACTGCCAGACGAATCGCCGTTGCGTGACCGTAACGCAATATCAACCACGCGATGTTGATCGGCGCGAACATACCTCTTTCGACTTCCGCGACGTGAAAGAACGACTCCTTGCCAACGATCAGAAAGTCACATGCAAGCGCAAGTGCACTGCCGCCGGCGATAGCGAATCCCTCCAGGGCGCCAACTATCGGCTTATCCGTGCGGTAAACCGCATCGTGAAACGCAGCCCAGTTGTCAGGGAAAGACTGACGCCACGCCGGTGGCGGCGTCGCCGACATCTCTTTGAGATCCATCCCGGCACAGAAGTAGCCGCCAGCGCCGCGAAGCAGAATCGAATGGCAATCGGGGTTTGCGTTCAGCGTGTCGAGCCCCTCGTGTAACTCTGTCACCAACGGTCCGATGAGAGCATTTCGACGTTGCGGTCGATTCAATATCAACTCGCCAACCCCGCCTTCGAGTTTTACCTGCACAAGGTCAATCATCCTGCTTGCCCTCAGCCAAATAGTTGAGCCTGCATGCCCAGCGGAGTCAAGGCAAGCGTAGCCATCTGAGCGCAGACACGCTAAGGATTGGGAGTTATGATTGCGACCCAGCGGACGCCACATTTTGGCAGCCCACGGAATGCCAGGATCAGTGCCGCGTTGCCGATTGAAGCCCACGCCAATTCGGGCGCGCCAAAATGCAGGCGAGTATCAACACAGATCGGGAAAACCTGTTGGTTCCCCTATCGATGACATCCCGGGGGAATGATGGGCGCTATCAACAACTTCATCGGCGATCTGCGCGTGCTGTACGCGGCGGCCACTCGAAAGCCTGTACCCGGAGACACCCGGGGGTCCTTCGCGCACCTGCTTGAAGCCAACGCCGAACGGCTGCCGAACGCCATCGCCGTAATCCACGAAGACGAATCCGTTACCTGGCGCGAGCTCAATCAGCGCGCCAACCGCATCGCTGCTGTACTCGCGGCCGACGGTGTCGGGAGAGGCGACTGCGTGAGCCTTCTGATGCAAAACCGTGTTGAGTTCCTGGTCAACCTGATGGCCATCCTGAAGCTCGGCGCGGTCGCAGGACTGATCAACACCAACCTCACCAAAGCCTCCCTCGTCCACTGCATAAACCTCACCGAATCCAGGAAGTGCATCTTCGGCGAAGAATTGACAGAGCCGCTGAACGAGGTTCGTGCAGAACTCAGCCTTGCTGACGGCACCGACTACCTGTGCGTTCGAGACGCCGCTACCGCGGGCGAGCCGCCGCCGAATTGGGCAAAGGTACTGGACTCAACCGCGTCGACCGCAGACTCCGGCAATCCGGCATCGAGCCGGGAATCGAAGCTTGGCGACCGCGCACTCTACATCTTTACCTCTGGCACGACCGGTCTGCCAAAAGCTGCCGTCGTCTCGCACAAACGGATCATCCCCAACGCCGCCATGGGCGCCAACCTCCTGCTGCGAATCAACAGCTCCGATCGAATGTACAACTGTCTGCCGCTTTACCACGGCACGTCGCTGATCATCGGCGTGGCATCGGCCTTTACCGCTGGCGCCACGACTGTCCTGCGCCGACGGTTGTCAGTCAGCGCATTCTGGGAAGATATTCGCAAACACCAGTGCACCTCATTTGTGTACATCGGTGAGTTCATTCGGTATTTGCTTGCTCGACCTGCGGGGACAGATGATCAGCGCAATCCTGTGCGCACGATTATCGGCAACGGGCTGCGCCCGGACATCTGGATCCCCTTCAAGCAGCGATTCAATATCGAACGAGTCGGCGAGTTTTATGCGGCGAGCGAGGGTAATGGCGGATTCGCCAATGTCTTCAACAAAGATTGCACAGTCGGACTCAGCGTTTCACCGTGCAAACTCGTTGCGTACGATGTGTCCTCTGACGAGATCATTCGTGACGACGCCGGGTTCTGCCGTGAGGTGCCTGACGGAGACCCCGGGTTACTGCTGATTGGGATCACCTCAACATCGCAGTTTGAGGGCTATACGAACGCCGACGCGACCGCAAAGAAGGTCCTCAACAATGTCCTCGAAAAAGGCGATTCTTACTTCAACAGTGGTGATCTGATGAAGGTGGTGGACGTCGGCTTTGCGTACCGCCAGAAGCACTATCAGTTCGTAGATCGGGTTGGTGACACGTTCCGCTGGAAGAGCGAGAACGTGTCAACCAACGAAGTCGCAGAGTTGATCAATACGTTTAATGACATCATCTTCACCAATATCTATGGTGTTGAAATTCCTGGAACAGACGGACGTGCCGGGATGGCGGCAATTGTACTTGGTGAACAGGTGCCCGCGCTTGATGTCATAGAAATAGCAAAACATGTGACGATGCATCTGCCGTCGTACGCGCGCCCAATCTTCATTCGACTGCTTGGCGAGCTACCCACCACGTCAACCCACAAAATGCAGAAGAACGAACTGCGCGACCAGGCCTTTCATCTCGACCAGGTCGAAGACCCACTCTACGTACTGCGGCCTGGCGACACGGCGTACTCGAAGCTGGACAGCGACTTCTACCAGCGAATCATGGCGCGGGAAATATCCTTCTGAGCGGCGGGGCGCACACCGGTGATGCCGCTTACGGCTCGCAAGACTCTCCCGCCCCGCACCGATTCCCGTCACTTAGACGAAGCGCCTCTTAGAACCCGACCCGCGAGAGAACATGCCGACGAGCCACACCTACTTTTCACAACGTCTGAAGCTTCACTACCTCGACTGGGGCAACGCAGGCGCAGCACCGGTGCTGCTCGTCCACGGCGTGCAGGACCACGCCCACAACTGGGACTGGGTCGCCGAGGAACTTGCCGATGATTTCCATGTCCTCGCACCCGACCTGCGTGGGCATGGCGACTCGGAATGGGCCGAGGGCGGTTCGTACAGCAAGCTGGACTTCGCCTACGATCTACTACAACTCGTCGACCAGGAGAACCTCGCTCCGGTACACGTCATTTCCCACTCGATGGGAGGCACGATCGGCTGTCTCTTTGCCGGCGCCTTTCCGGACAAGGTCCGCAGCCTGATCTGTATCGAAGGCGTCGGCGGATATCCGAACTACCTCAGTCAGGATGGTGACCCGGGTCCGCGAATTCATGATTGGGTGACGAACATCCGCAGGCTCGCGGGTCGCGTTCCCCGTCGGTATCCCAATCTCACCGACGCTTTTACGAGGATGCAGCAAGCCAATCCACATCTCTCGGAAGCGCGCGCTCGCCATCTGACTATCCACGGCAGCAACCAGAACGAAGACGGCACGTATTCCTGGAAATTCGACAACTACACCCACGCCAACTCGCCGTTTGATATCAACTTCAGCGACATGACAAGTCTGTGGGAGAACATCGTCTGCCCGGTCTTGATCGTTAATGCGGACAACGGCTATCCGCATCGAATCGGTCAGGAAGGCACGCTGCGGCACTTCACCGAGGTGACACTCAAGATCGTCGAGGACGCCGGCCACTGGGTGCACCACGACCAGTTCGAGACCCTCATCGCACTTACCCGAAACTTCCTTGCCACTCAACGCGTGACGACCCGTTAGCAGCCTGCCGGGGCTATTCGCTCCCGTTCAAACATCCTATTCTGAACGAAGATTGATCAGCAGGTGACATTCACGGGCAAGACTCTGGTAGGGATCCTCGTCGCCGAAATCACAGTTTTCGCGTGGGGGCCCCTCTTCTGGGGCGCAACGCTTATCCCGTACAGTGTGTGGAAATCGACCGCGAACGACGCGGAAACGCAAGCGGCGCTGCGCGAACTCCGCACAGAATCGGGCACCTACTATTCCGGGTTTTGACAACCCGCCTGATAAACTTGGCGAACTCTTCACAAGCGGACCTACCGGCTTCGTGCACATCAACCTTTAGGGCAGGCCGCAGGTTGACACGTCCATCATGATTCAGGGCGGTGTACTTAACCTCGGGGTCGCAGCCCTCCTCGCACTCTTGCTGCATACGGCACGCGCGCGTGTACATGGATTTCGTCAGGATCTCAGCCGCGACGGGGCTGGTGGCGGTCGTGCTGATCGATCTCGGTGACGCCGTCTGGTGGCAAACCGCGCTCGCGTGGAAAGC
>CAVOBC010000377.1:0-4505 GCA_963693635.1 Gammaproteobacteria bacterium | reverse complement strand
AGGACGCTGACGTCGACGTCGCACTAAGCCGTGCAGAAGACGCCTTGTTCCAGATCCGGGCCAGCGCACCGACTCGGGACTTTGTGCCGCTGAGTGAGTCGCTTGACCCATTCCTTGAGCAAACATCGCCGCTAACAGATCTAGATGGTATCGAAGGCCGACCCATAGGGACTGGGTTTAAAGATCTCGATGACCTTCTCGGCGGAATGAGCCGGTCTGACATGATCGTGCTAGCCGCCCGGCCCAGTGTTGGCAAGAGCATGCTCGGGTTGAACATCGCCCGGAATTCCGCAGCCGGAGTTGGTATTGGTTCAGGCGCGACAGTCGGCATCTTCTCGCTCGAGATGGGCAAGGAACAGATTGCCTTGAGGCTCCTTTCTGCTGAAGCACGCGTAAACATGCATAACCTGCGTATGCGACTCCTGAGTGATACGGAACAGGCGCAGGTGGTGGACTCCGTCGGTGTGCTATCTGACCTTTCGATCTACATAGATGACACCCCCATTCAGTCCGTCGCGGAGATGCGCTCCAAGGCGCGTCGCCTGCAGATGGAGCACGGATTGGACTTCGTAGTTATCGACTATATGCAGTTAATCAGGGGGAACAGTCGACGCAGTGAAAACAACAGGGCACAAGAGGTCAGCGAGATCTCTCGATCCATCAAGGGAATGGCGCGTGACCTACACGTGCCTGTACTCGCACTATCCCAGTTGAGTCGTGCCATCGAGCACCGCCAGTCACACCGTCCGATGTTGTCCGACCTGCGTGAAAGTGGGTCGATCGAGCAAGATGCAGACGTCGTGATTTTCATCCACCGCGAAGAAAAGTTCACCACTGAAGATGAATGGGTGCGTGAAAATCCCGGGCTCATCTACCCGCGGGGTCTGGCGGAACTGGTCATCGCAAAGCATCGCAACGGCCCAACTGGAAGCGTAGAACTTGCGGTAAGGGACGAATGGGGCAGCTTTCAGGACGACTCCAGGCGACTCGCCGACTCTCGGACATAGTCTCTGATGAGCGATCCGAAACATCGAGATGGAAGTGGAGACTCGCGCAAGAGAGCGCCAGGATTCCCCGCTGGATACAAATCCACCCCCGTCCCGAATCCCTTGCTGTCCAGCCTGCTAGAAGATATCAACGATCTCGACGAGTTGAAGGTGACGCTCAGGACAATCTGGTTCCTCCACCAACGGCGGTTATTTCCTGCCTCGATGCGGGCCGAAGACCTGCTCTCAGACCGCACAACTGCGGCGATGCTCCACGCATCTGGTCAGCAACTTGAAGAACGAGTGTCAAAAGCACTGGAAAAAGCGGCACGCCGTGGTACGCTGCTGACAGTTCAGGGTGACGCTGGTGAGACGCTTTTTTTTCTGAATTCAGACGCCGTCGTAAGGGCCGTTGAATCGTCGTTTCCGGAGTGGAACAGGGATGCGCCCGAGGGCACCGGTGAGACGTACCCGGCGCCCGCGGATGGAGGCCCACAACCGTCAGTGTTCGCTGATTACGAGCACAATATTGGAACGTTGACGCCGGCGGTAGCGGACACGTTGCGTGACGCCTTGGACACTTACCCGGAACAATGGATCCGTGAAGCCATAACCACGGCTGCGCGGGCCAACGCCAGAAGCTGGAACTATGTGGCCGCCGTCCTTAGAGGATGGGCGGATGAAGGCAGGCAAGATGGAAAGCCTGGATCGGATCCTAACCAAACTCGCTCAGACGAGTACCTCGAACGTTACCTCGCTGCCCAGCGCGCCAGGGGCAACCGCTGACGAACAACCTCGATGCGATACCTGCGACGACGTGCGTTGGGTCCGCGTCGGGGAGCCTATGGGCAGTCCTGGATTCGGCAAGATGGCGCCGTGTGAATGTCAGGAACAAAGTTGGACCGATCGTCAGGGCGAACGGCTGAAACGGTACGCAAACCTGGGGCCACTTGAACGGTTACGGTTCGATACCGCTTTCCCACAGGGGCGCGACGGTTTTGCTGATCCAGCGACGTACGGCCCCGCGCTAGAGGCTGCAAGGGCTTATTCGGAAACCCCGGAGGGCTGGCTGGTCATCCTCGGTCCGTCCGGCTCAGGCAAGACGCACCTTGCTGCCGCTGTCGCAAACCGATGCGTTGAAGACGGAAAGCCCGTATTTTTCATATCCGCGCCCCAATTGCTTGACCAGTTGCGCCCCTCTAATTTTCCGAGTGGAGAAACAGGCGATTGGTCGGAACATGAAGGGTTATTCCAGCAGGTCATGAACGCGCCGTTGCTGATACTCGATGATCTTGGCGCCGGAAACATGACGGCCTGGGCCGAAGAAAAAATGGACCAAATCCTGACGAGCAGGTACAACTCTCGTCGCCCTACCGTTGTGACTTCCGGTATGGAACGTGGATCACTCAGCGACCGTATGCGCACACGCCTCCTTGATCCAGAACTGTCAACCGTGCGCGAAATCACGGCGCCGTTAAGCAGCCTGAAATCCCCCGTGAGCAACATACCGGCGCGGATGCTTGAATCGATGACCTTTGATTCATTCGATCCAAAAGGTGGAGCCGGAGCGACCCGCACACAACAAGCGGTCTTAAAAGATGCGCTCGGCACGGCAAAGGCTTTCGCTCAACATCCGGACCGGTGGCTGTACCTTGCCGGCCCAACCGGTGCAGGCAAGACACACCTTGCGATCGCCATTGCCGGGTTACGAATATCTCTCAGACTCCCTGTAACATTCGCGATTGTGCCTGACCTACTGGATGATTTCAGACAGGCGTTTAACCCGGCGAGTCGCGTCAGTTACGACAAATTATTTGAGCAGATAAGAAATTCGGAGCTTTTGATCCTGGACGATCTCGGAGCTCACAGCTCCACGGCGTGGGCAGAGGAAAAGTTATATCAGATCATCGTTCATCGCTACAACTCGGCTCTTCCGACGGTAATTACTAGTCAGGTGAAACTCACAGACCCGGATCAGGACGATGGAGACCCGAGAGGAGCCTCGTTCTCTACTTCGATCATGTCCCGACTACGTGACGGTCTGATGGTGAGCGAGCGATACATAGAGGCCCCGGACTACAGAAACCGCGGCGCAGCGCGGCCCCGGACAAGACGCTCTCCCGGAACTCGGGGTCGGGGTCGGGGTTAATTGAGTTCGGGCACGCCGGAACACAAATACCCATTACGCGATGGGTGTGTGTTCTGCAGGATATCTTGCGGCGATGAGCCAGCCAGATACATGGCTCCGGGTGGGATCGAATCAGAAATCCGTTCGGAAATGGATGCCCACGGACCGCTTGCTTTTCGCAATCGCCTGACCTGGCTGAGAATGATGGCCCTTGTGGTTCCGCCGGGACACCCCTCACAGGAACAGTTCTGGGGAGATCGGGAGCTATACATCCCGTTAATCCCGTACGCGCTCGCTCTAGGGCGCGACGTGACGATCGAAAACGTCCCCGATGACGTCACCCCTGAAGGTTTCCGTGCCATCTCCAATTTCGGGCGCATCGCTCACCAGAGCCAGGACCACGCACACGTTCACGTAATATCAAGGCCAGACTACGAGCCCATGCCTACAGTGATAGAAGGTGCCCCGCCGTTGGATACCTCAAGTGGGGACGTGATTGTCGAGCCCGCAGAGGTACTGAGCGCACCGTGGAGCGTGCGATTGACACTATCCGATACGGCGACCCAGGAACATATGTGGGCGGACGAACGGATGCCTGATCTCGTGGACGCCGCAGTGCTCCTTGCGGAAGACCAATCGCCAGAAGGTTTCAGATTTGCGGCCGAGTTTCTGCCAGAACAAGGCATGGGGCCTGCGGGCCTCTACATCCTTGGTGGCGGCCAACTGGATCTATACGCGTAACGGCCGGGACTCCACATTTAATCAGGGGTTCCCTTGTGCGACCAATGATTCGCCAGGATTTTTCTCGAGTAGAAATTTCGTCATACGCGCACGAAACCGCCTCTCAACTGTGTTCTAACCGGCCGAAGGGTGTTGACGCAGAGATTGAATACCGTAGTATCTGACAGCAGCCTTCGTATCATTCCGGTGGTGGTCGTTGATCGATTTACGTGGGAACCCACGCGATGACCCCAAGAAACGGAATCTGTTTCGGTGTTGCACACCGAACCCTTAAGGAGGAAACGTTGGCAAGTATTTCGATTAAGAGGCATTGGATCATTCTCGCCTCGTTGGGCGTACTTCTTGTGGCAGCTGTCGCATGTGGTGGTGGTGAGAGTGGCGGCGGGGCGGCCGGGAAAGCTGGCATTGACGCTGACGCGTTCCGTTCATTTGAGGCGGGACCCGCAGCCCTGACTGACGACAAGGGCGCAGCAGAAGTTGCGGCCGATGCAGAAGCTGCGGCCGATGCAGAAGCTGCAGAAGCTGCGGACGCTATGGCAGCTCCGGAAGACCCGGCTGCTACGGCAGCCCCAGCCGCAAGTGGCGCCGCCGCTGCAACCGCTGCACCAGCAGCAGCAGCAGCAGCAACAGCCGCTCCCGCGGCGGCCGAC
>CAVOBC010000376.1:0-4571 GCA_963693635.1 Gammaproteobacteria bacterium | reverse complement strand
ACCGAGTGGGCTTACCTGGACCCCGCGCCGGCTTGATGTCTGTATCTCGTCGTTTGCTGGTTCTCCTAATTGGTGGCGCGTGTCGGCCATTTCAAGGCCTGGCCACGGATTTTGTCCATGCACGCAGTCGCGTCATGTGAAAAAAGAGAGCGCCCCGATGGGCGCGTGCCCGCTACCAACCGGTCGCTGCAGCTACCGCGCTGCCGATCTCCGCCAGACTCTTCACCGTGTGAACCCCCGCCGCGTTCAAGACCGCAAACTTGTCATCCGCGGTTCCCTTACCGCCAGCAATGATTGCGCCGGCATGCCCCATTCGTTTGCCGGGCGGTGCGGTCACGCCGGCAATGTAGCCGACCACCGGTTTGGTGACGTTCGCTTTGATGTACGCGGCTGCTTCTTCCTCGGCGTTACCGCCGATCTCACCGACCATGACGATTGCTTCGGTCTGGTCGTCGGTCTGGAAGAGCGCCAGAATGTCGACGAAGTCGCTCCCCGGAATCGGATCGCCGCCGATTCCGACGCACGTGCTCTGACCAAAGCCGAGATCGGTCGTCTGCTTGACCGCTTCGTACGTCAGGGTGCCGGACCGGGACACGATGCCGACTTTCCCGGGCAGGTGGATGTCGCCAGGCATGATGCCGATCTTGCACTCGCCGGGGGTGATGACACCCGGACAGTTGGGTCCGATGAGTCGAATGCCGCGCGCATCGAGACTTGCCTTGACCGCGAGCATATCGAGCGTTGGCAGACCCTCGGTGATGCAGACGATGAGCTTGATGCCAGCATCAGCGGCTTCGAGAATACCGTCCTTGGCGAAGGGGGCGGGAACATAGATGACCGACGCGTCTGCGCCGGTTGCTTCAACTGCAGCGGCGACGGTGTTGAACACCGGGCGGTCAAGGTGGGTTGTGCCACCCTTCCCGGGCGTTACACCTCCAACCATCTGCGTGCCATAGGCGATCGCCTGTTCCGAGTGCATTGTCCCTTGTGAGCCCGTGAAGCCCTGACAGATTACCTTTGTCTCAGCGTTTATAAGAACACTCATGCAGCACCTCCAGCGGCTTTGACAGCCTGCTGCACAGCATCGGTCAGGCTTGTGGCGGCGATGATATCGACATCGCTTGCCGACAGGGTTTCAACACCAATGGGCGCGTTGTTGCCTTCGAAGCGCACCACCACCGGCACTTCAACACCAACCTCTTTCACGGCTGCGATGATGCCCTGGGCGATGACATCGCATCGCACGATGCCACCAAAAATATTGATCAGAACCGCGCGGACGTTGCTGTCAGACAAAATGATCTTGAACGCTTCGGCAACCGCTTCGGGTGTCGCGCCGCCGCCAACATCAAGGAAGTTTGCCGGGTCACCGCCGTGCAGTTTGACGAGGTCCATCGTGCCCATCGCCAAGCCGGCACCGTTGACCATGCAACCGATGTTGCCGTCGAGTGCAACGTAGTTGAGACCGAACTCGGACGCCTGGCTTTCTCGCGCGTCTTCCTGGCTAAGATCGCGCAACGCGGCGAGCGCCTTCTGGCGATACAGGGCATTGCTGTCAATTGACACCTTCGCGTCGAGGCAGTGCACATCGCCGGCACCGGTAATGACGAGCGGATTAATCTCAAGCAGAGACAAATCGCGTTCAACGAACATCTTTGAAAGGGCCACGAAGATCTGGGCAAACTGGTTGATCTGTTTCCCACTCATGCCGAGGCGGAACGCAAGATCACGACCCTGGTAGGGTTGGCCGCCCAGCGCGGGGTCGACGATGACCTGGAGGATTTTTTCTGGCGTTTCAGCCGCGACCTTCTCGATCTCGACACCGCCTTCAGTTGACGCGATGAATATGACTCGTCGACTGGACCGGTCGATGACCGCCCCGAGATAGAGTTCAGTCTCGATGTCCGCGCAGTCCTCCACAAAGATCTTGCTGACTGGCTGGCCATGTTGGTCAGTCTGGAACGTGACCAGATTGGTACCAATGTGCGCGTTGGCAAACTCACGCACAGCCGCTTCGCTGTCGACCACCTTCACGCCGCCGGCCTTGCCGCGACCACCGGCATGCACCTGCACCTTGACGACCCAGCGACCTCCGCCGAGCTCCTGTGCTGCGGCGACCGCTTCGTCAGCGGTATCAACGGCAATGCCACGGGACACGGGTAGCCCGTATTCCGCGAACAGCCGCTTCGCCTGATACTCGTGGAGATTCATTCGTTTCCTCTTGTCATGTTGTTATTTTGAAATTGGTCAAAAACGTAAGCGCCTGAGGAGAGTCCTGGGGAGAATAGAGGTCGCCCCGTGACGTGTCGATTATCCGTCGTTTCGACAGACGGTGACCCGTTGCCCGAGTCTCAGCGCTGCTGGCGCTTTCGGTTCTGCACATGAATTGCATGGCCATGCAGCGACAATGCCGCCTCGTGCAGGCCCTCCGACAACGTCGGATGCGCAAACATCGTCAGACCCAGGTCCTCTGCACTCGCTCCAAACTCCATCGCTATCACCGCCTCAGCAATCAACTCCGATGCCTGCGGTCCGGAAATGTGGACACCCAGAATCCGGTCAGTCTCGGCGTCTGCCAGTATCTTGATCAAACCATCCGTGTCGTTTGCCGCCATCGCGCGCCCGCTGGCGGCAAACGGAAATGCGCCCGCATTGAAATCATCACCGCTTGACTTCAACTCTTGCTCGGTCACGCCTACCCAGGCAACTTCCGGGTGCGTATATATCACACATGGGACGCAGTCGTAGTTGACGACCGGTTTCTTTCCCGCAATCCGCTCGGCAACCATGATGCCTTCTTCCATGCCTTTGTGCGCAAGCATGGGTCCGCGCACAACGTCGCCAACCGCGTACACAGAGGGCGCATCCGTCGCGCAATGGTCATCAACGTGGATGAATCCGCGTTCATCGAGGGTGACGCCACTGTCTGGCGCGAAAAGGCCTTCGGTGAACGGCCGCCTGCCGACCGCGACGATGAGTCGGTCAAAGGTCTCTTCCTGGTCGCCTTCGCGGTCTGTGTAGGTTACCCGGACCCCCGTGTCGCTGATGTCGCTGCCGGTGACGCGAGTGCCGAGACGAATGTCCATGCCTTGTTTTTTCAAGGCTTTGTGCAGGTCTCGCGCGATCTGTTTGTCGGCCATCGGCAGGAAATCCTCAAGCGCTTCGAGCACCACGACTTCTGACCCAAGCCGATTCCAGACGCTGCCCAGTTCAAGTCCGATGACCCCGGCACCGATGACGCCAAGCCGTTTCGGCGTCGATTGAAACGACAAGGCACCGGTTGAATCGACCACACGATCTTCGACCAGCGGACATGGCGGTATGGATACCGGCACGGACCCGGTCGCGATGATGACGTGATCCGCTTCAATGTCGGATTCTTTGCCATCGTGCGCAGTGAACTTGATTCTTCCGCCTGCCACGAGGGCACCGTGGCCTTCGAGGCTCGTCACGCCGTTTGCCTTGAACAAGCCGGCAACGCCAGAGGTCAGGTTCTTAACAATCTTGTCCTTGCGCGCGACCATGGCCGGCACATCCATACTGATGTCGCCGGTGACAATGCCGATTTCGGCGAAATGATCCCTTGCTTCGCGATACTTGTGGGAGGCGTCGAGCAGGGCCTTCGATGGGATGCAGCCGACGTTGAGGCACGTCCCGCCATACGCGGGCTTGCCCTGCGGGGTCAGCCAGTTGTCAATGCACGCTGTGGTGAGGCCCAGTTGCGCAGCGCGAATGGCGGCGTGGTAACCCGCAGGCCCCGCGCCAATTACGACGACATCATATTTGTCCATCTTGGTTCCTCTTCCGGCTTGTGGGGGACGAGTGGGCACGCCTGGGGCGAGTGTGACAATCTCGCGGTCAGGGCCATTCGCCGTCTCTCGTGATGTTCGGCAGTCGCGCGACGGAGATTGCTAGAGATCTAACAGAATGCGCGCAGGTTCCTCGAGGAAGTCCTTGATCGTCACCAGAAAGCGCACCGCTTCCTGCCCGTCGATGAGCCGATGATCATAGGTGAGCGCAAGATACATCATCGGCCGGATCACGACCTGCCCGTCGATAGCCATTGGCCGCTCCTGGATCTTGTGCATGCCAAGAATGCCGGTTTGCGGCGGATTGAGAATGGGGGTCGACACAAGCGATCCAAAGACGCCGCCGTTGCTGATGGTGAAAGTGCCACCAGCCAGGTCATCGATGGTTAGTTTGCTGTCCTGCGCTTTCAGTGAATAAGCGCGAATCTGCTCCTCGATCTCGGCGAGGGTCAGGCTGTCGGCATCCCGCAGCACAGGCACGACCAGTCCTCGCGGCGAACCGACGGCAACGCCGATATCCTGGTAGCCGTGATAGACAATGTCAGTACCGTCGATTGACGCGTTAACTCCCGGGAAGCGCTTCAGCGCTTCGATGCTGGCACGAACAAAAAAGGACATGAAACCAAGGCGTGTCCCGTTGTGTGCTTTCTGGAAGTCATCCTTGTACCTGCTGCGCAAGTCCATGATGGCTTGCATGTCCACCTCGTTGAACGTGGTAAGCATGGCCGCGGTCTGCTGGGCCTCGTGCAGGCGGCGCACAAC
>CAVOBC010000375.1:0-4607 GCA_963693635.1 Gammaproteobacteria bacterium | reverse complement strand
TTGCCGGAGGCCCTGGCAGGCCGCGTGTACTACGAACCTGTGAATCGGGGGATGGAGATCCGCATCCGCGAGAAACTCGCCCACTTCCGGGAACTTGACGCCGAGGCCGCGATCAGACGCTACGATCCCGATGCTGGAACCTAATCCTTGTCCGAAAATTGTCATCCTGACAATTCTTGAACACTCCCTGGTCGAGAGGCCGGCCGCTACATGAGCATACTGCATCTGGAAATCGTGGCCGTCGCGGTTGGTGGCGCCATCGGCGCAGTGGTCCGTCTCCTTCTCAATCAGTGGGTCACGGGGCTCATGCCCGATAGCCGGTTTCCGCTCGGTATTCTCTCCGTTAATGTCATCGGCTGCTTTGCGATCGGCGTATTGTTCGTCCTTATTGTCGAGCGCGGCATCGGCAACGAGTTGTGGCGCAGCCTGCTGATGGTCGGCTTGCTCGGTTCGCTCACGACCTTTTCGACCTTCTCCCTGCAACTCGTCAGCCTGATTGAGAGCGGCGAAGCGTTGAAAGCGGCGGCATATCTGGTGGCAAGTGTTGTCCTGTCGGTTCTTGCGACCGGGATTGGGATCGCCGGGACGCGACAGCTACTCTGATTCGTAGCACCTGAAAGTGCCTTCCATGCGCGATGTGCTCTGCTAAGATTGCCGCCCTTCTGTGGCCGGGGAACCGGCGCCAATCACCGAACAGTTCAAGGACACCGTTGGCATGCTCGATCCACGTCTGATTCGCAACTCGCTGGAGGACGTTGCCTTACGTTTGAAAACCAAGCGTTTCGACCTGGATGTGGATCGCCTGTCATCGCTCGAAGAGAGCCGCAAGGACATTCAGGTTCGCACGGAGGCGTTGCAGGCCGAGCGTAATTCCCGGAGCAAATCGATCGGCAAAGCCAAAGCCGCCGGGGCAGACATCCAGCCGCTGTTGGCCGATGTGGCGGATCTGGGGGAACGACTCGACGCGTTGAAGGCAGAGTTGGACGATGTGCAGGAGTCGCTGAACGGGATCCTGCAGGCGATTCCAAACCTGCCAGATCCATCCGTTCCGGAAGGCAACGATGACGCTGAGAACGAAGAGATTCGGCGCTGGGGTGATGCAACGACATTCGATTTCACGGCACTCGATCATGTTGACCTTGCCGGCCCGAGCGGCGCACTTGACCTGGCGCTGGGTCAGAAGATCTCGACCTCGCGTTTCGTCGTTCTGCGGGGTGACGTCGCGTCCCTGCATCGGGCCCTGATTCAGTTCATGCTCGACACGCATCGCAGGGAGCACGGCTATCAGGAAGTCTACGTGCCCTACATCGTCAATAGCGATTCGCTGTATGGCACAGGGCAATTGCCGAAATTTGCAGAGGACCAGTTCAAGATTGAATCCGAGCGGGATCTCTATCTGATCCCTACGGCCGAAGTTCCGGTGACGAATATTGCGCGCGACGAGATTTTTGACAGACTCGACA
The DNA here is from genome assembly GCA_963693635.1 of Gammaproteobacteria bacterium. GTDB lineage: Bacteria > Pseudomonadota > Gammaproteobacteria > Pseudomonadales > Azotimanducaceae > CAVOBC01. The sequence goes on along the minus strand of CAVOBC010000375.1, from coordinate 3,144 downwards.
TTCCGCTCAAATTCGTGTGCCACAGCCCCTGCTTTCGGAGTGAAGCGGGCAGTTATGGCCGGGACACGCGCGGCATCATTCGCCAGCATCAGTTCGAAAAGGTCGAACTGGTGCAGCTAGTGCGGCCAGAGGATTCATGGGACGCGCACGAGGCACTGACAGGCCATGCCGAGGCGATCCTGCAGAAGCTCGACCTGCCGTATCGGGTGGTCAATCTTTGTGGCGGCGACCTCGGCTTTTCGGCAGCCAAGACCTATGATTTGGAAGTCTGGTTACCCGGCCAGGGCGAGTATCGTGAAATCTCGTCCTGCAGCAATTTTCTCGACTTCCAGGCGCGGCGATTGCAGGCGCGCTATCGAGACCCGGAGACGGGCCGGCCGCAACTTCTGCACACATTAAATGGCTCTGCCCTGGCGGTTGGCAGGACCCTGGTGGCCATTTTGGAAAACTACCAACAGGCGGATGGCAGCGTTCGGATCCCGCAGGTATTGCACCCATACCTGCCGGACGTGCAAGAAATCCGCTTTGCCTGAGGCGGGCGATGGACTCGTTGCCGCTGCACTTCAATTTGCAATCGCGCCTTTGTCTGATTGTGGGCGGGGGCGAGCAGGCGACGGCGAAGGCTCGCCTCGTGCGAGCTGCCGGCGCGCACCTGCGGGTTGTCTCGCCGGCGATCACTGACGAACTTCAAGACCTGGCTGGCACCCAGGATGAAGTGCGGAACCGTCGATTTGAAGAAGCGGATATCGAGGACATCGATCTCGTCATCTGCGCAACTGATGACGAAGATCTGAATGCCCGCGTCGCGCGGCTCGCTCAATCCCGCCACATCCCCGTCAACGTGGTGGACAACGGTGCCCTCTGCACTGTGACATTCCCCGCGATCGTCGACCGCTCGCCGGTTGTCGTGTCGGTCGGCACGGGAGGGTCATCGCCTATTCTTGCCCGTCGGATTCGGGAACAGCTTGAGAAAGTTTTGCCTGGCGGCCTGGGTCGCCTGGCGACCTTCCTGCGCGGTGAGCGTGCGAGCCTGAAGGCGAAATTCCCCGATGTCGGTCACCGGCGTCGGGTGGTCGAACGATTTCTTGATAGCGTGAATTCGGAGCGGGTTCTAACCGGTGCATTGCCAACAGGCGATCCGTTTGAGTCCTCGGACGATGATGCGACGGGTGAGGTGTTTCTGGTTGGCGCGGGACCCGGTGACCCTGATCTGCTGACTCTGCGAGCGCTGCAACTCATGCAGCTAGCGGACGTTGTGTTGTACGACAACCTGGTCAGCGACGACATCCTCGATCGCGTGCGCCGTGACGCCGCTCGTGTCTATGTTGGCAAACGGGGTCGCGACGAGTCCACGCCGCAGGAGACGATCAACGATCTATTGGTGCGTCTTGCGGGGGAGGGCAAACGGGTCCTTCGACTCAAGGGTGGCGATCCCTTCATCTTTGGACGCGGAGGGGAAGAAATCGAGCATCTGGCGGATCACGGCATCGCATTTCAGGTTGTGCCGGGCATCACTGCCGCAGCGGGATGTGCAAGCTATGCTGGCATACCGCTCACCCATCGTGACTACGCGCAGTCAGTGCGCTTCGTCACCGGGCACCCGAAGGACGGTCACGTGGTGCTCGAATGGCAGGAGTTTGTGCATGACAACCAGACGATCGTTTTCTACATGGGGCTGGGTGGACTTGCCTCTATCTGCGAGCAACTGGTCGCGCATGGCAAGTCGCCAAAGACGCCGGTTGCGCTCATCTCCAAGGGCACGCTGCCGGATCAATCTGTCGTCATCGGCGACCTTGAGTCGATGCCCGCAACGGTCGCAGCGCTCGAAGTCGAAACACCGACGCTCATCATCGTGGGCGACGTTGTGAGGTTGCACGGCAGTCTCGCGTGGCGACGATAGGTCGAACGTGTCTTAGTCCGCGCTTCAATCGCAGTTGAGCGGTTTGGGTAGCCCCGCAATTCGGCTGATCTTGCGGGCCGGCCGGTCAGGAAACAGCAGCATCAGATGCAGGCTGCGGCCCTTGTCCGCGCCGAGTTGTTTTTTCACCTGTCCGACCAGCACACGCATTGACGCTGAGATCCCGAAGCGCGCGTAGTAATCCCGCGCGATCTCCAGAATCTCCCAATGGCGGGTGCTGAGGTCGATACCTTCGGCCCGGGCGAGCAGCGCAGCGAGTTCGGGCGTCCAGTCGGCGAGATCGCGCAGGAAGCCTTCCTGGTCGAGCGCGACGGCAGCGAGCGTTCCATTATCGCCCGGTGTTTGCGCCCCGTCATTCATCGCCTAAAACCAACTCTTGACGGTGTCGTGCTCGACGCACAACTGCACAAAGCCGGCATGATCGACGGTTGTAATTGCCTGCGCGATGCGCGTTGCCAGTCCGCGCGCAGCGACATCGGCGGTCAGCGCGAAGACCCGGGGATGTTGCATCGGAAAAGGCGCGAGGGTCGCAGTGCCCCAGTACACGCCGTCTTCAATGAGCAGGATCGCGTCATCGCTCGTGACAAGCGCACTGCATCGCCGCATAAGCTGTTCAGCGCCCAGCCCCTTGTTGAAGGTGTGCAGGATCATCAGAAGTCGAGTACCACGTCGACGTCGTGCAGCAGTTGTGTGATGTCAGTATCGGACAACGGCGTCACCGCCAGGCTGAGATCGTTGGCAGCAAGATGTAGCCGCTCAAGGTCTGCGCGTGCGACAAAGATGTCAGTCACGCCGTAGTCGGCGAGGGCCCCGAAGGTCACCGAGTAGTCCTTGCTGCCGATATCCGATGGTTGCTGATCGCCGAGCAGTTGCAGAACGCCATCGCCTATAAAGAGCACGCGGACGAGGCAGAAAGCCGACGCCATCAGCACGGCGTCGAGCCCCTCTCGCCCGAAAAAGGTCCCGTGCGGCGCATGGGACTGAATGCAGAGGATCTGTTTGGGCTCAGACACCGAAGGTTACCAATCTGTCGCAATCGATTGCGGCGTCGATCAATTGTCCTAGGCCAGAGATCGTAAATTCGGGAGCGACGCTCGCCGCGTCGTGTTCGTATCGACTGGCTTCCGTGGGATCAAGCATCCCGCGCCGAAGCGCAGATGCCACGCACACGACCATGTCCAGGTCGTGTGATCGGGCCAGGTCTCGCCAGCCTGCTGTGATATCGG
>CAVOBC010000374.1:0-4607 GCA_963693635.1 Gammaproteobacteria bacterium | reverse complement strand
CAACGCCAGAACAACATCACGGTCTCACCTTGCTGGTTCCTGACGTCCACTTCAAGGGCGACCATCCCTGAGGCGGCGCGGCCGGGGCGAATTTTGTTCTGCCGCAGCGCGACGATCCTGGTTCGGGTCGTTAGCGTGTCATCGATGAAAACCGGCCTGTGCAGTCGCAGGCCACGGTAGAAAAGGTTGCCCATAACCCGTTGCGACGGTACGGTCGACTGACCGATCGCAAGATTGCAGACGAGGGCCGGATTGACGAGTAGCCGGGATTCGCCCGTGACTCGCGTACAAAGTTCACGATCCAGCGGCAAACGCAGGCGATCACCGAAGATCGCCTGATGCAACGCCGCGTAGCCTTCCGTTACGGTTACAGCCGGGACATCGCTCATGTCGTCGCCGACAGTGAAGTCCTCAAACCAGGGCCCTCCGATCATACGCTCGCTCATCGACTTGCCCTCGTCATCTCGTCTTCAGACATCACTGCGAGCGCCCACGCGCCGCGATCGGCCATACCTCTTCAACAACGCCATCGCGCACAGGGTAGTAGTAGTCATACAGATTGACCGTAGGGTCACAGTGACTCGTGATCATCGGCAGGCGATCACCCAGCTCTATCATCCTTGAGGGATTGTCCAGGCTGACCATGCCGTGTTCGTCACCGCCCCAATGAAACCGCACACCCTCCACATTCGCGAATGCCGGCTTAACGGTATCTGACGCGAACGCTTTATAGCCAGCATCGACGGTAATCATGCGGGTTTTCGGCTGACTGATCGCAGTGACCATCACAAAGAGTGAAGGTGAAAACGTCTCAAACAGCGAGGTTTCGCGACCATCCGGGCCGGTGCCGCCGATTTCGCGATACTCTACATCCATGAAAGCGTACGAGCCGGCCTGAATGTCCGTCATCAGTCCAAGTTCGCCTTCGAGGTCGAAACTGCCGGTGCCGCCACCCGTACAAATCGGCACCTCAACACCCGCATCGACAATCAGATCGCGGGTCTGTAGCCCTGTCTGCATGACCTCCAGATACTTCGCTCTGCGCTCACCGAAACCGTGAATGTGCATGCAGTTGCCAGCATACATTTGCAGTCCACCGAACTGCAGGTTGTCACACCGGCTTTCGAGCAACTCGACAAGCGTCAGAGCAGCCTCGCCGGTTTCTATGCCGGTTCGACCCATTCCGGGATCGAGGTCCACCAGTACTGTGAGCGATACGCCGGTGGCCGCCGCGGCCGCGTTCACGCGCTCTGCCCCCGCCGCGTGATCAACCACGAGCTTCAGTGAGGCACTGCGGCCAGCGAGCGTCATCACGCGCGCGATCTTGTCATCGGTCACGACCGGCGACGTGATCAGCACGTCGTCGATGCCGCTCGCAACCATCACCTCTGCCTCGCTCACCGTCGCCGTGCAGATCCCGACGGCCCCCGCGTCAAGCTGGCGCCGCGCGATGATCGGACATTTGTGCATTTTGCCGTGTGCACGAAGACCCAAACCCTCGGCCGCAAGGCGCTTGCCCATCAGGTCGAGATTGGCGTCAAACACATCGAGGTCAATGATTAATGCCGGGGTTGGCAGCGCATCAAGTGCAATGGGTTCGTCGAGCCGAATCGGGCGCGCCGCCTCTGGATCGACCAGTGACGCCTGGAAACCCTGGAACGTTGGCATAGCGTATCGCCTCTAAGAGTGAATGTTGGGCCGTGCGACTGCGCCTGCCCCTCGCCTTCCGATTTCACGTCAAGGACAAGAAAGCCGGACGCCGCCAGGCTCGCAAAGCTGGACTGCAACTCGGCTGCCAGTCGCAGGCTGCTGTCGCTCCTGCAGCCCGCTGGGGCCCGTGCGCTTTGCCAGACAACAGACGCTCTAGCAGCATCTCACGGTGCCGGATTGCCGCGCTGTCGCGCAGGGAACACCGCAGCATATTGCTTTAGTTCCATGAAAGGCTGATTTTTCAGCAGCCTGCTAGTCTAGAAGCTGTCTCGAAGCCGGTCCGCGACATCTTCTGCGATGGCGAGCGAGGACGTCAAACCCGGCGACTCGATCCCGTAGAGCTGAATCAAGCCCGGGATGCCATGTTCTTCCTGCCCCTGGATAACAAAATCAACGGGTGCATCGCCCGGCCCTTGCAGCTTCGGCCGGATGCCAACGTATCCGGGCGACAGACTTCCCGGCTGCAACGACGGAAAGTAACGCCTGACCGCCTCATAGTAGTCGTCGAGCCGATCTTCGGAGACGTTGAAGTCTTCCTCGGGGATGTACTCTACGTCGGGACCAAATTTGACCTGTCCGCCGAGATCTATCGTCGCGTGAACGCCGAGACCTGCACCGCTCGGATGCGGGACGGGATAGATCAGATGGTTGAACGGATTCTTACCCTGCATGACAAAGTAGTTGCCCTTACAGAGATGAAGGGGCGGCACAAGAGCCGGGTCAAGACCCTCCATATTAAGGGCGACGCCCTGCGCCCCGAGTCCAGCCGAGTTGATCAGCCGGTTGCACCTGAATTCGAACACCTCGCCATCGGTGACCGCAGAAACGACGAAGCCGTCTGCTTCGATGACAATCCGGGAGACCTCGCTCCGCGCGACGAACATACCGCCGTGTGCCTCTGCCTCTCCAAGGTACGATGACATCAACTCGGCTGCGCTGACGATGCCGGTCGACGGTGAGAAGAGTGCCATCGTCGCTTTGACCGCAGGCTCTTCACGGGCGACCCGAGCACCGTTCCAAACTTCCAGATCCATCACCCCGTTCGCCTCCGCGCGCGCGACGATTCCCTCAAGGGTCGCCTCCTCCGCCGACTCCGTCGCCACGATCAACTTGCCACAACGACGATGACCAACACCGCGTGCGGCACAATATTCGTACAACCGGTGCTTGCCGTCGACACACGACATCGCTTTCAGTGATCCTTGCGGGTAATAAATTCCCGCGTGAATCACCTCACTATTGCGGCTGCTGACACCCTCCCCATAACGCAGTTCACGATCAAGGATGAGCGTCTCCTCACTCGCGCCCGCCAGTTTTTTCGCAATCGCAAGACCCACAACGCCCGCTCCGATCACACACGTGTCTATCCGGTCCATCCTTTCTTGATCAACCCCGCTATATCTATGAAAATCGACTGTGGTGAAATCACGCGTGTCAGCCGGTCCGACTCACGCCACGCGAATACCTGCACGTTCATCCCCTGAAACGAACCGGATCCCGTCAATGCCAGGCTCATTCACCAACAGCCACCGATCGCAAGTTCGACCCTCCTTGCGCCCAACCCGTCTCGCCACTGGCGACCTTCGAAATGTTCCATGCCCCGGGCAAACCGATCATCCCGAGAAGCTGGCCCCGCATCCGGTCGACACACGCGGTACCGGCTCCACCGGATGCTCTACGCGAGCCGACCCGCCGCGCGACGCCGCGCTAGGGGCGCGCAGGGAAAAGGAACGCGCCGGGATTATGTCATGCATCCTTTGGCCTCGCGCGTGCACAACCGATGCCATGCCTCGTGACATCGACCCTGCTCGCCCGCCCAGACTCTCGCCCGCTACGGGCTTGCGTCCTCATGCGTGAAGCCGTGGGTGATCGGGTACCCCAAATCGCGAATGGGCGGGACGCAACGCGCCGACTCCTCATCCTCTCTGGTCTCGTCGACTTTGTCCTCGGCGTACTGAAGGTCGTGGTCGGGTCGTTCGCTCAATCCCACGCCTTGATCGCCGACGGCATCCATTCTCTCTCTGATCTCGCAACGGATGTCATGGTTTGGGTGTTCAGCCAGATAGGCAGCCAGGCTCCGGATGAATCACATCCCTACGGCCACGCGCGTTTCGAGACCTTTGGCACGTTCCTGTTGGGCGGGTTGCTGCTGCTCGTCGCCGGTCTGCTCGTGCATGATGCCGTTATGCGCCTGATCGCCATTGAAGCAACGCCAGTGCCGTCCTGGCCCGCGCTCGTCGTCGCCATCGTTTCAATAGCCAGCAAAGAGTGGCTGTACCAATTAACACGAAAACTCGGTCAGCGCATCAACTCCCGATTGCTGATGGCGAACGCCTGGCATCATCGCAGCGACGCATGGTCTTCCGTCATTGTCTTGGTTGGCGTCGGTGGCGCTATCGCCGGCGTCCCCTGGCTCGAGATGCTCGCGGCCATCGGCGTCGCAATCATGATCGCCCAAATCGGTTTGCAACTGGCGCGCCAAAGTGTCGAAGAACTGGTTGACACGGCACTGTCAGATTCCGACGTGCGTGAGATCCGTCACTCCATCGAGTCGACCGAGGGCGTGAAGGGCGTGCACGGCATTCGCAGTCGCAAGATGGGACAGGAGGTGTTGCTCGATATCCACCTTCAGGTTGAGTCGAACATCAGCGTGTCGGAAGGCCACCACATCGGTGAATGGGCGACCCACGATCTGCAGGATCGATTTCCCGAGATTGGCGACATCAGCGTCCATATCGACGCGGAGGACGACGCGGAGGTCGAAGAACGCGAAGGCGATCAAATGGCCCCGCTACGACAGCAGATTCGTCAATCCCTTGAGACAGCATGGCGCGACATCATCCCGACGTCACACATTCAACGCCTGACCCTGCATTACCTGAACAACAAGGTAAATG
>CAVOBC010000373.1:0-4631 GCA_963693635.1 Gammaproteobacteria bacterium | reverse complement strand
GGTATCGAGAGATGCGCATTCGCCGTATCGGCGAGGGCGCAAGTGAAGTGCAGCGACACATCATCGCGCGCGACATTTTGGGCGAGAGTCTGCGGTGAGTCGATAGTTGATATCATTGTTCTATCATCCGTTGAACCCTATAGAAAACGTGCATCTATGGCATGGGTTGCGTGACCACGTGCAGCAACATCTACTGAGACGTCCATGACCGAAACATCGAAACCCTCGCTCGCTGCCCCGGCGCTGTCGAAGCAACCGATATCAGTGACCCGCAAGATGGCGGCGTCCCTGCCCGGATTGCGGCAACTTGCGCAGGACAAGGGCTTGAAGATTCACCATCTGGGTGCCGGCTATCCGCATCCCGAGGTAACCGATCCCCGCGACTTTCTGCAGCACAAGGCGACGTACTACGAGCATCTCAGCCGCGCCGCGGGACTGAACAGTCCGGACGACATTCCGGAGTTCCTGCGGGAATCCTACGCGTACACAGACACACTTGGTCCGGTTTCGGTGCGTGAGAGCTTTGCACAGGTTTACGGCAGCGACTGGGGGGTGCCGATGGACGCGGGGAGTCTCCTGCCCACCGTTGGCGCCTCCGGTGGTATTAATCTGCTTTGTTCACTCTTTGAGCGACCGGGCGTGCCGCTCGCATACATCACGGATGCGCCGACCTATGCGGGCTTTATCGCTCGTGCTCAGCTATCAAGCCAGGCCCGTATCTACAGCGTCGAGATGGATGAGCAAGGCCCGATTCCGGAACGCCTGAGGGGCCAGATCGAAGCCGCCCGGGCCGACGGTCGGCTCGTGCCGTTCTACTACACGGTGCCGGATGGGCACAATCCCGCGGGATTCTCGTTCAGCGCTGCGCGGCGTGACGAGATCCTCGTCGTTCTCCGGGAGTTGGGCGTGCTCATCGTTGAGGACGCGCCTTACGTTTACATCAGCTATGCCGATCCCGCAGAGCGACCGGCCCCGTTTCTTGCCCTCGATCAATCGCTGTCGGTGCACCTTTTTACGGGCTCCAAGATCGGCTTCCCCGGCCCGCGCGTGGGCTTCGTTTACACCGAGGCGACGGTCGCGATAGCCGGTGGTGAAACGGTCCCCCTGATCGAACTCCTGCTGACCGAGGCGAGTGCCGACGTCCTCTTCCACAATCCGGAGGCCCTCTACGGGTTCGAGGCCCTGTTGCATGATGAGAACATGCAACTGCGCGAGTCGATGTGGCCGGTCGCGGAGCGCAAGCTGGTTGTGTACCGCGAAAATCGCGAGATCATGTTGCAGGGGCTCGAGGCGGGCCTTGGTGCGTACCCGGAGAGCGTCGAATGGACCCGGCCTGAGGCCGGTTTCTTCACGGTCTTTCGTTTCAAAGTGCCGGGGTTAAGGACCGATGACGACTTCATTGACAAGCTCGTATCGGAGTACAGCATCGTTGCGATCCCGCTGTATGACTTCTACCCCCGCGACGCGCGCGCGCGTAATCCGGACGCGGGCTTCGATGAACTGCGCCTGTCCTTTTGCTTCTCGGAGAGCCAAGGTGAGCAACGGCGAAGAGACCTCGCCGATGCCGTCGCGACGTTCTGTACCGCCGTCAGATCGATATGCAGGCTGTCAACCTGATGTCGCGTTTCGCTTTGATTGCGCTTGCGCTGCACCTTCCGCTCTTCGTCTACCCGCTCACGCGACTCGTGATGTGGCTGGACGTGTCCTTGCCGATTGCGCTGGTCACGTTGGTCCCCCTTATCAGCAGTCAGCCGGTGAGCCGTGTGTGGTTACGCGGGCGGCGCGAGATGTGGGCGCTTGCGATACGGCGAATTGCAGACTTTCTGCTCGGTGTCAGCTTTGTCCTGCTGAGCCTCGTGCTGGTCGGCGAGGTAGTACTGGTTCTGTCGAATGCGGCCCCCGCGCGGGTTGCAAGCCTCATTGTCGCCGTGACGATTGCGGCCGGCGTGATGGGCGTCGTTGTTGCGTCGTTTCCTGCGGTCGTCACCGTACCGCTGCAATCGACCAAGGTCGATCGCCTGCGCCGGTTCGTGCAGATAACAGACGTGCATATCGGGTCGCGGTCCCCGCGCTTCCTTGAGCGGATCATCCTGCGGATTAACCTGCTTGATCCGGAGATGTTGTTCATCACCGGGGATTTCATCGATGAGACCGGGATAACGCCGGCGGACCTCCGGAGCCTTCAGAGCCTCAACTGTCCGGTGTGCTTCAGTATTGGCAACCATGAGAAGTATGAGGATCTCGAGGCCATCTGTGAGCGCCTGGCTGGCCTTGGCGTGAAGGTATTGCGCAACCGTTCCTGGCGGCAGGCAGGAGTGCAGGTCATCGGGGTTGATGACATGGATGATGCCCAACAGGTCCAGAAACGGCTAGCCGAGATCCCGGTGTCACCGGCCGACTACGTGGTATTGCTGTATCATCGGCCGCGCGGTTTGGAGGCGGCAGCAGACGCCGGGGTGGACCTGATGCTGAGCGGTCACACGCACAACGGCCAGATTGTTCCGTTCAATCTTTTGGTGCGAAGGGTGTTTGATCGAACCCGCGGTTTGTTTACCATCGGGTCTACTCATTTGTACGTTAGTCAAGGCACTGGCACCTGGGGTCCTGTCATGCGCATGGGCACCCGCAGCGAGATAACGCTGCTCGAGGTCTCGCCCGCGACCGCCGCCTGAGTGCGCGCCTGACAACTATTATCAGATTCACATTGCGAGGAGAACACATGTCACTGGATTCATTCCGAGAAGAAACGCGCGGCTGGCTGGAGGAGAATTGCCCTGAATCCATGCGGACGCCGATGGTGGCGGACGAGGCGCCGAATCCAGGTCGTCGAGCACACTCTAAAAATCCCGACACCAAGGTGTGGATGGAACGCATGGCCGAGCGTGGCTGGACGGTGCCCCACTGGCCGGCTGAGTATGGCGGCGGCGGGCTGTCACTGCCCGAAGTCGGCGTGCTGAATGAAGAGATGCGTCGAATCAAGGCGCGTATCCCGCTGCACGGTGGCATGGGGACCAGCATGATTGGACCTGCGCTGCTCGAATACGGCACCGAGGAGCAGAAGAAGGAACATCTGTCCCGAATCTGCAAGGGCGAGATCTGGTGGTGTCAGGGTTACAGCGAGCCCAACTCCGGCTCGGACCTCGCCAGTCTGCAAACGAAGGCGGTTGCCGACGGTGATGAGTACATCATCAATGGCCAGAAGATCTGGACGTCGGGCGCTGATCATGCCGATTGGATCTTCTGTCTCGTCCGCACCGACTTCAATGCGGCGAAGCATGATGGCATCACGTTTGTGTTGTTCGACATGGACCAGCCGGGTGTAGAGGTCAAGCCGATATTACTCATCAGCGGCCTCTCACCTTTTTGCGAGACCTTCTTCACCGACGCACATGCGCTGCGGAGCAATGTTATCGGCGAGGTCAACAAGGGCTGGACGGTCGCCAAGCGACTGCTCCAGTACGAGCGCACGTCAATCGGCGGTGGTATGGGCGGCGCCGGCGGCGGTGGGGTTGGGCGCACTCTGGGTCACCAGGCACTCGAGAGCGTCGGGACGGCGAACGGCAAGGTCGCTGATCTCATTTTGCGGGACGAGATCTCGACCCACATCATGAACGACCGCTCATTCGGATTGACGGTTCGCCGCAATGGCGAGGAATCCCAGTCGACCAAAGCACCCACCTTTTCCTCGTCGATGTTCAAGCTTTACGGCACGGAGCAGAACAAGAACCGCTACGAACTGTTGCTCAAAATGCTGGGCAGCCAGATGCTGGGCTGGGAGGGCGATGAGTTTTCCGCACGCGACAGAGGCGAGACGCGGGCCTGGCTTCGCAGCAAGGCCAACTCCATTGAAGGTGGCACCTCTGAGGTGCAATACAACATCATCGCCAAGCGGGTTCTTGGTCTGCCGGACTAGCAGCACCCCACGGTGCCGGATCACCACGCTATCGCGCAGGGAACACCGCAGCATATTGCTCTGGTTCCATGAAAGGCTGCTGAAAAGCGGGAGTGCGCGCCCCGGAGCGGAATTCCGGGACAGGGCTGGACAGGGCTAGCCGGAGGTACTGGCACGTGGGTTGAGGTCACTTCCGCGAGCAGTTTGTCATCGTCGCCGGTGACACGGGTGCGGACCACGGTGATAGGTTTGCCGACCCGCACGATGGTCGCCCGGGCTTCGATGCGGTCGCCCTGCTGGTTGGCCAGCATCACGGCGTGCAGGTCAACGCCGACCATGAATGCGCGTGTGGCGAACTTCTCGAAATAGGCGCGACTGGCCGCACCCGTCGCCCGATTGTCCGCCATCGCGAGAAACACACCACCATTGATGTTGCGGGTCGGATTCAGATGGTGCGCCTGGGTTTTCCAGACCGAGTAATTCGGTTCTGTGTCTGAGCCGAAATACTCAAGACCGATGTACTCATCAAAAGTCATGGCAGCGATTCGTCCAGATGGGACCAGGGAGCGTTTTCAGGATACTCAGCGAGTGCCCGACGGCGCGTCAAGGAGTCCCGCGTTGTACTCTTTCCATTGCGCGACGTTGGTGTCCTCGGACTCAAAAATCAGCAAGCCGATGCGAAAGCTTGCCGTCTCGTCAGGGTCCGGAGGGACCCATTTGGCTTCGGCAACGAGAAAGA
>CAVOBC010000372.1:0-4637 GCA_963693635.1 Gammaproteobacteria bacterium | reverse complement strand
AGCTCACGCTGCCGCTGCTCGATGACTCGGAACTCGCGGTTTCGTTCGATTGTGAACTTGAGATCGTGCCAACGGTGTTCCTGGTCAACGGTGAAGGCGAGACGATATTCCAGCTCGAGGGATTTGTCCGCGAAGAATGGCGCATCCTTGCCGCCGAGGTTGCCAAGTTGGCAGGACAGGATGCCGCGCCCATCGACTGGCCCACTCTGCCCGAATGGCGACCTGGCTGCGGTTCGCTGTCGGTCGACCCGGTCTATGCCGAGAAACTGCAGGCCGCGGCCAGCAATAATCCAATGCGTGCCCGCCGGATCGAAATCGCTGAACAGGATGACGAGTTTGAGTTCATGTTCGATCAGGGCTTCTCGGACGGGCTGCCGCTGGTGCCGCCATCCCCGGAACGCGTGCTGCGAATGTTGAGCGGCACCACGCGGGAGCCGCAGGAAATAGTCGCGACCGTGCCACCCAACATGGGCACGGCAACCGTCGAGAAGATCGCGATCAACGCTGTCATGGCGGGCTGCAAGCCAGAATATCTGCCGGTTGTCATCGCCGCACTCGAAGCGGCATGCACGGACGAGTTCAATATCCATGGGGTCATGGCAACCACGATGGGCGCCTCGCCTGTCATGATCGTCAACGGCCCCATCCGTCAGCACATCGGCATGAACATGCGGCTCGGCGCACTGGGTCAGGGCAATCGCGCGAATGCGACGATCGGGCGCGCGCTGCGGCTCGCCGTTCGCAACATCGGCGGTGCCAAACCTGGCGGCACTGAACGCTCGACGCTCGGCAACCCCATGAAATACACGATGTGTTTTGCGGAATGGGAGGAGCGCAATCCCTGGACACCGTTACATGTTGATCGCGGCTTCGACAAGGACGAATCTGTCGTCACGCTGTTCGCCATGACAAGCGGCCCGACGCTGATCGTCGATCAGTCGTCTCGCACCGGTGACCAGATGGCCGGGAGCTTCGGTCTCGCACTCAAGGCCGCGCACCACCCCAAAGCACAACGCTCAAGCGACTGCATTCTGGTTGTCTGCCCGGAGCACGTTGACACGATGATGCGGGACAATTACACCAAGGAACAGATACGGGCGCGTATCCAGGAAGTCTCGAGCGTGCGGACGCGGGATCTGGCGCAAGATGACGTATCAGGGGTTGGCATTCCGCGTGAGAAGGTGGACCAGATGAGCGAAGAGGCGCAGAATCGACTCGTGCCCAAGTTTGCTTCCGAGGACAACATTCACATCGTCGTCGCGGGCTCCGACGCTGGCAAGTTCTCGGGTGCCTTCCACGGCTGGGCCGGCGGGCACATCGGGTCGATGCCGGTATCGAGAAAAATCGGGACATGATCTATGCGACCCTCGACCGCTAAATCAGGTGTGGACGGCTAAATAAGGTGTGGCTCGCTAAATAAGGTGTGGCCCTGCAGACGACGCCACGCTAACCGAGCGACAAGAGAATCCGCTCATCGAGCGAAAAGGAGAAAGAACACTGTATGCCTTTGATACTTGACCCAACCAATGAAACGGTACCCGTCGCGCGACAGCTAACGCCGCGTCCGGACGCGATCACCGGCAACGTTGCGCTGCTTGATATCAGCAAGCCGCGTGGCGACGTTCTGCTCAACCAGTTGGCAGAGCAATTGGCGGAGCGGCTGCCCAGCGTGACATTTAACCGCTATGCGAAACCCACGTTTACCAAACCTGCCCCCGCCGATCTCCGGCGCGAGATTCAGCAAAGCAACGGGTTTGTCATCGAAGCGCTGGCGGACTGAGGATCCTGCACAACGTGCAGTTTGCACGATACGGTCTGGTTCGAGATACAAGGTGTGCCGTCAGTCGCGCTTGCGTCGTCCGAATTCAAGGATGCTGCCGATACACAGGCACGTGCGCTCGGCCTGAAAGACGCGCGCTGCGTCTTTGTCCCGCATCCCATTCAGGACGCAACGGACGATGAGATGCGCACCAAAGCAGATGACGTCGTCGACGCGGTCATCCGGGCACTAACGACTAACTAAACTCTATCCTAGGATTGTCATCATTCCTGACAACTCTTGGGAGTCGGTTTGCACGCAAACCTCGGCATGTTTGCAGAAAATAGCCCGCAGTAAATGCGGTGCATCCCGGCACCGCATGCTAGTCCCCGCCCCAGAACTGAGTTCTGCGCGGGACTCGCTGTGCTGGCGGAATCGGTCCCCGGTGTCACTGTACCCCTGACCCTGCGCGGATCACCCGCCAGCGCTACCCTTGGGCCTTCGAGTCAGCGCGTCGTCCTCCTGCAGGATCGCGATCAACGCCGACATCGCCTTGTACTCCGCATAAGTGCAGGACGAATGCGGCATCACGATACACCTGGTCCGGCCGGATCAGCCTGCGGCCGACGCCTCATCGGGTGGTTCGACGACACGCGTCTCAAACTTCGCGGGCGAGACAATCTCAAGCACCTCGAAGTCCTCCGAACACGCCAGTTCCCGATGCTTGATCAACGGTGGCTGCAGGATGGCATCGCCTTCGCGGATGGTGTGTACCCCCTCGCCCTCGTATTCGAACGTGGCCCAGCCAGCCAGTACTTCCACAAATTGGAAGGTGCAATCGTGCACGTGCCACTGCTGGACGTCATCAGCCATCTTCTTGCCATTGGCGCGAATGATGTGCGCAACGAAACCCCCACCCGTGGCATCCGCAATGCCAAGGTCGCGGTACTCGAAGATGTCCCTCAACCCGTCGGTCCAGTTCGCCTCCGATGCGATGTTATGCACGAACTTCAACGGCTTCGCCTCACTTGTCTCGCTACTTGGCATATCGGCTCTCCTGCCGGTTACAAACAAAAGTCACATCCTCGGCGCTGATCACCACGACTGCTACGCACCACGGCGATCGCCCGTCAGGTTCTCGCCGGCGTTACGACCGGCAGATTACCACTAACCATGCCTGGTGCCTGCACAGTCACGAGCACCTCTATGTCGCTCCACTGTTGTGGAGCAATATAGCTTTCCTGACGCTCCTTCATCGTGATGCGTTCTTATGGCGCGAGCTTCAAAGCTTCAAACAGCAGGCGACGTTTAGCCAGTGCACCACCCGGACAGCCCAAAGAGATAGAACCCACGCACAATTGCCGCGCGATTTGCCGGTTGCGAGCGTGCGCAAATTCTCATAACCTTTACGCTCACTGCGAAAGCTGTGGAGCCTGAGAAGGACCGCGAGCGATTTTCACAGTGAGGACCGGAATCTTCGTGCATAAGTTAAGCGTCAGGCGCTCGCGCACCGCGGTTCTGAAGACTTAAGAACAACCGACTCAAACACAGACAAGTGGACTTGATCCCGGCAAACGGACAGGTACCTCAGCGACACCCCCCACCTGCCCGCGTTTCCAGGACTCGTCCTTTTGAGGAGAGCATCTGATGAACGTACTCGATTTCGGCAAACGCAAGCATCAAGGAAAGAAGATTTCCATGGTGACCTGCAACGACTTCTGGTCCGCGCAACTCATTAACGAATCCCCGTCGACTGCATTCTCGTTGGCGATAGTCTCGCCATGGCCATGCACGGCTTTGACTCGACAGTCCACGCAGATATTCCGCTCATGAAGCCGCACATCGAAGCGGTCGCCCGCGGCGACAAGTTCATCGTTGGCGACATGCCGTTCCTGTCCTGCAGCCGCGGACTTGCCGCTGCAATCGACGGCGCGCAGACCCTGATAGAAGCCGGCTCGATGGCCATCAAGATCGAGCGCCACACCCATCAGGTTGACATCATTGATCACATTGTTGACGCCGGCGTTCCCGTTATCGGACACATTGGCCTGCCCCCCCAGGGTCGTTCACAGCCTCGGTGGTCACAAGGTTCAGGGGCGCAACGAGGGCAAAGCACACACGAACTCGGCATCGCCGGATTTGATGTCGACTACGTGACAACAATCGATGACCGCCGGTACGCGGCCGCAAGCCTCGATTGCAACGGCCTGCCCATTCGGCTAATCGACAATGTTCCAACAGGAGAACAACAATGATCTTGTGCCTTGACGTCGGCAACACCCAGATTTACGGCGGCGTCTTCTCTGACGACGAACTCATGGTGCAATTTCGCCGCACATCCCAGCTTCGCAGTTCATCCGACGAACTCGGCGTCTTCTTCCGCGCCGTATTACGCGAGAACGACGTTGAACCACTCGCACTCAAGCAGATTGCCATCAGCTGTGTCGTTCCGGACCTGTTGTACTCGCTGCGGGCGTGCTGCCAGAAGTACTTCGGCATCGACCCGCTCATTTTACGGCCCGGTATTCGCACCGGACTGAAGATTCTTTATCGTGAGCCAAAAGAGGTCGGCGCGGACCGTATTGCCGACGCGGTTGGCGCTATCGCGATGTATCCCGACCAGAACATCATCGTTGTGGACTTCGGTACCGCGACCACGATCTGTGCCGTCACCCGAGACCGGGAATTTCTTGGCGGCAACATCATTCCGGGCGTGCAGCTTTCCATGCAGGCCCTTGAGGAGGGGACAGCGCAGTTGCCGTCCGTTGAGATCAAACGGCCCAAAACTTCGCTCGGTCGGTCGACCGTCGAGAGCATTCAGAGCGGGCTTTACTGGAGCAATGTGGGGATGGTTCGCGAGTTGGTTGCCCGCATCACG
>CAVOBC010000371.1:0-4646 GCA_963693635.1 Gammaproteobacteria bacterium | reverse complement strand
GACGATGACGATCATCGGCCGCACCTGGCTTTTCATTCGTTTCTTCAAGGGCCGGTTTGCAATCAAGTGGGCACTTAACCTCGGCGCCCTCTTGTACCCGGTTTTCGTCCTGCCCTGGGGCGTGAAAATTATCGTCGATCACGTCGTGCTCGCGAGTCCGATCACCGGCGTTGAGGGGTTTCCTGCGTGGCTGCACCCGATCATCCCGCATCTGCAGGGCATGTCCGCCATGGAGCTGATGACCACGTTGACGATAGTCAGTTTGATACTGGTTGTGCTGGTCGGCGCGTACTCGTCCGAGGCGAATGACACGACCGACGGGGGCATGATCGAGGGGCAGGACACGGCGACCCAACAGGAGAACCTGACCCACGGCGGTCACAGCTTCGCGGGCGGCATCTGGGGTTACTTCGAATACAAGATGAATTCCAGACTCACCCAGTCTGTTAATCACCTGATTCGGATGAAGCTGTTCAATCGCATTCGCTCGCTGCCGATGACGACGCTCGATGACCAGCGCATCGGCGATTCGGTCTATCGGATCATGTACGACGCACCCTCGATCAATCAGATCTTCTACGAGGTCATTAACCGACCGTCATTGTCGACCGCGGTCTTCGTCGCGGCCATGTACAACCTTTACACCGCTTATCCGCACATGCCGGACGTGATCTGGCTCACTGCGCTGCTCTTCCCGGCGTATCTCTTTATCACCATGCCGTTCTCGGGTCTCGTGCGTCGACGACAGCAAGCAAGCCGGTCGGCCGGCACGCTGGTGACGAGCACGATCGAGGAGGGCATGGACAATGTCATGGCTGTTCAGAGCCTTGGCGGCAACAAGAAGGAGAAGCGACGGTTCGGCGACGACAGCGGGGAGGCCTTCAAGCGTTTTCGCGGCGTCGTGCTGGTGGTCATCATCATCGCCCAGGCCAAGGGGCTTGCGCATACGGCGGTCATCACTGCCGTCTTTTATTTCATCATCTCCAACATTATTGAAGGACGCCTGACGCCGGGCGACTTCGGTGCGCTCTTTTTCTACTTCGGCTGGATGCGCGGACCGGCCGACGCCTACGCATCGCTCTGGATTCACCTACAGCACTATGTTCCGGGCATGCGCCGGGTCTTTGCGATGATGGATCTCGAGTCGGAAGAGGACATCGGCAAAAAGCCGTTGCCACCGATCGAGCAGGGCATCGAGTTCGTTGATGCAGGACTCGTGTATCCGGATGGCAGGCGTGCGCTCACCGGCGTTAACTTAAGAACGACCCTGGGCCAGATCGTCGCGTTTGTGGGGCCCACCGGCTCTGGCAAGACCAGTCTTGCGTACCTGCTGCCGCGCTATCACGTGGCGACTGAAGGACAGGTGCTGGTCGATGGTCACAACGTCAATGACGTAACGATGGACAGTCTTCGCGCCCAGATTACGTATGTGTTTCAGGAGACCCAGCTTTTTTCGACGTCGATTGCGGACAACATCCGATTCGGCAAGCCGGATGCCGAGCAGGCGGCGATAGAGCACGTCGCGATGGTGGCAGGCATACATGATTTCATCATGACATTGCCGGACGGGTATCAGACGAAATTGGGGTCCGCGACGGCGAGCAAACTCTCGGTCGGTCAGAAGCAGCGCATATCGATCGCGCGTGGCCTGCTGCGTGACTCCCGCATCCTGATTCTGGACGAGCCGACGTCTGCATTAGACCCGGAAACCGAGCGGTATCTGGTGCGTTCGCTGCAGGAGGCCGCCAAGAACAGGCTCGTCATCATCATTGCTCATCGATTGTCGACGATCCGGCAGGCAAATCACATTGTCTTCCTCGATGAAGGCACGATTGAAGAGCAGGGGAGTCACGACGAACTGATGCAACGTCAAGACGGTCTTTACCGACGTTTCGTAGATCTTCAGATGTCGTCGCGAGACGGTGCATGACGCACGCCGTGCGACAGCCTTTGAAGCGTGATCAGGTTGCTGAAAACCTGCGAGTGGCTAGCCCAGGTGCCACGTGCCCCGCGTGCGAATGGTTGATGACTTCCCGGACTGAGCGCCCGTAGGGGCAAAGAAACGCACACATGGCCCAATTTGGTGAGTACACAGAGCGCAGGTTCCGCAACCAGCGGCCCGTGCGCGTGCGTCCAACACTGCGTCATCTTGCTCACCTGCGCCGGTTGTTTCCCTACGCCTGGACCTATCGCTGGTTAATAGCCGTTGGTATCAGCGGACTGCTGCTTGTCAGGCTATGCGATGCGCTCATGCCGCTCTTCCTGAAAACAGTGGTCGATTCGCTGGCCGTGGGCCAGCCAGTGATCGTCGGGCCAGTCATTGGTATTTTCGGCGTCACTGCCGTGCGTGCCCTGATATCGATTTTCGCGAATCGAATGCTGAGGCGCGTCGCCATCGACACGTCCTACGACCTGCGCAAGCGCTTCTTTGGCCACGTCCAGAAGATGGGCCCCATGTTCTTTAACCAGTTCGGCACGGGTGACGTGATGTCGCGTTCTTCGGGCGACATTGCGATGGTGCGACAGGTCGTCGCTTTCGGTTGGGTCCAGGTCATGACCTTTGCGTTTTCGATGATCGTCGGCGTAAGTTTTATGCTCTATCTCGCGCCGATGCTGACGCTGCTGGTGCTCCTTCCCACACCGCTCGTGGCGCTGGTCGGCATTGTGATGTCAAAGCGATTGTTTCCGCTGATCCGGGAACAACGCATGGCCATGGACGATGTCACGTCGTTTACATCTGAGAATCTCAATGGCATACGTACCGTGCAGGCGATGGCGCAGGAACAGCGGGAGATCAACCGTTTTGACGAGCTGAGTACGCGGTACGCGAGCCTGGTTTACCGCAGCAACCGTTATCGCGCCCGGATGAACCTGATCATGCCGTTTACGTCGGTTGCCTCCACTCTGATCATCATTGGTTATGGGGGTCAGTTGGTGCTTGATGGTGAACTGTCTATCGGAACCTTCACGGCATTCTTTGCGTACATGATCATGGTGACGGGGCCAATCCGGCAGTTGGGTGGCTGGCTCGCGTCGATTACGAGTGCCGCGGCTGCCACAGAGCGCCTGTTCGAGGTGCTGGACTACCCGCTTGAGGTTGGCGACGTGCGGGAGACTGAGGGCTCTTTACTAGCTGAAGGCTCTTTACCCGCTGAAGGCTCTTTACCCGCTGAAGGCTCTTTACCCGCTGAAGGCTCTTTATCCGCTGAAGGCTCCTTATCCGCTGAAGACTCCTCCCCCACCGATGGCAGCAAAGGCATCAGTCGCATGCTGGGGCGTATCGAGCTTCGGAACTTCTCGTACCGGTATCCAGACGCCCGTGCAGCGGCAATCGATGACATCAATATCACGATTGGCGCAGGGGAGATCGTGGCGATCCTCGGTCGGGTTGGCAGCGGCAAGTCAACGTTGCTGCGGTCGCTGGCACGGCTGAGTGAGCCCGCACCTGGCACGGTGTTCATCGATGGGCGAGACATTCGGGATTATCCGCTCCGCACAGTCCGCGACAACATAGGGCTGGTGCCGCAGGATCCGTTCCTGTTTTCTCTGACCGTGCGAGATAACCTGACTTACGATGACCCGTCGCGGCCCGATGACGCGGTGGCAGACGCCGCGGCACAAGCCGAGTTGCTGGAGGCAATTGGCCGGTTTCCCGACGGCATGGACACCGTCGTTGGCGAACGCGGGATCACGCTCTCGGGTGGTCAAAAACAACGAGCGACGCTGGCGCGAAGCCTGATCCGGGACGCGCCAATACTCGCGATGGACGATTGCTTTTCGAGCATCGACACGCGTACGGAGGAACGCATCCTTCGCCGCTTAACCGCGCTGCGGGCGGGTCGGACGACGCTACTGGTGTCGCATCGGGTCTCGACAGCGCGCCATGCCGACCGTATTTTCGTGCTGGACAACGGCCGCGTCGCCGAATCGGGCACGCATGCGGAGTTGATGGCCCAGGGCGGCTACTACGCCAATCTCGATGCGGTGCAGAGTAACCAGGAGCAGGCTGTCGCGCGCAAGGCGGCGCTGCTGCGTGATCTCGAACTGAGTGAAGAGGCGGCACGATGACGACCGTGAGCGGCGTCGAGAACGCCGGCGCGAGCACGGTATCGGCGACCCCGCCGGGTCGTGACTATTCGGCTTTTGACGCCCAACTCACGCACAAGGCACTGAACGTCAACATGTTCATTCGGCTGCTCGGCTGGGTGCAGCCCTATTGGCCGACGCTGGTTGCCAGCATCTGCCTGACCCTGCTCGCAGCCGCGATCCTGGTGCTGCAACCCGTCGTGACCGGACTCGTTGTGATTGACACCATTTTGTTGCCGAGTGAGCAGAGCGGCGACCTGCCGGACTACGGCATGCGCGCGCTGGTGTCGGGTATCGGCGATTTGACTGGCGCAAGCGATCTCACTTCGGCGGTGCTGACATATGGCCTGCTGGTCGTCGCCTGGTCCTTTGCCAACTATGGTCATCGGTTGTTGCTGTCGATGTCGACCCTCCAGGCCCTGCGCGATCTGCGGCGCGACCTCTTCGCGCGACTCGAGACCAAGCCGATGTCGTTCTATGACCATGTGTCGGTCGGTCGTGTGATGACCCGGCTGACTAACGATGTGGAGAATCTGATCGAACTCCTGACCGGGGTGCTG
>CAVOBC010000370.1:0-4665 GCA_963693635.1 Gammaproteobacteria bacterium | reverse complement strand
TGGGTTTCGCGGCTGTCAGCCTGCGTGATTACCATGTAGCCGCCGTCGCCATTGCGGCGGTCAAGGTAACGGCCGCCGGCGGTGCCTTCTTCTACGGGTGCAACGACCTCGAGGAAGTTCCTGCCGATCGGCATCAGCGTGTTCTCAAGGCCAAAGGCACCAACGCCAGGGTCGACGAAGCAGCGGTTGATGCCGAGAATGTCGGTCAGGTCTTCAAGGACCGGTTCAAGCTCGCGTGCAACGAAACAAATTTGGCGCAGTTGGATTGGCATTGGGAGCTCCGCTCAGATTGGCTGGGAGGGCGATTGTGCCATATTCGCGGGGCGCTGAATTTGCGGCTCCGCTTGTGGATTAATGGCTGCAATGCCGACCGCGTAAAATCCCGGCCGGGTGCAATCACGGCTGCGACCGCGCGGGTGTCAGTCGGCTGACTCGAGTGCCGAAAGGCCGGCCTCCACGCGCGCCGCCTTCTCTTCGTCCCACCACCAGGCGTCGACGAAGGGCACCCGGTTCAGATCGTCGCTCCTTACCTCGCCGAACTTGTCCCAGTAGACGAGTCGGAAACCGGGTTGTGTACCCATCGGCACGAAGTAGAAATTCCACATGATCACCCGGTCCAGCGCGCGCGTTGCCGCGTACAGGTCCTCGCTGGTCTTCGCGGAGATTATCGACGCGATCAGGCTGTCGATAACCGGGTTTCTGATCCGCGCCCAGTTCTGGCTGTAGTTCTCGCCGGCGCTCTCGCTACCGAGCCAGTTTCGGAGCTGCAGACCCGGCGTGTTGCTGGCAGCCCAACGGATCGTGTTGCCATCAAATTTGCCGGTTCTGCTGCGATGCAACCAATTTGATATTTCGGGATGCCGTGCGGTGGTTTCAATGCCAACGCGCGCGAGGTTCTGGCGCAGCGAAAGCGCCTGTCGTGTTGAGAAATATGAAACGCCGATGAAGTCGAGGTCGAAAGGCCGGCCCGTCCGCATGTTCTGCATGACACCGTCGATGACCTCGAAACCGGCCTGGCGAAAGAGATCGAGCGAGCGCTCCACGTTGTGTCGCTGGATGCCAAAGCCGGTGCTGTTCGGCTGCGTGTAGGGTTCTGTGAAGACCCGCGGTGGCACCTGATCCCGGAACGGTTCAAGCAGGGCTAGTTCTTTTTCGCCGGGCAGGCCCGAGTGAGCCATCGGTGAGTTCTGAAAAAAGCTGATGCCGGTATCGTAGAAGTCGTAAAAAAGCACGCGATTGGTCCACTTGAAGTCGAACAGCAACCCAAGCGCTTCCCGCACCCGGATGTCAGCCAGCGCCGGTTTCTCGGTGTTCCAGAAGATGGGCCACCAGAGCCCTTCGGTGCGGTTGAGCGGCCGCAATTCACGCTTGAAGAGTCCTGCCTTGACCGCCTCGAAGTTGTACTGGGTTGCCCAGTTCTTGGACACACCCTCCTCGCGCACATCGACAACGTTGCTCTTGTGGGCTTCGCCCATGACCGCTTCGTCCTTGAAGTAGTCGAATTTGATGGTGTCGAAGTTGTAGCGACCCTTGTTGACTGGTATGTCGCGGCCCCAGTAGTCCTCGACGCGCGAGTATTCGACGACACGTCCAATCTCGAAGCGGGTGACTTTGTAGGCCCCGCTCGCGAGCGGTGGCTCGAGCGCGGTCTTGGTGATGTCACGGGTTTGCCAATAGTGTTTGGGCAGGATGCTGTAGCCGCCAAGCGTGAACGGCAGGGTCGGATTGATCTCGCGGGCGGTGTCCCGAACCATGCAGATCTCGTCATCGCCGAAGATGAAGATGTCTTTCAGGTCGAGCAGAACACTCTTGAGCGCGACCGACCCGTGTTCTTTGAAGGTCTCGTAGCTGAAGATGACATCGGCTGCTGTGATCGGAGCGCCATCATGCCAGCGTGCATCCTTGCGCAATTTGAATGCGATCCAGGCGAGATCAGGTCCCACAGCGACCTGTTCCGCCAGTCGTCCATAGTGGCTGACCGGTTCGTCACTCGATGGTTCCAGCAGTTTGTCGTAGATCAGTCCGCCGGTGATTGCATAACCGGCCGCCAGCCGTCCCTTCTCGACGACCGGGTTGTAACTGTCAAACGTCCCCATTTGCGGAATACGCATGATGCCCGCCTTGGGCGCGTCCGGGTTTGTGTACGCGAAATGCGTAAAGCCGGGCGGGTACTTGAGCGGCAGAAGGTGGGACACGCCGTGGGCGTAGTCGGGGTCTTTGCAGGGCTGCTCGGCCGCGCTGGCGGCGAGTGGCATGAGAAGGGCTGCAAGCGAGGTGGTGAGTATCGCCGCCGACATGAACGGCGTACCAAACCAGGCGGTCGCGCCCGGCCACTTCGAGGGTTCACGAAGTGCCGCGCGCGTGTGCGCGTCAGGCGCGATCAGCGCAATAATCGAGTGCCAGTCGCGCATCAGTCGGGCAGGCCGAGAACGCGTTTGGCAATAATGTTGAGTTGCACCTCATTGGTGCCGCCGGCGATGCTCATGGCCCGTGAGCCGAGCCACGAACGCGTGGCATCAATTTCGGGTGCCGAGAATGTGTCGCCTTCCCATCCTGTGCCCTGGGAGCCCATCAGCCGCACCTGCAATTCCGTGGATGACTTCAGGAGATCAGCGCCCACGGCTTTGAAGATGGAGGTGGTGAAGCCGAGCGTGACGCCAGAGTCGTTCTCTGCGCGCGTGCGGTTGAGCGTAAGCTGATAGGCCGCTTCCAGCTGTCGATGCTGGATGACATCTTCGCGAAAGGCGGCGTCACCGATGCGTCCGTCGACGTCGCCAACATAGCGCTTGGCGAGTTCGGCAAGGGGGTACTTGCGCGGCCCCGCTGGCCGTTGTGCCGCGGCGGCACCGCTCGCGCCCATGCCGGAGATGCCAGAACGCTCATGTTGAAGCAGGCGTTTGCCGATCGTCCAGCCATGGTTGCGCTGACCGACCAGGTCGTACGCGATCGCGTCGTCGAAGAAGGTCTCACAGAAAGGCGAGGTGCCGGAGATGAGCTTGATTGGCTTGACCGTGACACCGGGCTGGTCCATGTCCACGAGCACCATGCTGATGCCGTCGTGCTTGGCGGCATTGGGATCCGTGCGCACGAGTACGTAGATCCAGTCCGCCTCGTGCGCGCCGGAGGTCCATATTTTCTGTCCGTTTAGGACATAGTGGTCACCGTCGAGCACCGCCTTGGTCGAGAGGCTGGCAAGGTCTGAACCTGAACCCGGTTCGCTGTAGCCCTGACACCATCGTAGTTCGGCCCTTGCAATGGGGAGCAGATGGCGCTTTTTCTGCTCCTCGGTGCCAAATTCAAGCAACGTTGGCCCAATCATGTTGAGTGCCTGGCCGTCCTGGGGTGGCACTGCACTCGCCGCAGAGAAGGCCTGGGTGAGCGCGATGTGTTCCTGGAAGTTGAGCCCGGCGCCGCCATACTCGGTTGGCCAGGATGGCGCGATCCAGCCTTTGTCCGCGAGCAGCTTTACCCATGCGTTGCGTGCGTCAGAACCTGCGGGAGCTGTGCGAATCTCGTCCGTGTGGTTGGCGGCCAACCAGTCGTCGACGGATGCTCTGAAGTCGTCAATGCTCATGTTTTTGTCTTCCGTAATGGCGTTGCTTCTGAGACTGAGCGTACCAGAAGCGTTGGCGCGCAGTTGCGACGTGATCGTTCGCTACTTCATCGTTCGCTACTTCATCGTTCGCTACTGGACAATGTTGCGCCGACGCAGTTCGTTGATCTGGTCATCTGACAGGCCGAATTCATGCAGTACCTCGGCGGTGTGCTGGCCGTGTTCGGGCGAACATCGAAAGAGATCCGCCGGCGTCTTTTCGAACCTCGCCGGCGGGCGTGCCTGCCGCATGGGGCCGCCAAAGTCGTGCTCGAATTCCCACAGAGAGCCGAGGGCTTTAATCTGCGGATCGTCAAGGACCTCGTCGCGGGGGTTAATGCGCGCGAAGGGGACCTGGTTGGCCTCCAGACTCACTTCCAGTTCGGCGGTGGTGAATCGACAAAAGGACTGGTCGATGGCGTCTCGCAGCCGAACCATGTCGATGCCGGTTGCCGTTCGATAGGTCGGGTCTTCAAGCAGATTGGGCAGATCGACGGCCGTCAACAGACCGAGCCACTCATCCATCTGCACCGGCATCGTGCAGATGTAGCCGTCTTTGGTCTGGCGCACCATGTTCGCGTGGGTGCCGGGTTCCACATATGCGACATCGTCGCCGACGAAGGTGTAGTTCAGCATGTTGTCCGGCCACAGGAAGAAGAGCGCCGCTTCCAGCATCGCAACGTCAACGCGCTGGCCCTCACCCGTGCGCTCGCGGCTAACGAGGGCTGAACTGATCGCCTGGGCCGCCGCCATTGCCGTCAACTTGTCGCAGATGAGCGAATTGACCATCTCGGGCCGCCCCTGCCGTGGGTCCGCCTGCAGCGTGGCGATGCCGGAGATGGCCTGAATGATGGCATCGTAGACGCGTCTGCCCGCGTAGGGGCCGTCGTGACCGACGCCGTTGATGGAGGCGAATACCAGTCGAGAATTGAGCGTTGAGAGAACATCATAGCCGATGCCGAGGCGCTCCATGACACCGGGCCGGTAATTCTCAACGACGACGTCGGCAGTTTTGACGAGGTCTTTCAGGATGTCTTTGCCGTCGTCGGTCGAGAGGTCGATGACGATCGAGC
>CAVOBC010000369.1:0-4689 GCA_963693635.1 Gammaproteobacteria bacterium | reverse complement strand
CCGTGTAATGGGCCGTGACATACGGCTGCGACGGCTTTGCGCCACCGATGTCGACGAGTACGTCTCGCTTGCGCTGCCATGGTATCGGGATCCCGTTGTGCTCTGACGCCCGCTTGCACAACCTCTCACAATCCTCCTTCTTGTTTTATAACAATCAACAGGCGGAAGGTCCCACCCAATGCAGGAACTCGAATCCCACCCTGATATCAGTGACCTGCAGAAGTACGTTGCGTTGATGGAGCTTGAGCGCGGCTTCGACGATCAGACGTCTATCGAAAAGTGCCTGCTCGTCGGCGAAGAAGTGGGTGAACTGTTCAAAGCCGTGCGCAAGGCCGAGGGTCTGAAAATGGCCTCCCACGGCAGCGAGGTCGCCCGTGAGTTGGCCGACGTGTTGATCTATCTGTGCGCGATCGCCAATCGATATGGCATTGATCTCGAATCTGCGTTCCGATCCACGGAAGCCTTGAATGAGAGCCGGGGCTGGAAGTGAGTGTCCACCCGCTCCCTGTCTCCCTTCCTTCCACAGCGTTAGCTCGTCGAGAAGCCTGCGGCGATTTGTGATCCACCGCCGGGACGCCTACTATCAATGCCCTCAATCTCGCTCTGGGAACCAACCAGCGTTGGCATCAATAAGCAAAACAGGGGGTACACCCAATGTCTGAATACGACACGATCATCTACGAAAAGATTGGCAATCGCGCCAACATCATCATGAATCGGCCGGACAACCTGAACGGCATCATCAACAAGATGATGCGGGAGCTGTACGAATGCCTGAATCGTGTCGCGGACGACGCTGACATTCGCGCCGTGCTCTTCACCGGCAACGGCAAAGGTTTCTGCCCGGGCGTTGATCTCAACGCGGCGACCAGCGGCGAGAAGCAGGAACCCAATCGCAAAGAGTACTTTCACATCACGACCCTGCTACACGAAATGCCAAAGGTGACCGTGGCCGGTATCAACGGCGCCTGCGCCGGTGCGGGCTTCGGTTGGGCCTGCGCCTGCGATTTGCGCTACGCGACGGCACGCGCGTCGTTCAACTCGGCCTTTCTGGGCGTCGCTATCTCGGGCGACATGGGCGGGCCCTGGTTGCTGCCACGCATCGTCGGTGCCACCAAGGCGCGGGAACTCTTTTTCCTGGCAGACAAGTTCAAGGCCGCCGAAGCAGAACGCATCGGGCTTGTGTCCAAAGCCTTTCCGGACGACACGTTCCGCGCCGAGGTGGACGCCATCGTCGATCGCCTGTCTAAATCAGCGCCACTTGCGATCGGCGAGATGAAGAAGAACTTCGTCAACGCCGAAAATATGCCACTCCGGGACTACATCGAACTTGAGACCGAGCGACACAGTCGCACCGGCGCAAGTGCAGACACGCAGGAAGCGTTCAAGGCATTTATTGGGAAACGCGAACCGGTGTTTCAGGGCCGTTGACGGACCGGCTGTACCTTGCCCTGACCAAGGAGCAAGACCGCACCTGAAGATGCGAAAAACAGCGCTTCTGCGGGCGGCAACACCCGGTCGCCAAGACCGGCAACGTCTCGTCAGGGCGTGGGCGCTGCCTTGCTTTGTGCCAGACGACCTCGACAGTCCTCGACCAACTCCCGATCGACATTCCCCCGGCCGGGTCAGGACTTTTGAAAAGCAGCGCCTGGCCTGGTCACGCTCGCCGATTTTGAGCGCAAGATCCGTCGCAAGAAGATATCCCTCCCGAGTTTGGGGATGGGAAGGAAAGTCCGCATCCATATTGGCGAGCATGTCGACCAGCAAGCGCTGGCGCGGTGCCGAGCTTGCCGTATGCGCCAGTTCAAAGAGCGCGTACGCACTTTCAACCACAATCGGCCCTGATCGTTCAGCGCGCAACTCGGTCAGCACATCCCACCCCCCGTGCGAGTCGTCCCGCGCTAGCCGGACAACCTAGCCCGCAGCCAGCCGGTGCAGCAATCGCTTGTCATCGAACTCACGGAGCATGTCGAACAACCCCACTTCAGTTTCATAATGATGGCGTTGAAGTTCATGCTTGACGAGGCGCCACGCCTCATCCGTCTTGCCGCCGCGCAAGAGCCTTTGCGCCTCTACCAGCAGCCGACGTCGCTCCTTCGAAAGATGGTCATCCAGAACGGACTGGGCCTGGGCTTTGCTGAACTCGGTCTTGATGCCCAACAACTCATGGCGAAGATGCAACAGCACGCCGGTACCGCGAAACATCACCAACATCAGAAAGACTGCACACGCGGAGATCAGGAACTCGCTGCCAGGCCAGCTAATAAATCGATCGCCCCGCTGCATCAGATACAGCACGACCATTAGCACCGAGTTGCCGAGCAAGCGCATCGCGATATAGGTGATACCCATATTACGCATGAAGTAGTAGATGCGCCGTGGGTCCACACAGGCGAGGATGGTCGAGTGAAACGCAATGAACGACGTGATCGCCGGGGATACCAGCAAAACCAGCGACACCACGTAGAGACGATATTCCGGGGGCGTCAGATTAATCAGAAACGCAAACGCGCCACCGATGACCAACTGGCGATAGGTGCGGCCGTCCATCAAGAAGATGCCGGCCGCCATTCGCGGCATATTGTCGATGCCCCGGGCGGTCGTCTCAATAATGACAAAACCGTACTGAACAAACGGAACGCCCAGCAACAGACCCAGCGCGATCACCAGGATCAACAGGTAATCCGAGCCGGTCAACATCAGGGCGATGCCGCCAAGCAGGGTGTAGATCACCCAGATAATGAGAATCTCAGGCTGTGCGACAAACGTCACGACCTTTAACTCATGCGCAGGTGGGGGCGCCCTTTCCACCTATTTACCCTTCCACCTTTCCATCCCTTCACCCTTCCACCTCTCTACCGGCCACCCCTCTACCTCTCTACCCGGCCACCCACAATGGGGATCAGGTACCGATAGCGGCCGCTATGCGGGCCACAACTGTGCACCCCCGTCCACGCGGATCACTTGCCCCGTGATATACGAGGAATCGCCGGACGCGAGAAACTCGACCGACCGCGCGATTTCCATCGGCCAACCGTAGCGGGTGAGCGTGCCATCTTCGACCTTGCGGCGCTCATCTGTTTCGCGACTCGCGAGAAACCGCGCCGTGATTATCTCGCCGGGTGCGATCGCATTGACGTAGACATTGTCTCGCCGGAGTTGGGCCGCGAGGCAACGCGTGTACTCGTGGACCGCCGCTTTTGATGTGCTGTAGATCACCGAACTGGCGTTGCCGCCGAGGCCCGCAATGCTGCCGATATTGACGATCCATCCGCGCTTGCGGGCGCGCATGCCGGCAGCGACTTCCCGGCAACAAAGAATGCAGGTCATCAGGTTCCGGTCCATTACCGACCTGATATCAGCGACAGAGATGTCAATGCCATCGTTGGCGATCGGCTTGCCAGCATTCTCCCCCATCGTACCCTGAGCGCCGATGTCACCGCCCGCGTTGTTAACCAGAATGTCGATGTCACCGAACTGGCTTTGGATCTCGCTCGCCACCGACGCAACAACGGCGTCGTCAGTCAAATCCCCATGCACGGCCATCACCCTTGCGCCCGGCACCTCGCTCTCGACCTCCCGCACCACGTCGGCAAGGCTGTTACCTTCACCATATGCGCGAGTTGATGTCGGGCTGGTACCGTGGATCGCAACGCTGGCCCCGAGTTGCGCCAGATGGGTCGCTACCACGCGCCCGATTCCCCTTGAGGAACCCGTCACCCAGGCTACCCTGCCATCAAACTGTCCGCTGCTTTGCGCATCTGCTGGTTCACTCACCGGGTTCTGTACTCCGCTTCTCGTTGCCAATCTTATCGACGTTCCGCTGTTGCCGTGTAGTCCCACCATACGGTTGCCGGACCCGGCCGGGCTGACCTGCAGCGCGCTAACAGCGAGTCGTTCGTCCTGCCGAACGCGTCTGCCACATGATGCCCATCGCTGTGCGCCATAGCCAGCCAGCACGGTATCGCCAACCATCTCCCCCAAACCGGTTGCCCGAAAAGCCAGTGCAACCGCTATAGTCGTCAGCAAATAATCTGGGGGTTATCTCATGGATACGGACTATCTCGTTGTAGGCAGCGGCGCCATGGGTATGGCGTTCACAGACACCCTGCTGACCGAAACTGATGCCAGCGTGATGATCATCGACCGGCACGATCGGCCAGGCTGCCACTGAAACGATTCCTATCCGTTCGTTCGACTGCACCAGCCGTCGTCGTTCTACGGCGTCAATTCAAGGAATCTCGGTAGTGACACAATCGATGGATCGGGCTGGAACAAAGGTCTATACGAACTCGCGACCGGCGGCGAAGTCTGCAGTTACTTTGCCTCGATAATGCAGCAACGCTTCCTGCCATCGGCGCGGGTTCAGTACTTTCCCATGTGCGAATACGATGGTGACGGCGCGTTCCACGAGATTCTCGGGAGCGGACGCCACCAGGTCAGGCACGCCGGATCGTCGACGCAACCTACGTGAACGTGCAGGTACCCTCCGTGCGAGGGCCACTCTTTGACGTCGATGACGGCGTCAACTGCATTGCCCTCAACCAACTGCCACGCGTGGCATCGCCACCCGCGGGTTTCGTTGTCGTGGGTGCCGGCAAGACGGGTATGGACACGATTCTCTGGATGCTCGGCAACGGTGTCGACCCAGACCACATCACGTGGATAACGCCCCGGGACTCGTGGATC
>CAVOBC010000368.1:0-4717 GCA_963693635.1 Gammaproteobacteria bacterium | reverse complement strand
ATAACGGCCACATGAACATGGCCTATTACAACGTTGCATTCGATCAATATGGGGTCGATTATCTATTAGCCCAATTGGGCCTAGGTCTAGACTACGTGCGCCAAACGAACGCATCTACGTTCACGTTGGAACAACACGTTACCTATCTTCGCGAACTCAAGCTCGGTGATCCGATCCTTATCACCTGCCAACTGCTCGATTACGACAGCAAACGACTGCACTGCTTTCTCAACATGTACCATGCGGATGCCGGTTTTCTTGCCGCAACCGGCGAGCAGTTGCTAATGCACGTCAACCTTGAAATTCGTCGATCCTCGGTCCTGCCGAATGCGGCAATCGACAAACTTGCCGCGATGATGCTGCGCCACCAAGAACTCGCCAAACCGCCCCAAGCGGGCCACGTTATCGGTATCCAGCGTAAGTAAGTGTAGCGTTGCTCATGCAGCCTGCATGTCATCGGAACTTCTGAATGATCCCGTCGAGCTCATCAAGGCTGTGGTATTGAATAATTACGCGGCCCTTGCCTCCGTTATCCTCCAGCACTACCGGCGCTGCCAACGCTTCAGAAAGCTCTGTCTCCAGTTTACTGATGTCTGCGTCTTTAACCTGCAGCACCCGCTTGCTCTTACGCACACCGCTCAACAGGCGCCTGACCAGCTTTTCGGTCTGACGCACAGACAGTCGTCGTTGTATCACCGATGCGGCAGCGGTCTGCTGTTGCTCTCGTGGCAGCGCGAGCACGGCCCGGGCATGTCCCATTTCAATACGACCCAGTTCCAGGTGTTCTCGAACGACTGGGACAAGATTGAGCAGTCGCAATAAGTTCGACACTGCCGCTCGCGACCGTCCCACCTGCTCAGCAACCTGCTGGTGAGTCATCCCGAATTCATCCAAGAGCCGCCTGAAGCCGGCCGCCTCTTCAATCGGATTGAGCTCTTGGCGTTGGATATTTTCGATTAGCGCCACCGCCAGCGCGCTCTCATCTGAAACTTGTCGGATCAGCGCGGGGATTTCTGTTAACCCTGCGAGCTTGCTAGCTCGCCAGCGTCGTTCCCCGGCGATCAACTCGAAGCCCCCGGCAACGGTCTCGCGCACGACAATCGGCTGAATGATGCCCTGGTTGGCAATCGATGCCGCAAGCTCTCGCAAGCTCTCCTCATCGATACGCACACGCGGTTGGTAACGGCCTTGCCGAATGCTGTCGAGGGGCAGCTGGCGCAGCGCTCCGTCCCCCTCGTTGACCGTTTTCTCAACCTCAGTGAGTAGGGCACCCAGCCCACGACCTAATCTTGCTTTCTTTGTCACGGTTCGCTCACAGGTTAGTGCGTGTTTTCAGTTCAGTGGTGCCGCCGCTCACCGGTGCTATCATTTCCCCAGCCAACGCTAGGTATGCCTCGCTGCCGGCACACTTTGCATCGTAGTCGATCACGGGCATCCCGTAACTGGGTGATTCGGCCAAGCGCACGTTTCTTGGCACTACCGTGCGAAACAGATTGTCCGGGAAGTGCTGACGCAGTTGGTCCGCCACCTCATTGGCAAGGCGATTGCGGCGATCATACATGGTCCGAAGCAGCCCTTCGATTGCGAGGCTGGGATTGTGTGCCTGCCGGACCCGCGCAATGGTCTCAAGCAATCCGGACAAGCCCTCCAAAGCAAAGTACTCACACTGAACAGGAATCAGAACAGAACTCGCTGCTATCAACGCATTAATCGTCAACATGTTTAACGCGGGTGGACAATCGATCAAGATGTAGTCGTACTCGTCGAGTGTCTTTAGCGCACTGCGTAAACGAAAATCCCGGTCTTCCGCCCCAGCGAGCTCGACCTGAAGACCCGCCAGATCGGCCTCCGCTGGCAATACATCGACGCCAAATGCGGTCGTCGAGATCGCTTCACGAGCCTCGCACAAACCAAGAAGAACCGAGTAACTGCTGTGCTCAATACCCTCTCGATCAATATTACAACCCGCACTGGCGTTGGCCTGGGGGTCAAGATCAACCAGTAGAATGCGGCGGCGCATCCTGGCCAGCGAAGCACTGAGATTGATCGCTGTTGTGGTTTTACCCACACCGCCTTTCTGATTAGCAACGGCGATCGTTCTAGTCATGGTATCACCCACGTTAGCCGGCAGCACCGCCGCTCAAGTTACTGAAAACCACTGCGTGGCGGCTAGCATCCAACCCTGGAACCGCCAGTGGCACCACGGTTGCGCAGTCCCGTACTTCTTTAGGCAAAGCCTTCAACTCCTCAAACGGCTCCTTTCCCTTCATGGCGATTACCGTAGCCCGCGCGTGCCATAGGTGCCGGGTCGAAGCCACCAACTCAGGAAGGGGCGCGAAGGCCCGCACGACTAGCGTATCAGAAAGCCGTTGCGGTCGGTAATCCTCTACACGGCCATTGATCACCGTTATTCCCGTCAATTGCAACTGCCTAATCACGTGCTCAAGAAAACTTGCCCTTTTCTGCCTCGCCTCAATCAGGACCCAGCGGTTATCCGGTCGCGCTATGGCCAGGGGAAAAGCAGGAAACCCTGCCCCGCTGCCAATATCCAACATGTGCTGGCCGCGCACCAACGGCAATATCGTCAGGCTGTCCAAAAGATGTCGCGTGACTATCTCACCGGCATCACGCGTGGCAGTCAGGTTATGTACCCGCCCCCACTTGAGAAGCAATGCAACGAAATCGAGGCACTGGGCTACCGCCACGGCGCTCAGGTCCAACCCCAAACGACCTGCACCCTCACGCAACCGGGTCTCGGGCGAATTGGAAGCGCCC
Organism: Gammaproteobacteria bacterium; assembly: GCA_963693635.1. Lineage (GTDB taxonomy): Bacteria > Pseudomonadota > Gammaproteobacteria > Pseudomonadales > Azotimanducaceae > CAVOBC01. The sequence goes on along the minus strand of CAVOBC010000368.1, from coordinate 1,942 downwards.
TGCATCAATGGAATTAGGCCGCCGAGAGCACCGCGCGCTTATGCAGATGGACCAACAGTAAAGAAATGGCCGCCGGGGTAACCCCAGAAATACGCGATGCCTGACCCAGCGACACCGGACGATGACTCACCAGCTTATCTGTGACTTCGCTCGATAGCCCCCGAACCTTCCTATAGTCAAAATCATCGGGTATTGTCATCGTTTCATGACGGCGGCGGCGTTCAATCTCATCGTTCTGGCGCTCAATATAAGGGGCATACCGCGCCTCCACTTCGAGTTGCGTAGCAATAGCACGGTCAGTCGCTCCATCAGGCCCGCTGGTAAGCGTAAGCACCTGCTCGTAGGTCATTTCCGGCCGTTTGAGCAAATCAATCGCACGCGTCTTCTCTTTAACTGCTTGTCCAAGCAATGCTTCGGCAACAGGATCTCCCGGTTTAATCCAATATCCACTCAAGCGCCTTCGCTCATCATCGAGCCGAGTTCGTTTGGTGTTGAAGCTTTGCCAGCGTTCATCCTCTACCAGACCGAGTTCACGACCCGTTTCCGTCAAACGCAAGTCCGCATTGTCCTCTCGCAACTGAAGCCGGTACTCCGCGCGCGACGTGAACATCCGGTACGGCTCGGTCACACCGCGAGTCACCAAGTCGTCGATCATCACGCCAATGTAGGCCTGATCACGACGTGGAGTCCACGCCGCCAACCCTTTGCTTCGGCGCCCCGCATTGAGCCCTGCCACCAATCCCTGGCCGGCCGCCTCTTCATAACCTGTGGTGCCGTTGATCTGACCCGCAAAGAATAGCCCCTCTAGTGCCCGCGTCTCCAACGACAGCTGCAGGTCTCTTGGGTCGAAATAATCATATTCAATGGCATAACCTGGCCGCGTGATGCGCGCGCGTTCAAAGCCCCGAATGCTCTGAACAAGTTTCCATTGCACATCGAAGGGCAGGCTTGTCGAAATCCCGTTCGGGTAGATTTCCGGTGTATCCAGCCCCTCTGGCTCAACGAAGATCTGGTGCGAAGTCCGTTCTGCAAAACGCACCACTTTGTCTTCCACCGAGGGGCAATAGCGCGGTCCCGTTCCTTCAATCTCGCCACCGTAAATCGGTGAGCGATCGAGATTCTCCCGAATGATGTCGTGCGTCATCTCGTTGGTAGCTGTTAGGTAACAACACACCTGTCGCGGATGCATCGAGGGATCACCAAGATAAGAAAAAACCGGCCTGGGTTCATCACCAAATTGGTTTTCAAGTTGGTCAAAGTTGATCGTGCGCCCATCAAGCCGCGGCGGCGTTCCGGTCTTCAGCCGTGCCACGCGGAACGGCAGCGCCCTTAAACGCTCTGCCAGACGATTAGCCGCAGGCTCACCCGCTCGACCCCCGGCATGGCTCTCAAGGCCCATGTGAATCCGCCCGCCGAGAAACGTCCCCACGGTAAGCACCACGCTTGTCCCCCGAATGCGAATGCCGCTGTTTGTCACCACCCCCCAGACCGTTTTGTCGCTGATCAAAAGATCGTCCACGGTCTGTTGTAACAAGGCGAGGTTCTTCTGGTTGTCCAGCTGCGTCCGAATGGCTTGTTTGTATCGCGTGCGATCGGCTTGGGCGCGGGTCGCGCGGACAGCCGGGCCCTTGCGTGCGTTAAGCGTGCGAAACTGGATGCCGGCACGGTCGGTAGCCAGCGCCATGGCGCCCCCCAGCGCATCAATTTCTTTGACAATGTGTCCCTTGCCAATACCCCCAATGGCCGGGTTGCACGACATTTGCCCGAGTGACTCCACACTGTGGGTGACTAACAATGTGCTGCAACCCTGGCGTGCAGAAGCCAACGCGGCCTCCGTTCCGGCATGCCCACCACCGATCACGATCACATCAAAGGATTCCGGGTACTCGATCATCTTGTTACCTGCTGAGAATAGTAGTCGTACTGACGAAGAATCTGGTGC
>CAVOBC010000367.1:0-4757 GCA_963693635.1 Gammaproteobacteria bacterium | reverse complement strand
CGCCCCGATCTTCCAGCACCTGTTGTCGGCCGGTTTCGAAGCCAAACACTTCAATGATGGCGCGATGACCGCTCGACTCGTGGTATTCGCCGGTCGCAGCGACGATGAAGCGGCCATCTGCAGATGCCGCCAACCCGTTTCGGACCGGCATGCGCGTGACCAGCGAACGCTCCTGCGCACCGCCCTGGACCTTGATCGACCGCTTATCAGCGGTGACACGTCCGCCGTGACCGCGAGGCGCATGGGTGCTGCACTCGTCGCAACCCGACTGCCGTCACCGCTGCGCGCGTAACTCACCACCCGCTCGCTCTCGATCACCCGCTGCGCTGCGATGTCCCAGCGCTCGAGCGTGCCGTCCCGGCGGTGAACGATCAGTACGCCATGCGCCAGCATCGTCCCCCACATCATCCCCTACATCATCGAAGTGGAGTTGCACCGCCACGTGCGCTGCTCCTCACTCGGTTCGTAGGGCTGCGACTGGCCAAGCACCACCGGTGTCGTGAGCATAACGGTTGTTACACAACTGCTGGTCATCGAAACAGCGAATACAAGGACCAGGAAGCCGAACAGTTCATTCCAACTTGATCACCTGCTAACGATTGCAGGGAGTCGGCTCCCGGCAAAGCCCCGCGCTTCCCGCCACAACATCGTCGCGCATCGCACCGCACCGCAAGGTTGACGCGGGGGCCCGATACTCATCATCCCGATCCACCCGCAATTCCACGCCGCAGTGCGTATGTGCATCCATGCTCCCCTCAACCAAAATCCATCAAAAAAGTCCACAAACAAACGCGTAGCAAAAAATGCAACCACGACACGACTCACAGCAAAACAGCTGACCAGACAAGGCAACGCTACCGTGCGCCGACCATCGACGGAAGGGCCGGACGACATTTTCCGATGGCCGGGCAAAACGCCGGTTTCAGCCCAGGCTGATTTTGTACCGTCGTCGGGCTATGCTCCCAGCGTCTGACAGTGACCATCGCAACCCCCACAGCATTCACCGGAGAATCATCATGGACTTCGATACGATCATCTTTGAGAAAACCGGCGCCGTTGCGACCATCACGCTCAACCGCCCAGAGCGCCTGAACGCGTGGACGACTCAGATGAACATCGACATCGTCGATGCCGTGACAAATGCCAATGACGACCCGATGATCGGCGCGATCATCGTGACCGGTGCCGGTCGTGGATTCTGTGCCGGTGCGGACATTCAGGACAACTTCAAATCGAGAATTGACGGCAAAAGCGACCCCGCACCCGAGAATAAACGCGCGCCATCCAACTACGTTGCGTTCATGCGACAAAGCAAGCCGATCATCGCCGCGGTTAACGGCGCAGCCGTCGGTGTTGGCGTCACAATGATGTTGCCGTTTGACATTATCATCGCCGCCGAGGCGGCCCGCTTCGGACTCGCGTTCGTGAAGATGGGGGTGGTGCCCGAACTCGCTTCATCCCACTTTCTGGTGCAACGCGTCGGCTTCGGCAATGCCAGTGAGATGTGCCTGTCTGGCCGTCTGTATTCAGCGGCAGAGGCTCAGGAACGAGGACTCACGAATCACGTGGTCCCCGCCGATAGTTTGATGGACAAGGCCATGGAACTCGCCAACGAGATTGCGGGAAACCCCTCTCGTCAACTACGCATGGTCAAGTCCTTGCTGACCGCCAATGGGAGCGAAACCGATATTACGGCGGTACAACGTCGCGAGGGCGAAGCGCTCGCCGAGTGTTACGTCTCAGCCGAGCACAAAGAAGCAGTCCAGGCATTTCTTGAGAAGCGAACGCCCGATTTCCGCAACCTCTAGCAGGGTGCTGAAAAAGTACTTTCCTGCACTTTTTCAGAGTCGCGGGCCTCAGCCCGCTCGCGACAAATCAACGACTTAGGTCGTCGATTTTCGGCCGATACATCCATGTATCGGCCTAGCAGAATGCTTTTTCAGCAGCCTGCTAGCGATCCAGAACAGGCTCCCACGCTGTCAAAAAACGGCTAACGCGCGAGGCACCACCATGGACTTCGGACTCTTCATGTATTGCACGATCGGTCGGCGCGAGGAACTGGAAGCCGGCATGGCCGGTCGCAATCCCGTGCTCTACCAGCGCATGCTCAATGAAATCGCCGACTACGCGCAGTTCGCAGAGAAGGCTGGCTACTTCGGATTCGGCCACCCCGAACATCATCTGCAACTCGAAGGCTTCGAGATCTCGAACGATCCATGCCTCATGGCCATGTGGCTCGGCAGTCACACAGAGACCCTCAAGGTCATCACCTGCGGCTTCGTTTCAACGGTGAATAACCCCCTGATGACGGCCGAAAAGATCGCAACGCTTGATCACATGCTGAAGGGCCGATTCGGCGTTGGTCTGGTGCGGGGCTACCAGGCTCGCTGGGTCGAGAACTACAAGATAAAGCCTGAACTCATGGCCGTCGGCCCCTGGAACGCCAAGAGCGAGGCCGATGATCTGAACCGTGAATACTTCACCGAATTCGTTGACGTGGTGGTCAAAGCGCTGCGTAGCGAGACGTTGTGTCATCGCGGTAAGTTCTGGAACTTTCCACCCGTGGACTTCGTCAATCCACACGAGCACCCCGCGTACGTTAACTACGGCAAGGGCGTCAGCGCTGACATGGCAGTCTCCGAGGTCGGTATCGCGCCGCGGCCCTATCAGGATCAGATTCCACTCTACGGCGGCTTCTCCCAGTCCCTGACCACCGCGAAATTCTGGGCACAACACAAGGGCCGCCCGATCGTCCTGTCCGGCAACATCGACTTTCTGAAGCTGCTATGGAAAGAATGGGGCGCGGAAGCCCATGCGCACGGGCACGAGTTCGAACCCGGCGATGAGGCTTGCTGGGGCGGCATCATGATCTGCGCAGAGACTGACGCCAAGGCCCAGGCACTGTTCGAGGACATGAACTGGTTCTGGAAGACCTGGGCAACGCCCTTTGGCCAGGGCATGCCGGAGCTTCTTGTCGGTTCGCCCGACACGCTGAACAAGCGCATTGCCGAGATCGATAAGGCCGTACCGATCAAGGAAGCATTCTTCCTGATCCCGCAGGGGCTGCATTCACCGGATCAGATTAAAGACTCGCTTGACCTCTTTTCACGTAAAGTGATGCCCAACTTCTCAAACTTGGCGGCAACCGCATGAGTAATCAACAGACCGTAACGGGTGCCTGCTTCTGTGGCGCTATTGGATACAGCATTGCGTACAAGGACCACCCGATCGTCAACTGCCATTGCACCATGTGTCGTCGCACCAGCGGTGCGGCGTATGTCACCTGGGCCATCATCGAGAACGACGACTTCAGCTTTTCTCGCGGCAACCCGAAGACGCTCGCATCGTCCGACCACGGCACCCGGACCTTCTGCGATCAGTGTGGCACCCCGCTCACGTGTGTCTCGACGCGCCACCCAGACAAGATAGACATCACGGTCGGCAGCTTCGACGCGCCCGCAGCGTTCGTACCCACTCAAGAGTACTATACTGATACCAAACTGAGCTGGACCGATCACGTGGCAGAACTGCCGCAGAACGAGTGACCCGTAAGGTCTGACCGATCGCTCCCGGCGCATACTACTCGCGGGCGCGGCAGACTTCGGTGAAAGGAACTTTGATGAGTTGGCACCATTCCTGACTGGCGTCAAACTCACGGGTAAACACGCGGTGGCTCTGTCGGGCAAGCGCAGCATCGAGATTCCGCAGGAACGACGCCCCGGCAATGGCAATCAGTTGACGATACCCGGCGCACGGGAAAATAATCTGAAGAACATCGACGTCGAGATTCCGCTCGGCCGCTTCATCGCGATCACGGGCGCGTCAGGCTCAGGCAAATCGACCTTGATCAATCAGATCCTGTACAAGCGGCTGTGGAAGGAGTTGATCGACACCCGTACGCTGACCGGGGACCACGATGGCGTGGACGGCGTCGAGCACGTCACCCGGGTTATCAACATCGACCAGTCGCCCATTGGACGCAACAGCCGGTCCAATCCGCCCACGTCATAGGATTTTACGACAACATTCGCACCCTCTTTGCCAGGAACGATCAGGCCATCGAACGTGGCTACAAACCCGGACGATTCTCATTCAGCGTCAAGGGCGGTCGCTGCGAGGAATGTCAGGGTGAGGGCACCACCCGCACCAAGCGCTACTTCATGCCCGATGTGGAATTGCTGTGCAGCACGTGCAAGGGCAGCCGCTTCAACCAGGACACGCTGAACATCACCTACAGGGACAAGGGCATCGCCGACATCCTAGAGATGTCGATCGAGGAAGGGGTCATCTTTCTTGCCGATGTGCCGGCGATCGGCAAGAAAATCCAGGTGATGGAAGAACTCGGCCTCGGTTACCTCACGCTCGGTCCGTCGGCAACTGCCCGAGGTCACCGAGATCGTCGGCAACAAAGGTCGCATCACGCTTGAACGCCCCGGCCACTGCCCAACACGTATCACTGTGCGGCAACCCGGCGAGGATGGCGTGCCGTCCCTTTACCGCGGCGGCCCCGCGCCAATGCAGCAATTGAACTATCCCCTGCCGCCGGCGGTACGCATTCCAGGCCCGTTCCCCAACCAGCAGGGCTTCATCTATCAGGCGCGCGGTGCACAGATGTCTGGCTGCCGGCCTTACCGTATGTCCACAACACGATCAGGCGGAGTCGCTGCACGCGATGGACCTGCTGACGCGCATCGCTGACGCACGTCGCGGATAGAGAGATAGATAGATAGATAGATAGATAGATAGAGAGATAGAGA
>CAVOBC010000366.1:0-4805 GCA_963693635.1 Gammaproteobacteria bacterium | reverse complement strand
AAGATTCTGTGTCCATTTGGCGAGCCGCAATGGGCGGTGACCGGGGATACCTTTCCGCTCGGCTGTCGTTTTCAGGATGCCATTGTTTATCCCGAGTATTTCGCGTCCAACAGCGACGTCGCGGTGGACAGGTATCGGACAGAAAACGGCATCTACGATGCCGGGTGCGGTCTTGCTAATGTCACGCTGTCCTGGGGTCATGACGAATACATGTACCTGGTTGCGAAAGACTATCTGCCGGAACCCGCGCTCTACATGATCCGTTACCACAGCTTCTACCCGGGCCATTCAACGCCTGCGTATGACCATCTGCTGTCATCGCAGGACCGGGAGATGTTCGTGTGGGTGCGAGGCTTCAATCAGTACGATCTTTACACCAAACATGATGACGAACCCGACGCTGCTGCCCTTGAGCCGTACTATCGGGATCTGATTTCGCGCTACTTTCCGGCGGAGCTTCGCTGGTAGCCCGCATTGCTACCCTGAGGACGTGCGCGGCCATTGACTGGGCGCAAGTGGGCGGGTCGGCGGGCAGGCGCGGTGGCCCTTGATTGAGGTGCTATTCTCCGGTGCCTGGTTTGCAAGTATCAAGTATCAAGTATCAAGTATAAGGAGGCGCGGTTTGCCGCAACTCATCGCGACAGACAGGCGTCGCCGAACATTTCTCCAGCGTATGGGAAGGGCGATTGTTGGGCTCAGGGCCCTGACGGGCAGTCTCGCCGGCGTCTCGGCCAGCTTTGCGCCAGCACTTATTGCCCGGGCACCCGAGAAGATGCGTCCACAGACAGGCGACGAATTAGTCCATGCGTATGGTGATCTGCAATACGAGCCCGTGTCGATCACATCCGTGACAGTGGACGGGCCGCCGTTGCTCGCACTGCCGCGAGATCCGACGAGCGGGCTGGTGCGGGATGGATCCAGACTCAATCAGGTTGTTGTGCTGAAGCTGAGTGGCAATGAGGTGTCGAGCAAGACTGCGCGATATGCCGCGGGTGACGTCATTGTCTACTCGGCGGTCTGTACCCACACGGGATGTACGGTCGAAAAGTGGAACCCGGATCAGCACCGACTCATCTGCCCGTGCCACAGTTCGGAGTTTGAACCGCGCGACGCGGCCAAAGTCGTCTCGGGTCCTGCGCCCAAACCGCTCGCGATGTTGCCGGTGGTCGCAAAGAATGACAGGTTGGTCGTGTCTGGAAAGTTCTCGCGTCGCGTCGGCATGCAGCCGCCCCTGTGAGTTCGCAGTGAGGCTTTTGGCGAGGTGTTGCGAGGTCGCCGTCAGGCCCCCTGGTGAATGGGTGAAGAGGTGAAGAGGTGAAGAGGTGAAGAGGTGAAGAGTAGACGGCGTCGCGAACGGCTCGGTTCGTCCGGGAAAGTCAGAAAAAGAATAACAGGGAGAGGAAAGATGAAGCGTCTGATCACGGCAGGAATGATTGCGGTGAGTCTGCTAGCCGGCAGCGTTGTGATGGCGTCGTCGTCTGATCTATCAACGACAAATGTTGCATACAACAATGTAACAACGGCGCGCTTGCTGTCGCCTGAGCCCGGCAACTGGCTCATGTATCGACGGACCTATGACAGCCACGGCTACAGCCCGCTGAAGCAGATCAATCGACGCAACGTGAGCAAACTGAAGCCGGTGTGGTCGTATTCGACAGGAATGCGTGAAGGCCACCAGGCGCCGCCGGTTGTCAACGACGGCTTCATGTTTGTGACCACGCCGCACAATCATCTGCTTGCGCTCGACGCTGCGACCGGTGATTTGATCTGGCGATACAGTCGAGACCTGCCTGAAGATCAATATCAGATGCATCCCACGAATCGTGGTGTTGCCCTGTATGAAGATAAGGTCTACATGGCGACCGCTGATGCCTACATCGTTGCGCTCAAGGCGACAACTGGCGAGGTGCTGTGGGAGGCAGAGGTGGAGGACTACGCGAAGGGTTACTACATGACACTCGCGCCATTGGTTGCCAATGGCAATGTGATGACGGGTGTGTCGGGGGGTGAGTTCGGCATTCGCGGCTTTGTCGCGGCTTTTGATGCCCAGACTGGCGAGGCCGCGTGGAAGACGTACACGATCCCGGGACCAGGCGAGAAGGGTAATGAGTCGTGGCCGGGTGACACCTGGAAGACCGGCGGTGTGCCGGTGTGGATCACCGGTTCGTTTGACCCGAAGCTGAACCTGACCTATTGGGGCACCGGCAATGGCGGGCCGTGGATGGGCGACAAGCGACCCGGCGATAATCTCTACGCGACCTCTGTGATTGCGCTGGACGCGGATACCGGGGAGTTGAAAGCACATCATCAGTACCACTGGAACGACACCTGGGACTGGGACGAGGTATCTGCACCGCTGCTGATTGACTATGAGCGTGACGGCAAAATGATTTCAGGCTTGGTTCATCCGGGGCGCAACGGTTATCTGTGGTTTCTGGAAAGAAGTGCAGACAAGATCGGGTTCGTTGATGCCGGGCCCTATGTGCGTCAGAACGTGTTTACGAGCCTTGACCCGGTGACCGGCAGGCCGGAGTACGACCCGCGCAGAACCCCGGGCACGCAAAAACAGGCCGACTTCTGTCCGTCGCTGTGGGGCGGCAAGGACTGGCCACCCGCTGCATTCAGCCCGCGAACACGCCTGCTTTACATCCCCGCAAACGACAACATCTGCGGGCGCCTGCAGGGCGAGAAGGTCGTTGAGTACCGTGCCGGTGAAGTGTTCATGGGTACCGACGAAGATGAAAGTTCGCTCGTGCTGCACCCTGACTCGGACAAGACGATTGGTGAACTGCAAGCCTGGAATGTGGACACCGGCAAGCTTGCGTTCAAGACCCAGTTCAAGAGTCACAACTGGGGCCCGATCCTTGCGACCGCTGGTGACGTCGTTTTCATGGGTGGTACCAACGATCGTGTTTTCCGGGCCTTTGACGCCCGCAATGGCAAGATTCTGTGGGAGCAGCCAACGAACTCGGGCGTGATTGGCGTGCCGAGCAGCTACGAAGTTGACGGTGTTCAATACATCGCCGTGCAGTCCGGCTGGGGCGTAGATGCGGAGCGTGAGCAGGACAGCATCAACAAGCTGCGGGGCACCCATCATGTGGTTCCTCAGGGCGGCGTGATCTGGGTGTTTGCCGTCAAGTGAGCGTGATTGCGAGCGGAGGGCGGTCATGAGTGTGCGTGGAGGCTGTTTGTGCCAGGCGGTGCGCTGGCGGGTGGACGAGGTATCGCCGCTCGCACACTGTCACTGTTCAGTGTGCCGCAAGGCCCATGGCACCGCGTTTGCGACGTTCATGGCGGCGCCATTGGTTGAGTTTGAAGCAGGTGAGTCGGCACTGACGATCTTTGAAAGTTCGCCTGGCTTCAAGCGTGCTTTCTGTTCGCACTGCGGCTCAATGGTGCCGGGCGTTGCGCCGGACGGTCACTGCTTCGTCCCTGCGGGTGGCTTTATTGATGATCCGGGTGTGACGGCGAAGATTCATCTGTTTGTACCCTCCAAAGCGCCCTGGCACGAGATTACAGACGGACTGCGCCAGTTCGACGCGTTCCCAGACCGGGACGGCCCGGCGTCGCTCAGGGACCGTGTTCCAAGAGGCCCGCGCAATGTTGAAGCGCGGGGTGCGGACGAAGCGCTGAGGGGTAGCTGCAATTGTGGAGCGGTTGTGTTCGAGGTTGATCCGCCAACGTTCACCAGAGCCCACAACTGCCATTGCACCCGCTGCCGGCGTGCCCATGCTGCCGCGTATGCCAGCAACGGTGTGGTGCCAAACTCTGCGCTCCGATACCTGCGTGGCAGCGACCATCTTGCACGGTATGCGCTTGAGGGTGCAGACCGCTTTGCCCAGGTGTTCTGCAAGACCTGTGGGTCAGCGATGCCAAGGCGCGTGGCATTCCGCAACGTTGCGGTCATCCCGCTTGGCAGCCTGGATGGCAGCCCACACGTCGAGCTGAGCCGTCACATCTTCGTCGCCAACAAAGCGCCGTGGCACGAAATAACCGACGACCTGCCGACCCACGCCGCGGCCCAGTGATCGCCCTAACCGCGCCTTTGACCCGTGTTTAACCCGTAAACCCCCCGCCAGGCTGATGTCCCGCAGGTCTGCACTACGAACGTGCATTTCGGACCTATCGTGGCAATTTCGGTGTCACTTTCGCAATTCTTCATAGCGCCTGGTGTTCACACACGAAATTCTTCTCACGACCCCTCAGCGAGGTCGCACGTGGGGCAGACGGATGTCTGCAATGGCGGTTTTGCGAGGGATCGGCAATTTCTTGCGCGGCCGAGAGATTGCTTACCGCGGGGCGCGCGTATGTCTTACGCCTCCTTACTTCCTTAAATCCAGGCGTGCCCACCCGAGACTTCACACACTTGTCCTTGAAGCACGTTCGCATGGCTGACGGGATCGGTCGTGCGTTCGTGCGGCTTCGCCCCCAGGTAGTCGTCTCGCTCGGATACCATCGATTCGTTGATCAGCACGGCGACCGCTTCGGCTGGCACGTCGAAGCCGTTTCCTTCAGTAGTGCCACTGCGCCTTCAATCGATCTATGGTCGCTGCTTGGCCCATTCTTGTTGCGCCTGTTGATTTTCAATTCGCCAAAATCGCTTTCAAAAGGAATACCTGATTGGCTCAGCTTTCACTTCACCGTCATTTCAAGCTACAGAGCAAACGTTCAGATATTGAATGGCTACTGCATGCCTGTCGCATGCCAAACTAGCTCACAGGTGGACCGATGTGACTCCTTCAGAGTTTCACGTTACGCTGCGTCAATCAATCTGAACCTGTGCCTCACTATGATTCGAATGATCT
>CAVOBC010000365.1:0-4806 GCA_963693635.1 Gammaproteobacteria bacterium | reverse complement strand
CGAGCAGGCCGGACTCGCGGCCCGCGCCGTTGACTACATTAACAAGCCGGCATCGCCGGTGATCGTGAAATCTCGGGTCGACATTCACCTGAGTCGCAGTCGTCAGGAGCGTTTCATCCGGCACCTAGCGAACGGCTCGATCCGGGATTCAGAACTGATCCAGCGCACCGCCCAGTCGCTGCTCGATTAATCGCTTGCCTGAAGGGGCCCTCTCCTCACGCTGATCGGTTCAGGTCGAGTTCCATGTACACATCAGCCCGTTCGTAGCCCGATGACCGGGCGCGCTCGACATGGCGAAAGCCGAGGTTGGCGTAGAGCGACAACGCGGGCAATAAACGCGTGCTGCTCTCCAGAAAGAGGATGTCAAATCCCGCCGCCCGGGCACGTGCAATGATGGCCTCGCCCAATAGTCGCCCGAATCCACGTCCCTGCGCCGACGGTGAGACCGCCATCTTGGCAAGCTCCGCACGCGACGCATCGTGGAACACCAACGCGCAAGTGCCAACAATCGCACCCTCACATTCAACGAAGACGATGTCCCCGCCCGGTCCGATGATCGTCGCCTCTGGCGAATCGAGGGCGGCGTGATCCGACGACTCCAGGGTGAAATAGGCCTCGATCCATTCCCGATTCAGCGCCCGGAAATGGGGAACGAGTGCACGCGCAAATGGAAGAATGCGCACATCGCTCGAATCGTCGTCTGTCATCTGGTCAAAATACCTGTCCGCTATGCCGTGGGCGGCGATTGTGCTGTGAAAGCCGTCGATCGCCTCGATGATGTCGGCCCCGTCGCTGTCGCGCAAGCCCCGGAGGGCGATCGACAGTCCATCCAGCACAGGACTGACCTGATCAAACGCTGCCCTTCCCGCCCGGGTTAGTGCCAACACACGCACGCGCTTGTCCCGCATTTCCTTGTAAACCGCGACCAGCCCCCGACGCTTGAGCGCCGTCGCCAGGTAGTTGACCGCCGGATGGGTGATGCCAAGCGCCCTCGCGACCACAGTTGGCGGCGTTGGGCCGTGCATGCCCAGATGCACCAGCAGGGGCAAATGCGCAACAGGTACATCGACGCCCGCGCTCGCCGTCGCCCGACCGATGTCTGCGCGTAGTTGCGCCGCCAGACCGTCAATGCGCCCGATCGCGTACAGGATGTCCGTTCCTTTCAGAACTTGCGTCATCTGCTCATCGCCTGGTTCTGCCTCCCATATATACGTTAATATTAACGTTTTGGTTAATGTTTTGTTGATATTCCGGGTGACGAGAAACATCTTGCCAATCCCAGTTGGCTTGCCTGCCCGTCTTTGCACAGGGCCATCGTCATCGAGGATCAGATCGCGCGCGCACTCCTCGTTCAGGTCCTGGGCGTGAGTCCTCCTGCGAGCCTCGTGCGAGCCCCCGGGTAAGTATGTACTCACATACCCAAAAGACCCTGGTACTGGGTCTTTGTTGCGATCTACGGCAGATCCCAATCGAAGCGCGAGTGCGCGGCCTCATTCAGAGGGGAGTACGGACTGAGACAGGACGGGAGGAGTTGGAAACGGACGCCAATCACACGCGGTGCCGGTATTTCGTGGCGTGCGTTGCCGTTGACGCGGACGCGTCTGGTTAGCTGTAATAGAAAAGCCGCAACCTCGAAATCGACAGGCGACACCCTCGACCCAACAACTGGCAACGTTTAGTCCGCGTTAAAAACACCTTTAACAGCACCTTTATCAGCATCTGGGGACGAGGGGGCGAGCAGAAATCAGGATTCAAACCTCCATGCGTTTCCCACTCATCTTCGCGATCTACAAGTGGAGCGTCATTGCGCCCGACCTCGTCACCTCGACGGTGGTTTCGGGCTGTCGATTGTCGCGCTGTCCTGCTTCGGCCAGACGAGCTTCGGCTCTCGTTCGCGAAGGTCGGCCCAAAGTCCGCATATCGCGACGCGATAATCTGGCGCTTCAATGCGTCGGACAAGCGATTGTTACTCGGCCTGCCACGGCGATGTGAGGAGACCCGCCTCACCTCGTTGGCGAAATCTGCGCAATCAACGACGTACCCGGCGTTCGCTTCGCTTGCACACCCGGGGCTTCCACCTGCGACAACTCGCCGCGTGCCACTCGCTCAATCACACGGACACGATCCAGCTCTCGACGACTCATAGTAATGATCTCTTCTGACATCGCCGACGCCGCCGATGGAAACCGGACACTTTAACTGGGGACAAACCGGACATTACGACCTGGGCGCTACAACCTTGCTCCACTCTCTTGATTCCATTCGGTCATTCACAGAACATAGCGTTTCTGAAATTCAAGGGAGAGGGACCTATGCGGCCCAATCACGTCAAACGAGCATGGAAAGATGGCAAACAAACCATCGGCGGATGGATTGGCTGCGACTCGGTCTATGTAGCTGAAATGATGGCACGCGCCGGATTCGACTGGCTGTGCATCGACATGCAGCACGGACTGCTCGACTACAATGACGTTCGTGCAATGCTGCCCGCGATTTCGACGACGCCAACCATGCCTATCGTGCGCGTGCCGTGGAATGAACCGCACATCATCATGAAGGCGCTCGACGCCGGTGCCTACGGCGTCATCGTACCCCTCGTTAACAATCGAGAAGAGGCTGAGAAAGCAGTATCAGCATGCCGATACCCACCCGACGGCGGCAGATCGTTTGGCCCCATTCGAGCAGGCATGTACGGCGGACGCGGTTACGTTGATCACGCCAATGAAGAAATCGCCTGCATTGCCATGATCGAGACGGCTGAAGCGCTCGCCAACCTGGACGACATCTGCTCGACACCTGGCCTCGATGCGGTCTACATCGGGCCATCCGACCTCGCATACGCCATTGGCCTGCAGGCCGCCGGCGACAACAGCGACCCGAAGCACGTCGAAACCGTCAATCACGTGTATGCAACAGCCCGCAAGCATGGCATCTCGGTGGGCATCCATACCGGCAGCCTTGAATATACCAAGCGCTACCTGGACCAGGGCTTCGATCTCGTCATGCTGGGCTCGGACACCGCGTTCATGGCACGCCTCGCAAACCAGGAGCTGCGCGCTGCCCGGACAGATACCGGCACCGAGCGCGTACCGCCTGGCGACGACTACTAGCGAACCGCAGCGAACCGGAACCCGTCTTTTTTGGGGAGGAGAAATCAGGTGCATAGCGTAACCGCGCGACCGCGCTCGATGCCCGTTTCAAACCCGCATTTGACTCTCAACAGCCACGATGGAAGCAGATTGCTGTGTGCTAGACTCCTACGGACCAGGACGATTGGAACGAACCATGGCGTTCAACAATCCCAACCCAGTCTTGTCAGCACGCCCTGACCGACACCTCGTACCCATTTCCTCCCGCAGAACGGTAAACCTACCCAAGTGTTAAGACACCCAGCTGACCGCTTTCCGGTCATCCTCATTCTGTCCCTGACCGCTCTGGACTTCGTGATGTATTTCATGGTCGAGAGTGTTGCAGTGTTAGCAGCTTATCTCCTTGCGATGTTGATTCCGAAAGGCTGCATCTGTGCATGGAATCATCACCACCAACACACCCTTACCTTCGTGCACACGCTGCCCAATCGGTTCCTTGAATTGAGCTACGGGCTGCACACGGGGGCGACAACACATCTCTGGCTCCTGCACCACGTTTTCGGGCACCATCGCAATTTCCTGAATCAGGAACTGGACGAAAGTCGGTGGCGCCGACGTGACGGCACCAGAATGGGCACGTTGGAGTACACGCTCACCGTCGCTCTAACATCCTATTATCGCGGCTTCCTCGTGGGCCGACGTTACCCCGATAAATATCGAACCCACGTCATCTTTACGCTGCTCGCAGCGGCGGTCGTCATTGGCCTGACAATTGCCAAGCCGGTTGCCGCGTTGATGCTGTTCATACTGCCAATGATCACTGGATTACTGATCACCGCCTGGGCAACCTACGACCATCACGCTGGCCTCGACACGGGCGATGAGTTCAACGCGTCTTACAACAACATGAACAGGATCTTTAACCTCCTGACCGGCAATCTCGGGTACCACACCGCTCACCACCACAAGCAAGGCGTGCACTGGTCCGAACTGCCTCGACTGCACGATGAGATCAAAGACCAGATTCCGAACGCCCTCTTTCGTGCGTCGCTTTGGGACCTCTTAACCCCTGCCCACCTACAGCGGCACGCCTGACGACTCACCGATGTCAGATACGCTTCAGCTTGATGCCAGCCATTGTTTCGTCTGCGGTCCATCAAATCCTGTCGGGTTGCAGCTTACCTTCGCCCTCGAAGAACGAGCCGGCCAAGAGCAGGTCTGCGTTGCCTCCTTCACACCCGGTCCACATCACTGCGGATATGACGACATAACCCACGGCGGCATTCTTTACTCCGCGCTTGATGATGTCATGGCCAACTGGATGTTCCTGCAAGGCCAGCGCATGTACACGGCACGTTGCGAGATACGCTACCTGCAACCACTCCCCGTGGGGACCCGTGTCAGACTTGAGGGACGATGCGTCTCCCAGCGACGCAGACTGGCGCAGATGACCGGCGTCGCAATCCGCGCGGACACTGAGCAAAAGGTCGCCAAGTGCACGGCAACTTTCATGACCCAGCCGGACTGATCCGTGCACGTTGAGCGCACTCTCCACAGCCCACGTCCATAGCCCAAGTGCCGAGCCCCCGGCCCACGTCCCTAGCGCAGACTGTCCGCCAACAATCCTACTGACAACGCATATTTGTTGGCGCAGTTGTAAGCCAATATGGCGCGGAAGTTCGCGGACACCAGGAAGTTGTCAGCCTGCGCAACCGGC
>CAVOBC010000364.1:0-4830 GCA_963693635.1 Gammaproteobacteria bacterium | reverse complement strand
ACGATCAGTCGCGGCAACATTGGCAGGCTGACATTGAAGTGGGTCTACGGCCTGGCGACAGATCAGCCCCGATCTATGCCGCTCGTACGGCTGCTGTGAAACGAGTGGTGGCATGTCGGCCATCAGCGTCGAAGACGGAGCCGTGCTGTGGCACCGTCGAACGATCCCGGGATTACCGAAAGTGACAGGGCGACGCCTCCTGTTCATTGAGACCCACGGTCCGTCGGGTGCACCCGTCTGGGGTGCGCCGACGCTCGATCGCAAACGTGGTCTTCTATTCTTTGGTACCGGCCAGAACTACAGTCATCCCGCGTCGGCGACCAGCGACGCTATCTTCGCGTTGAACACCAGTGATGGCAGCGTGGCCTGGTTGCGCCAGTTCACGGCCAACGACGCTTACAATCTCGCCTGCAATGCCGGCGGCCCAAACTGTCCTGATCCGGTGGGTCCCGACATCGACTTCGGCGCCCCGCCCGTACTGGTCACCCTCCCTGGCAGTCGGGATCTGCTCATCGCTGGGCAAAAATCGGGTGATGTACATGCCATGGATCCACAAACAGGCGATGTCGTTTGGCAACGCAAGCTTGGCCGCGGGGGCGCGCTCGGCGGTATTCACTGGGGGATGGCCGCCCACAGCCAGAAGGGCATTCTGGTCGTGCCCATGAGCGATCTGTATGCCGGCGATCTCACGGGTGTTGGCGATGCGCGGCCGGGCGTTCACGCGCTGGACCTTGAGACAGGCAGGACCCTGTGGTCGCACCCAGCGAGCGCGCGTTGCCCGGATCGGGTGTGCTGGGGCGGCTTTTCGGCTGCCATATCGCTGAGTCCTGAGCTTGTCTTCGCCGGGACGCTGGATGGCATGCTTCACGTGCTTGATCTGCAGACGGGCGAGCTATTGTGGTCCCACGATAGCTGGCGTAATTTTGACGCCATCAATGGGGTTCCGACCTCGGGTGGTGCGTTCGATGCGCACGGCCCCCTCCTGGTTGACGACTTGCTGATCGTCTCCTCCGGGTACGGTAGTTTCTCGCAACGACCTGGCAATGCGTTGCTGGTTTTTCAGATCGGTGCCGGGGAGTCGGCCGATGAGTGATCGCACGCTGGCCGGCCGAGGACGTCGCCTGGCAGCGACAGTTATTGATCTGGTGCTTGTTGTCATAACGGGGTTCGCGTTGTTGCTTGTGACCGGCGCGCTGGAGGATGCCGAAGACTACGCGAGTAGTTACTTTTACCTGCGCATTCCTGCGCTGGGTGTCGCGGCCTGGCTGCTTTTGAATGGCGCGCCACTCTGGCGACGTGGACAGAGTATAGGCAAGCTCATACTTGGTATCCGCATCGTCCGGCTTGATGGCGATTTGCCTGGCCCCTTCGTGCATTTGGGTCGGGCCTTTTTCTTTCTGCTGTTGTACGCGAGCGCGACACCGCTCGGTGTCCTCGCGCTGATCGACCATGTTCTCATTCTCAGGGCTGATCGCCGCTGCCTGCATGATCTGCTCCTGCGCACTGAAGTCGTGCGTACAGATGCGGGCGAACAGGCGTCCGCTGAGGGCGGATAGCTCTGCTCAGACCATTCCCAAAAGTGTATATTGAGTTCAATCCTGATCCGGAAGCAATCATGCTGAGAGAGTTGCTCGAAGTTGAGCCCGCGTTAGCCCGCGCGCTTGCCCATGCAGTGGCAAGCTGTGAGGTCCTGAGCGGAGACGACGCGCGCCACTTTGTCGAAAACGGTTTCGTCGTCATCAGGGATGCGTTTCCCCTGTCCATCGCCGAGCATGTGCGGACCGAGACGTGGCATGAACTGTCTGACCGGTTTGGCATAACTGAAGACGATCCCACTTCCTGGGACTCGAAGCGGGCGGGGCCGCAGGCCGTACCCGGACACATGCGTACGGCCGGGAGTGGTCATCGTTTCAATTTGCAGGCGACGGCGCCGCGCGCACTTGCGGCACAACTGGACGTCGTGGGCGGGGCCGAACGTCTTGCGGGCGGTGGCGAGAAGGTGGCGTGGGGCGACGCTGCAGCCGTTAATCTGGGAGGGGCGAGTGCGCATTTTGAGGTTCCGGACCCGCGCCTGAGTGGATGGCATAAGGACGGCTGGCACTTTCGGCACTTTCTGGGTTCCCCTGAGCAGGGCTTGCTCACGGTTCCGATCTTCTCCGAGATCCGCCCGGGAGGCGGTGGCACTGTCATTGCGACGGACTCAATTGCTCCGGTCGCGCGCCTGCTGGCGGCGCACCCGGAAGGGCTGCACCCGGACAGCGTGCAGGGTGCGGGTTACCTGATTCCCGGCCTGATAGATCGATGCAAAAACTTCGTAGAACTGACGGGTGACCCGGGCGACATGGTGCTTCTGCATCCCTACATGCTGCATCGCGCGAGTGCGAAGGTGTCGGGGCCGCCTCGTTTCATCGCGAATGCGGCGCTTGCCCTCAGAGAACCCATGCGCTTCGACAGGAACGAAGACGATCCCTATTCGTTGGTTGAAATCGCCGTCCTGCGTGCGCTTGGCAAGCCACGCTTGCCGTTCACCCAAACGCGCCCGGCACTGGCTTGCAAGCCAACGCCATTTCGGGAGAAAGCCGAATCGGCTGAGGCACGCCGTTGGTTGGAGCTTGAGATGCGGCAATTGGCCGAAGCTGGAGAGGTGACGCCGAACTGGGCGACGGACTATGGTTACATGACCAATGCGCTGGATAAATGACGGGCGCAGTTCTGGGGGGAATTCCCAGGGTGCTTCGAAAAGTAGACGAAAAGTAGAGGGAAACGAGAAGAAAACGAGAAGAAAACGAGCGGATAACGAGAAGACGGAAGCAGCACATCCCTTGAACACAAACGAGCACGAGCTAAACAAACGAGCGTAACAACTCAGGGCAGCATCATGGATTATGACATTGTGATACGCGGTGGATCACTGGTGGATGGGTCGGGAGCCGACGTGGTCGTTGGCGACGTTGCCATCAAAGACGGCATGATCGCGGCGGTTGGCGTTGTCGAGGGCAGTGGCGCCCGGGAGATTGATGCCGACGGCCATATTGTTACGCCTGGCTTCGTCGATATTCACACGCACCTCGATGCGCAGATGGGCTGGGACCCGGACATGACACCCGTCAGCTGGCACGGCGTGACTACCGCTCTCATTGGCAACTGCGGCATGACGTTCGCGCCGTGCAAACCTGAGGATCGCGAGCTGCTTGCGGGAATGATGGAGACGGTGGAGGACATTCCGAAGCAAGCGATTCTTGGTGGCCTCGCCTGGGATTGGGTCCACTATGGTGAGTATCTGAACTCCATTGAGCGGCTCGGTACGGCTGTCAATGTAGCGGGCATGGTCGGGCACGCGGCCGTTCGCTACTTTGTGATGGGTGATCGCTCGTTTGCCGACGACGCAACCGATGGCGAGATTCGCGAGATGGAGGCGGTGGTCGAGCGCTCGATGGCCGATGGCGCCTGGGGTTTTTCCACCAACCGTTTCGAACCACATCGGGCGCCGGACGGACGATCGATCCCGGGTACGTTCGCCAACATCGGGGAGCTCGAACGGATAAGCAAGGTGGTCGGTGCGCGCGACGGTCTCGTGCAAAGTGTTGGCGCAGAGTTTGATGTGATCAGGTCGATGGCGGATGCATCGAAAAACCGTTGCCTGTTCAGCTACGCGCTTGAGCTCTACGACGACGGCGCGCGGGTGCCGATGGGCGAGGTATCTCAACCCGCCGAGGGCTCCGGGCGAAGGGCCGCTGCATCGCTGGACGCGCTATGTGATGGCCGTGACATCACGACAATTGCCCATGTTCGTGGCTCCGGCTTCATCTTGGGCCTGCAGTCGAATCTGCCGGTTCAGGGAGAAACCTGGATCGCGATATCAAAGCTGGACCTCGCAGGTAGATTGGCGGCGATCAACAATCCTGAGACTGCGGCCAGGCTGGTTGAAGAAGGCAAGGCCCAGCCGAGTGGAGTTCCAATCAATCGGGTCTTCTCGCTCGGTGCCGACGACGTGCCCGACTACACCAATGTGACCAGCTTGCAGCAGGAAGCGGACGCTGCCGGTGAGCACTGGGTTGAGACGTTCCTGCGGGTCTCCCGTGAGACGAACGGTCTTGCGCTCTTCAACTATCGTATGTTCGCGGGCAGTCTGAAGGAGCAGGGCGAGTTGTTTCGCTCCGATAACCTTGTTCCGGGACTCGGCGACGCGGGTGCTCACGTCTCGCAGATTATGGATGCTGGCTGGTCCACCTTCATGCTGTCGTACTGGCATCGTGAGGCGGGTGTCTACAGCCTGCCCGAGGTCATTGAGCGGATGACGAACGGGCCTGCGCGGGTCGTCGGATTGAGTGATCGCGGGCTGTTACAGGAGGGCATGCGGGCCGACATCAATGTGATTGACCTGGACGAGGTTGCTGAACTGCAACCGGAACTGGTCCATGATTTTCCAGGCGGCGCGCCCCGGTACATTCAGCGCGCGAAGGGATTCAAGGCAACCATCGTTAACGGTGAGGTCAGCCTGCTCGACGGTGAACTGACAGGGACCCGCGCAGGGAAAGTGCTGCGCCACGTCGGGTGAGTGTTGGCGGATGCGGCGGGCTGGTGTCACGGGCCAGCGCGCGGCGCGCCTTGTATCGCGCTTCGTGCCCGGCCCCGCATAGGCCCAGCCTTACGCGGGGTCGTGGCAGGCAACGCACAGTTTGTTGCCCTCTGGGTCTCTGAAATACGCGCCAAAGTAGTGGTCGTGATATTGCGGGCGGAGTTCAGGCCGGCCTTCGTCGGTAGCGCCGGCGGCGGTTGCGGCATCGTAGACGCGCACGACGTGTGCGCGTGAGGATGCCGCAAATCCGA
>CAVOBC010000363.1:0-4861 GCA_963693635.1 Gammaproteobacteria bacterium | reverse complement strand
CATCGTAAATCACGTGTCAGTTTTCCAAAGCACGGGAGGGAGGTTCCAGGAAGAAGGTTCAGGAGAGGAGCCGGACAGAAGGTCCAGGCAGCCACACGAATCTGCGCGACCATCATAGCGCGCCAACACCTCGCAAAACCGACCGCACACGCCATCGCCTCCCCCCTCTCAAAAAGCGCAACCGACAATCTCTTGTAGCGAGTTCAGGGCAAGAACGCGACCAATGACATCGAAAGAGCCCTCGTTGCACGATCCTCGTACTACCTTTTATCCATACGTTCCAAAACGCCCGCACAAATGCCCGATACGAAAGATATTCAACCGCTGGTTCTGATCGCGGATGACGATGCAACAACCTTGTTGCTCATGGGTGCCGTGCTCGAAGAGAACGGCTTTTGGGTCGTCACCGCAGCCGACGGGCAAGAAGCGCTCGAGCGCTATGAGGGCCGGGCCCCGGACCTCGTCATTCTTGACCTCGGAATGCCCCGCCTGGGCGGCATTGAGGTCTGTCAGCGGCTTCGCACCGACGACTCAAGCATTCCGATCATGATCTCAACCTCAAAAGATGATCTCGCATCGATCGATCTCGCGTTCGGTGCCGGTGCCACCGACTTCGTGACCAAGCCACACAACTGGCCACTCCTGACACGCCGGGTTCAGTACCTGCTGAAATCCAGCCAGGCAATGATCGAGCTTGAGCAAACGAGCAAGTACAAGACCGAGTTCCTGCACAACATGTCGCATGAACTGCGAACACCCATGAATGACGTGCTTGGCATGATTGAGTTGATGCAAACCACGTCACTCTCCCTGGAACAACAGGGATACTGCACAACGGTCGCATCGAGCGGCAAAGCGCTGCTGCGCATCATCGGTAACATTCTCGACTTCTCCAAGGTCGAAGCCGGTGAAATGACCTTCGAGAACATCGACTTCTTTCTGGACGACACGATTCAGGAGACGTGCGACATCATGAGTCCGCTCGCGTTCGACAAGGAGGTTGATCTGCTGGCATCGATCGCAGCCGACTGCCCGGATCAAGTGCACGGTGATCTGGAAAGGCTGCAGCAAATCCTCGCTAATCTCCTCAGCAACGCAATCAAGTTCACCGACGCCGGTCATGTAAAGCTCGCGGTCACGCGGACGGCCGCTGAGATTGTTCACGTCACTGTCTCCGACACCGGCATCGGATTGAGCAGCGCGGCGCAGGCCCAGGTGTTCGAGCCGTTCACGCAAGCCGACGGCAGCACCACGCGCATGTTCGGTGGAACGGGTCTTGGGCTCACAATCGCTCGCCGATTGGCCGAGGGCATGGGAGGGCGAATCTCACTCACCGGCGAGGAAGGCGTGGGAACCACATTCACCGTTGCGCTCCCGTGGTCCCAGGCACGCTACGCCGGGCCGACAGCGCGACCATCCGGACGCGCCCTCATCTGCGGTCGAACTGACCAGATCGCAATGTATCGCCTGGCGTTGCCGGGCCACGAGATCTGCGGCGCGACCGACGACCTGGACCACGAGGGTCCATTCGACTGCATCGTCTGCTCTGACCCTGCCATCTTCACCCGACACCTGGATCTGACGACCCAGACGAAGCTGATTTATGCCCAGGACGCGCAACACCGCAACGTGGCGTGCCCGCGGCCCGACGTGCAGACGGGTTCGCGGTCCACTTCTGCGCGCCTGCATGCGGCGACTGCTGGGCCCACAAATCAATGAGAACGTGTCGGTTGCCAGCGCGACGCCTGAACCACATCAGGACCTCTCCATCCTCGTCGTGGACAACAACTCGGTTAACCAACGCATCATGGAACGCATGCTGGAGAAGTCAGGCTTGCAGTGCGTCGTCGCCAAAGATGGGGTCGAAGCTGTCGAACGCCACCAGGAACAAGCCTGGGATCTCATCTTCATGGACTGCCTGATGCCCAATATGGACGGCTACGAAGCCACCCCACGCATTCGCGAGCACGAGCAGGACGTCGATCACGACACCGTCGTTATCGCGCTGACAGCCAACGCCATGAGTACGGACGTCGAGCGCTGCCTCAACGCGGGGATCGATGATCACCTCGCCAAACCCGTCAGCCGCGCAATCCTGTCGTCGATGATTCAGAAGTACTACCCCCGTCCGCCCGCCTCGTGGCACCCACGAGCTTTGAGGCCCAACCAGACCGATTCCGATGCACACCTATGGAAGCCAGCGCACTCGAAAACGCCAAGGAGAGCAAGATGAAAATGAAACGTAAATTGAATCCCGATGTGGCCAATCGCGCCGTATACCGACGTAAGCCGCCAGCCGATGTTGCGGCCGGCGTACTCGCAGCCACGACCTGTCTGTCGGCCAGTGTGTGCGCCCACACGACCCCGGCCGACTTTGCCGAGATGAGCCTCGATCAATTGTTTGCAACCACGATCGGCGATGAAACGTCGGGGCCGCAGGGCGGCGCGGGGCGTTGGCGCTTCGTCTACCAGTTCAACCAGATGGAGTTTCAGGGTTACCGTGACGGCACGGACGATCTCTCCAACGACGAGGTCCTGTGGGCCGGGCCGGGCGACACGAGAACCGCCGCCAACTTTCCTGTTCTGCCCGCCAACATCAACCAGCAGGTCCACATCTTCCGGGTAAGCCGAACGATGAGCGATGTCACCGAAGTCTCCGTTGCCGTTCCCTACATCCGGCAGGGGACTGACCACATCTCGATCGTTCCCGGCTATGACACATTCCTCATCACGCCGAAGGGTGTAGGTGATATCAAGCTAAACGTGACGCGTTCGTTAGCCAGAGACTCGCTTGGCGGCGACCTGAGTTTGACCGCTGGACTCAACCTGCCGACCGGATCGATCGATGAGGTGGGTGACACGCCGCGAGCCGCGGGCAATCAGCAACTCCCGTATACGATGCAGCTTGGATCCGGGACATGGGATACGTCGGTCAAGCTGACCTATGCCAACCGCGACACCAACTGGCACGCCAACATCAGCGCCAACATCAGCGTCAACATTAAAACCGGGACCAATGATCGGGATTATCGTCTCGGCAATCATTACGCCGCCAACATCCTGTACCGCTTTCCCCTGTCGGCGAAGACCCGCCTCTACGCGGGTCTTGAAGGCAGGCACATCACTCGAATCCACGGCGGTGACGAATCGCTAACGGTTCCCGTGGCCTTCCGCTACCCAGTCAGCATCACCAATCCGGATCTCGATGGGGTCGGGCAGCGCACGTGCTGGCCGGCGTCCTGGGGTACCTACGAGTGGCGACTCAACGCCGGCGTTCCTATGTATTCGGCGGTTCCAGACTCGGCCTCAGTATTTGTAACTCGTTGCTGCAACTGATGGATAGTCACCTCGAAGTGATGAGTGATCTGGACGTCGGCAGCACCTTCAGTTTTACCGTCACAGTGCCCACATACGTGAGCGGCCCGCCGCCTGCAGTGCCGATAGACGGCAGCATACTGATCGTCTGCGACAATCCCATCAGACGTCGCCTGCTCCGCCGCCAACTCACACACTTTGGCGTCTCGACAGACACAGTGTCCTCAGCCGACGAGGTGATTACGCGGGCACGGACCAACATCTATGCAATCGCACTCCTGGATCACGCATTGCCGAACGGGCCGGACACTCTCGATGACCAGTTCGCGAAAATACATCATCTGCAGGTCATCGGCCTGACGGCAGGACCAGGCAACCCAAGCCGAATAACTACTCTATCCACTCGTGCAGAGTGATGTCATCCGGCTGTTGTCTGAATCAGCGAGGCAGGCGCAACCCGAATCGGACGCCGCCAACGCAGATTTGAGCCGCCTCGACTGCAGCGATTATCACATCCTTGTCGTCGACGACGGCGAGGTTAATCGGGAAACGGCCGCAGGACTCCTGACGGCTGACGGCTACCGCGTCACGACCGCCGAAGATGGCCAACAGGCCGTCGATGCCTGCCTCGACGATCTATTCAGTCTCATCCTCATGGACTGCTCGATGCCGCCCGTGGATGGTTTCACGGCAACGGCAATGATCAGAGAGTACGAAACACCCGAACAAAGTCAGAACTTACAACCTGAGGCACCTCGTCAGCGAACACCGATCATTGCAGTCACCGCGCACGCCATGGACGGATTCCGTGAGCAGTGCCTGGCGGCCGGAATGGACGACTACATCACGAAACCCTTCACGCCAGATGGACTGAAGACGACGGTGACGCGTTGGCAGTCGGCGACATCATCTGCGATCACCCGGTCCGAACCGCCAGTAGCCAGCGAGCGCCCCGACGACGCGAAGCCTGAAATTGCGATAGAAAATGTGACGCGTGACGACGCCGAATTCGACCCGTCAGTGTTTGACAAGATCGTCGCAGCCGCACCCGCCGCCGGCGAGTCACTGTGTCAGCGCCTGATTCAAGCGTACATCGACGAGTCAGGCGGCCGCGTAACACAGATCGAAGCTGCCTACGCCGGGGGCGAACAGCGCCACCTCGCGACGGAGGCACATGGTCTCAAGTCCTGCGCAGCCAATGTCGGTCTTCGACAGGTTCTCGGCTGGTGCACGGAAACTGAGGTCAACGCGAGCAGCGTAACCGGCGAGGACATCGCGATGCTGAGAACGCTGTGTTCACGCGGCAACAGCCACCTCTCCACGCGCGCAAGCCAGTTCTCCAGCACCTGACCGCGCGGGAATTGTCCCGCACGACGACCTGTCCTGACGACCTGTCCTAATGGCCTGCCTTGCGGACCTGCCCCCCCTCCCGGGAACCGCACGTTTTCTGCAATCAGCGCTACGGGTCAGCGTCCGCTGCGGTTAACGCATCGTAACTATAGAGCCGATTCATCGTTCTGGCGCTCGCGAATCCGGCCACGCGATT
>CAVOBC010000362.1:0-4906 GCA_963693635.1 Gammaproteobacteria bacterium | reverse complement strand
CGACATCGCGATCGACCCTGGACAGCCATTGATCGTTCAAAGTGTCCGTTTTGTGCTGGATGTCCCACTGGGCAGATAGACATCCCGCGGAGCGCGGCGTAAACATGAAACAACTCACTTTGCGATTGGTGTGAATGTTATTCACTGAGTCGCCGCTCGGCGGCCTGGCGCTATGGCGCAGGTCTACGGACGAGGAGATGCCGGAGGTTGTGAATGTCGATTTTGACGACAACGTCCATTTGGACGGGGCGACGGCCACTCACGTCTTCGATGTTGAATTGACGGAGGTGCCTGGGGGATTCGGTATCCAGAATTATCATTTGCGTCTCGACAGTCAAGGCGGGCACAGTGAGATTGGTACCTACTTTGATGGCGACGGCAACCCCGCGCTGAACCTTCCAGAGACGGCGGAACGGGGCAACTGGCCTGTGACTCTTCACTACTGGCAAGCGGCGGCCCCTGCGTTGACCTGGGTCCCGAATGGCTCGCGGCGAGAGGCTTCCCGTCTTCTCTAAACGTAACTGGCGAGCTTGCCGGCGATGGAGAGCCGCCGGTCTTTAACGGGCTCACGCTGTCGGCCACCGATATCGAGGTTTTAGGGGAGGTGACCATCACCATCGATGGCAGCGACTTTCGAGATGGCAATGTGTGGCTGGACTCTGAGCACCACCGGCACAAGTCCCAATACTTCAACGCGGATGATCCTGTCGGGGTCTTCAGCTTTGGCAGCGGTGATGCAAGCGAGTGGTACATTTCGCTGCAGCTTGTTGATCACGCGTCAAATGTGATCACGGTCTCAGCGCCGGACCTGCAGGTACAAAGCCGTGACTTCCGGGTCCGTGTGACCGACGTGCCCTAAAGCCCCGGAACGGAATTCTGGGACAGGACTCGCAAGTTGTTGAAAAAGTGCTTTCCTGCACTTTTTCAGTGTCGCGGGCCTCAGCCTTTCATGAGCTAAAGCAATGTGCTGGGGTGTTCCCTGCGCGTCCGCGCGGCAATCCGGCACCGTGAGATGCGGCTAGGGATAATAGACCGTCATCGATTGGCCGATGCGGTCCCAGCGATTGAGGCGCGGAATCACCGCATCTTCTTCAACGTCGGCAATCGATGCCGCCAGGCGCGGAACATCAATGTTGCGCCATTCAAGATCCTTCAGTTCGTGGGGCAGTGGCACATCGCTGCGCCGGATCGAGAGGTTTCGATAGAGTTCTGCTTCGCGACTGCGTTCGGTCAGGGTGGCCGCAAGTGTTGTGCCGCCACGCATCGTCGGCGCCCAGGCGGGCGCTTGGGCGATGACCTGGTCCAGGTCGCCATACTCCTGAAGCAACCGGGCGGCTTTTTTGGCGCCGAAGCCGGGGATGCCGTCAGAGACGTCGCCGACGAGTGCAAGATAGTCCGGAAACTGTCCGGGGGTGACACCGTAGCGGCTGATGACATCCGCTTCTGTTGCAATCGTCTTGCGAATTCGGTTCATCAGGACAACGCGCTTGCCGCGCACGCACTGGCAGAAATCCTGATCTGATGAGCAGATGTAGGTGACATCGGCCGCATCGCCGAACCGATGAGCGGCACTCGCGATCACGTCGTCAGCCTGGAAGCGTTTCATGTGCCACACGGTGATGCCGAACTACTTGCAGGGCTTCAGCAGCGAGCGGGAACTGGCTTCGCAGCAAGCCGTAGTCGGAACGATCGTCGGGCCGCACGCGTGTGCCGATTGGGTCGAATGCGACAGCCATGTAACCCATGCCCTCGCGTTTTAGCGACGACACCATTGTCTGCAACAAGCCGCGAACGGCGCCCATTTCCTGACCCTCGTGGTTGGTATGTCGCGGCGTTGCCGCAAAGCATCAGAACACCTCGAAGGTGCCATCAACCAGGTAGAGATCCTCGTTCAATCGAGACTCCCCTTTGAGCATGATTCGCATGTTTCCACCATCATATCCTGTCGCCAGCGCCGCCCGCCGTGCCGTTGTCTTGAGATTCGGTGCACAGTACGCATACTGCGTTCCTTCATGAGGAAAGGGCCACCCGCCTAATCGGTCGAGTGGATCGATTGAAGCAAATGCTGAACTGGTACGACACAATTGGCCGCAACTATCCGTCATTGCGGGTGCCGGACGTGCGCATCGGTGGCGCGATCGCACAGGCGCTCGGTGATGCAGAGAACCTGGTCAACGTCGGTGCGGGAACCGGTGCCTACGAGCCACCATCGATGTCCGTGGTTGCGGTCGAACCGTCCGCGTCGATGCTCGCACCCTACAGTGGACTGGGGTCTCACGTTCAAGGCGCCGCCGAAGCGCTGCCGATTGCGGATCAGTCAGTTGCTGCGCGGCTCGCCGTCTTGACGCTGCATCACTGGCGTGACTGGCGCGCCGGCCTGCGGGAACTTGATCGGGTGTGCAGAGACCGGGTTGTCTTGTTCACGCACGAGCCAGATCTCGCCGACTTCTGGTTGCTGTAGTACATTCCCAAGGTTGACGCGATAAACAACACAATTTTTCCGACCTGCCGCGAGATCGCTGATGCCGCGCGCGACTGCTTTCATGCGTCGATCGACACGATTCCCATCCCGGCTGACTGTACGGACGGTTTCCGTGCGGCCTATTGGCAACGTCCGGACGCCTATCTCGAAGAACGGGTGAGGTCAGTTAGTCCCTGTCCCATAACTCTGTTCTGGGCAGGCACTGGCATGCGGTGCAGGGATGCACCGCCATTTTCTGCAAGCCTCTTTTCTTCAAGATCATGCGAGGTTTGTTTGCAAACCGACTCCCGAGAATTGTCAGGATGACAATTTTGGGACAAGAATTTGCTATCTCAACATTCAATCGATTTGGCGCGCCGCTTGTCGAGGAACGATTGTCCAGACTTCGCGCAGATCTCGCCGACGGTGATTGGCACAGGCGGTTTGGGCAGCTGCTGTCGCGTTCGAGCCTCGATGTCGGCTATCGCCTCATCACGCTGAGGCGGCGTTGAGCAGGCGTAGGTGCGGGGCACCGCGGCAACGCCGGTGAGTCTGCTCGTTGAACACTGGCTGGCGGCGATCTTGCTTGTGGTCTACGCGCTGGTCCTTGCCTACAACGCCGTGCTCGGGCGCCGCGCGAGTGACTCGGTGGAGGGCTACTACGTCGGCGGCCGCAACATGAGCGGTGTTGTCGTCGGGGTTTCCTTCTTCGCCACCTTTGCGAGTACCAATAGCTACATCGGCCACGCTGGCAAGGGCTATGACTTTGGCCTCGCGTGGCTGGTGATGGCCGGCATCATCGTCGTCTTCACCTACGTCTCGTGGCGCTGGGTCGCGCCGAGAATGCGCGCGCAGGCCGCCCACTTCGGCTCCGTCACGGTGCCGCATTTCCTGTCCCAGCGTTATGGTGACAGTGTGCCGGTGCGACTGGTCTCGGCACTGGTTGTCGTCAGCGCGAGCCTCCTGTACCTCATCGCTATCTTCAAGGGCGCGGGGAATCTCTTTGAGGCGTTCTTCCGCATTCCTTATGAAGCCGCGATCGGTCTGACCCTCGGGATTGTCATGGCATACACCGCAGTCGGCGGCTTTGTCACCGTGGTGCGAACCGATCTCGTCCAGGGCGCCCTGATGCTCGTCGGGTCGGTGATGATCTTTTACTTCGTCACCGATGCGGCGGGTGGCATCTTGGCATTGCCTGAACTCGCGGGGCGAAGGGAGTCGCAGCATGTTTTTGATATCAATGGCGGGCTGCCGTTTGCGCTCTTGCTCGGCATTGCATTTGCCGGGTCGCTCAAGCTGCTGGTGGACCCAAGGCAGGTGTCGCGCTTTTATGGCCTGCGGGATGACCGTGAGGCAGCACGGGGCATCTGGATAGCCGTTGGCGGCCTGCTCGTTATCCAGTTTTGCCTGTTTCCGGTCGGAATTTATGCGCACTTCCTGCTGTCCGGAGTGACTGACACGGACACGATTGTGCCAAGGCTGCTCAATGATCGCTCGGTCTTCCCCCTGTGGGCGTCTGACTGCCTGATCATCGCGATTGTTGCTGCGGCCATGTCCTCGATGGATAGCGTCCTGCTCGTGACCGCCAGTGTGTTCACCCAGGATGTTGTGTCGATACGCAGGCCGCCACGAAAGCCGGTCCTGTGGACGCGCGTCGCCATCGCCGGCTTTGCCGTTCTTGCCGCGGCCCTCGCGCTCGACCCGCCCGGCGGCATCGTTGAGATCACGATCTTCTCCGGGAGCCTCTACGCAGTGTGTTTTGTACCGAGCCTGCTGGGCGGTCTCTTCTGGCGTCGGGGGAGCGCCCTCGGAGCCGTTGTGTCCATGCTGCTGGGTATTTCGGTTCTGCTCGGCTGGCGTAGCTTTGGCGCGGACTGGTTGGGTGATTGGCCGGTGCACGAGGTGTTCCCCGCGCTGATCGTTGCGGTGGCCGCCTTTGCGGCGCTGGCTGATTGGTCCGGTGCGCGGTTGGCACCGCGTTCCTGATCCTGTCAAAATGCGCCCCCGCTTGGGGCGGTTGACCTCGAAAGCCGCTTGGAATCAACCCGGCAACTGACATGGGAAACGGTCAGTCTTTAACCCACGTGGTTCAAGACGGCGGGGCCAGGAAATTAATCAGTACAAAAACGGCGCTTTCAGGAAACACCATGGATTTCTCCAAAAAACCCGACTGTCTCTACTTTGGCATCCCGTCAGGGAGTCTCAATGAGCAAGTGTTGAGACTGTTGGCCCGGGCCGGACATCCACTCGACGTGGGGCGTCGGTACGAGGTCAATGCGCCCTATGACGAGCGCATTGTCTTTCGGGTGCTGGATCGCAAGGAGATGCCGGAGAAGGTCGCCAAAGGAATCGTCGACTGCGGCATCACCGGCAAGGACTATGTCTTTGAGGCGGGTCGCGAGACAGAACTCGACGTGCTCGGCGACTTCATCTTCTCAAAGCGGA